>JBKJIA010000465.1:0-6297 GCA_046598735.1 Polyangiales bacterium
AGTAAGGTTGCGAGCGCATCGGCAAGCTCGCGCGCGTCGCCCGGCGCCACCACGAAGCCCGTGCGTTCGTGCGCGACCAGCTCCGCGATGCCTCCTACACGCGTGGCCACGACCGGACGTCCATGGGCCATCGCTTCCATCAACACCACGGGTACGCCTTCGGAAAAGCTGGCTAGCACCACGATGTCATGGCTCTTGTATTGCTCGGCGACCGCTGGTGGCGCGAGCGATCCCGTCAGAGTTACTTGCGCTGACAACGCTAGCTCCATGATGCGTGCTTCGATGTCCTCACGCATCGGCCCATCGCCCACCAGCGTGCAGTAAAACGGTTGAGCGCGTTGCTTCAGTTCGGCCAACGCGTCGAGCAACACGAGATGGGCTTTTTCGCCAGACAGGCGCGCCACACACAAGATCCGTCCGGGCACACCGTGGACGGGTAGCGGACTCGCTTCGATGTTCTCGACACCACAGCGCACGACTTGCAGCTTCGACCACAGCGCAGGCTGTGTGATCTGCATCAAGCGCGCCTTACCGAACTTACTCACGCACACCATGAACGCAGCGCGTTCGGTCTTTTGCGCGAGGCGAAACTTCTCAGGCTCGTTAAGCTCGGAGCCGTGACAGGTGATGCTGAACGGAATGCCCGCGAGGGCGGCCGAGAGCATGCCCGTATTCGAGCCCGTATTGCCGAAGTGACAATGCAGGTGCTCAAACCCTTCGCCCACGAGCCAGTGTGCGAGTTGCACGGCTTCGCCGAAGTAGATCGACCACATCACGCGATCACGCGGTGTCATGTCGCCTCCCGCCTGCGCGAGCGCCAGCACATCGGCCGCGCCTGCGCGCCCCGCGAGCCACGCAAACGCTTTGGCGTAGGAGGTCGCATTTGCGGGCACGAGCCAACGCGTAGTTTCCAGCTCGCGCAGCGCGTCTTCGCCCTTGATGTCGTGGGGGGCGGGCTTGCGAATCGAAAACGTGCCTACCTCGTGACCGCGCGCGCGCAGCGACAGCACTTCGCGCAAGACAAAGGTATGGGAGACAGCGGGATACAGACTGGTGAGATAGGCGATTTTCATGGGGCAGCGCGTTCTTTGCGTCGATAAGCCAGATCGGCAAGTCCACTTATCTCGACCCGAAACTGCGTGGCTGATGCGCCACCGAGCGGACGCGACAGACGTCCCTCATGGATGAAGCGCCGTTTGAGCTCGTAAGGTGGCGCGCTGCCCTCATTGGCGCCGTTGCGCGTGGTGACTGCGCACAGGTAGCCGCTCTGCTGGGCGAGGCGCAGCGTGCGTGCGTCGTAATCGCCGTTGGGATAGCAGAGCGTACGCACGGGCGTGCCGAGGGCGGCTTCGAGCTTGAGCTTCGACTCGCGGATCTCAAGCGCCAAGGCCGCGTCATCGAGCAACGGTAAGATCTCGTGGCTGCACGAGTGCGAGCCAATCTCGTGGCCCTGGCGCTGCAACGCTTTGAGCTCGTCCCACGTCATCATGCGATCGGCGCCAGCGTCTACTGCGCGTCCGGCAGCCTGCACGAGCGAGTCGACCAACTTGGCGCGCCGCGCGCTGTCTAGCTTCTTGGCTTGGGCGACCACTTGCCGTGGCGACGCCGCGCTGGGTCCCGCAACAGTAAGGGTGCCATCCGCGGCCACGCCCCGACCCTGGCCATTCAGACTCTGTATCGCGCGCGCCATGCGGTCGTACCAGGGCGAGCTCGATGTGTTGGCAAGGTCCGCGATCGCGAAGAACGTGCCCCGCAAGCCAGCCTGCGCCAACACCGGCGCCGCGAACTGATGGTTGTCTTGATAGCCGTCATCGAACGTAATCGCGACCAGAGGTTTGGCGTGCGCCCGTCCAGCCCGCAGCGCTTCGTACGCGTCGGCCAGAGTCATGACCGTAAAGCGTCGCGCCAGCGTCTCACAATGCACGCGAAAGGCGGCCGGAGTAACCACCAAATCGGGCGCAAAATAGGCGCTTTTTTCAGCTTCTGGCAGGACGCGGTGGTAACACAGAATGGTAAGGTTTCCTGCCATCCTTGCTTCGTGTTGAGCGAGCAGCGTCGTGAATCGACAGCCGGTGGACAAGGCAGTGCGCGCGAGCTCTTTGATCATCGAGCGCCATGGTGAAACGAGCGGCACCCAACCGCACGCCCACCGAAGTACAGACCGAAAGGTGAGACACGATGTGAGAGACCCCGCTTGCGGCCGCGAAGGCAGTGCAGCTAGAAGTGCGACATGTTTTCGCCGTCCACATATCTGCGTTGCGGTTTGTTCGGTTTCGTGATTGCAGGATGCTCGGCGAAAAGTGAGGGCGGCTCGGCGAGCGCAAACCCGATCAGCACTGCCGATGCGAGCGACACAGCGGACACCGGCACAACGAGCAAGCCCCGCGACGCAGGCCCCTCTCCTATCGTCCGTGGCGACGCCGGTATGACAGAGAAGCCACCTGAGGGTTTGGCTTTCCCCAAGGGCTTCGTATTCGGTACGGCGATCGCGGGATTTCAGTCAGATATGGGCTGCCCTACCCTCAGTCCTGCGCTGTGTACGGACACGAAATCGGACTGGCATGCGTTCACCACGTCGCCCGATACGATCAAAGACAGCAACGCCTACTTGAACGGTCAAGATCCAGCCAAGGTCGGCCCTGGATTTTGGGAACTCTACGAAGCGGACATCATCCGCGCGCATGACGATCTGCACAATCAGGGTCTGCGCATGAGCATCGAGTGGAGCCGCGTCTTTCCGCAGGCCACCGATAACATCGAAGGCTTTGACGCCTTGTACGCAGCCGCCGACAAGGCCGCGCTGACGCACTATCACGATGTGCTCAAGGCCCTGAGTGTTCGCGGCATGCGCCCGCTCGTGACGCTCAATCACTATGCATTGCCCACGTGGATCCACGACAGCGTCGGGTGCCACAAAGACTTGGACAAGTGCTCGCCGCGCGGCTGGGTAGACAGCGAGCGCACGCTCAAGGAGATCGCCAAATTCACCGCCTTTACGGCCAAGGAATTCGGCAAGGAAATTGACTGGTGGGCCACGCTCAACGAACCGCTGCAGAACATGTTGTTCGGCTACGTGCAGCCGGGCGAGCAGCGCTCGCATCCTCCGGCGGTGTCGCTCAAAACGGCGGCGGCCAAGATCGTGTTCAACGCGCTGATCGACGCTCACGCCCGCATGTACGACGCGATCAAGGCCAATGATACCGTCGATGCCGATGGCGACGGTAAGGCCAGCTTCGTGGGCGTGGTCTACCCGATGGTGTCGATTACGCCGGCCGACCCCAACTCGCTCTTGGGTTTGGATAAGCAAGCGGCCGACAACATCGATTACCTGTGGAATCGCGCGTTCCTCAACGCCGTGGCGCTCGGCAGCTACGACGCCAAGCTCGATCGTAAGACCGTGCAACGCGAAGATCTCGCCGGCCGCATGGACTACTTGGGTATCAATTACTATTTCGGCATCCAGGTGACCGGCCTTGGATTTGCCGTACCGGTGATCTCGAATCTATCGCCGCTGTTCACGGCTAACCCTTTGAACTTCGTCGAGATCCCGAACGATCCCAGCAAGCTCGAGGGCTTTGTGAAGTGGGCGAACAGGGACTTGAACCTGCCCGTGATCATCACCGAGAACGGCATCGTCGACGACAAGGACAACGGCGCAGGCCCGCGCTTCTTGGTTCGCAATCTCAAGGCTGTTTCCGAAGCCATTACCAATGGTGCCGATATTCGCGGCTACTTCTATTGGACGCTGACGGACAACTACGAATGGAACCACGGCATGGACATGCGCATGGGTCTGTACGCAGTCGATGCCAATGACCCGCAAAAGAAGCGGACCGCGCGCCAGGCGGTGTCTGTATATGGTCAGATCGCAAAGTTCGGTGTCTTGCCGAACACACTCATCGACGCCTACGGCGGAACGGAGTAAACCCTGCGCGCACCCGGGGAGATTACGCGATCTTAAGCGTAGTGGAACCCAGGCAGGGATAGGCGTGCGCTCCCCCGCGCCTCAGCACTGAAGGGTTCTATGATGACGAGCAAGCTCTTTGCGTTCGCCGCACTGGTGTTCTTATTGGCCGGCTGCTCTGGCGAGAGCCAGTTCAGTCAGGACGGCAGCTGCGAAGAGGATGGTGATTGCCCCTCGGGTTTTAGCTGCGAAAACGGGCTGTGCGAGGGCGCAAGCTCCGCGACGACCGATGGGGGCACAGGCAGCATCGGGGATGGCGGGGCGACCGTGAACGCGGCGGGTATGTCCGCTACGCCCGGTGCCAACGTCGAAGTAGAGACGGATGACTGTAAGGGTCGGCGCTGCGATCTGAGGCCGGGCAGTAGTGTGACCTTCCGAGCGATGCCGGTAGGTGGCTATCGCTTCACGGGCTGGACGGGCGAAGGCTGCCCGATGAGCTCCGCTTGGGAAATCGTGGTCGAGGACGTCAAGGTGGATACGGTTTGCACGGCCAACTACGTCAAGCTCGTGAGAGTCTCTGGCGGCAGCTCGGTGGGAAACGTCGACATCACCGCCAGCACGAAAGCGGAACCAGCCGCTTGTGACGGACCAAGCTGTGTGGTCGACGAGGGCAGCATCGTCTTGATCAGTGCCAGCGAGTTGAGCGGCTATCGTTTTGCGGGTTTCATCGAGCCTGAGTGTACGGATATCGAAGGCCTGACGGTCTTCGTAAAGGCGGGCGGAAACGACATCACCTGCACCGCCAGCTACGCGCGCACGTTCGAAGTCGCCGCGACTTCAATCGGTGTCGCCGCGGCCATCAGCGTGCACAGCGATACCGCCTTTGCGAAATGCACGGCTGGCCTGTGCGTGATCGATGAGCAGGGCGAAGTCAGACTAACGGCGCCGGTGCTCGACGGCTATCGCTTCGCGGGCTGGAGCGGCGACACTGCGTGTGTTGGCAGCGCAACCGTGTTGGACATCATGCCGGTGACCGGCAACGTGAGCTGCTCGGCAAACTACGTGGCGCGTTTCACGGCGACTGGCCTCGCGGCTGGCAGCCCCACGAACCCCGCACCACTTGCGACTTCGAGCGCAGACTTCGCACAATGCACAGCCGGCGTGTGCGAGGTCGATGAAGGCAGCGACGTTGTGCTCAGCGCACGCACGGTGCCCGGCTATCGTTTGACCGGCTTCACGGGCGCGGGCTGCGCTGGCGTGAGCGGCACCGCGGTCGCGCTCACTGACGTGGCAGCGAACATCGAATGCACCGCCCAATACGTGCAGGGCATCTCGATCGCGGGCAACGTCGTCGGCGGGTCGGGCCAAGTGATCGCGAGCTCGAACTCTCCTGGCAAGAGCTGCGCAGCGGGAGGCTGCGTAGTCGATGCCGGTGGCAACGTGACGCTGACTGCGCCTTCACTGGGCGGCTTCCGCTTCACGGGCTGGACAGGCGATGCGGGTTGTTCAGGCACGACTCAGACCATCACACTCAGTAAGGTCACCGTCAGCGCTACTTGCAGCGCCAACTTCGTCGCGCGCCACAACGTAAGCTTCCCTGATCCACTCGGCGGATCGATTCTGGTTTCGAATGTGCCGCCAACGGGCACCTGCAACGCGACCACCTGCACCGTCGACAACGGCACTTCGCTACGTTTGACGGCAGCTCCTGACAACACCAGCACGCATCGCTTCGTCAGCTGGAGTGGCTGCTCGACGAGCACGAACCCTGTGCTCGACCTTACGGTTACTGGCAATGCGACTTGCACCGCGATTTTCGTGCAGCGCTGGAAAATCGACTTCCCCGATCCGGCGGTGGGATCGATCACACCCTCCAACTATGCGCCGACAAGCGTCTGCGACGCGGACAGCTGCGATGTCGATGACGGTAGCTCGCTACGGCTGACCGCAGCCGCTGACAACGCGAACACCCATCGCTTTGCTCGCTGGAGTGGCTGCTCCACGAGCACCAATCCCGTGCTCCCTCTAGCCACCATCACGGCGAACGCCAACTGCACAGCGGTCTTTGATCGACTTCGGACGGTGACGTTCAGCGGCGCGCCCGTGGGCGGCACCGTGACGAGCAGCCCGGCGGCCGTATGTATTGGCACAGGTGACAACAACTGCGTCGCGACCGTGATTGAAGGAACGAACGTCGACCTCAGCGCAGCCAACTCCGCCGGATACCGTTTCGGCGAATGGAGCTGTACGGATGCGGACGCCACAACGGTCAATGTGCTTGACCTCAATGCCATCAGCGCGGACCTGACGTGCAACGCCAGCTTCGTACGTCGCTTCCGAGCGCGCGGTCTCGTCAGCGGTGCGCCCACAGGCAGCAACGTCACCATCGCGCC
>JBKJIA010000684.1:0-3131 GCA_046598735.1 Polyangiales bacterium
GGCGCGCTTGGCCCGAGTCTCGCTTGTGTGTCTCAGAAATCTGCTCTTGAGTGTTTGCAAGGAGACGGCTGAGTGAAGACAAAACGAGTCGGAATCCTGATGGGCGGCGTGAGTGCCGAGAGCGATGTGTCGCTGCGCACGGGCGAAGGCATTTACGAAGCGCTCGCCGAGCGCGGCTACAACGTCACGAAAGTATTCGTCGACCGGGAGCTCGATGTCACGTTGCGCAATCAGCCGATCGACGTCGCATTCCTCGCGCTGCACGGCACGTACGGCGAAGACGGCTGCGTACAAGGCATGCTTGAGTTGCGCGGCATTCCGTATACAGGCTCAGGCGTGATGGCGAGCGCGCTGGCGATGGACAAGCTCAAGGCCAAGCAGCTGTTCCGTCTCTACAACGTGCCCACGCCACCTTACTATACGGTGCGTGCGGACCAGCTAGACGAGCTCGAAGAAGTACACGGCTCCTTCGGCTTTCCCGCATTCGTGAAGCCACGTTGCCAGGGCTCGAGCGTAGGCGCCGGCCGCGCTGAAAACATGAGCGAGCTGCACACACGTTGCGACGAAGCCTTACGGTTTGATGAGCACGCATTGGTCGAGCGTTTTGTGGCGGGCCGCGAGGTTCACGTGGGCGTGCTCGATGGACGTGCGCTCGGCGCCATCGAGATCGTGCCCAAGGCCGCGTTCTACGACTACAAGAGCAAGTATCAGTTGGGCGGCAGCGAGTATCATCTTCCCGCGCGTCTTTCGCCTACGCGTTACAAAGGCGTGCTCAATCTGGCCGAACGCGCCGTGCAAGCGCTCGATGTCAGCGGCGCCACGCGTGTGGACATGCTCGTGACCGAAGGCGAAAACGAGTACGTGCTTGAGGTCAACACCCTACCCGGCATGACCAAGACTTCGCTCTTGCCCAAGATTGCCAAGGGCGCGGGCTACGAGTTCGGTGATTTGTGCGAAGCGATTCTATCTCGCGCGCGCTTGCATCAACGCAAGCCGGAAGACGTGGACGAAGGTAGCGGCCGGAAAGGCGCGAAGCCGAGCACACCACGCAGCGACGCGGCCGCGCCGCCGCGCGCGTAGAAACCCGACAGAGCTCGCTGGTACGCCTTACGGTTCGGCTTACTATTCGCCTTACTATTCACGGCGCTGTCGCCCGCTCCCAGCGCGGCGCGCTTGGACGCATCAGCGTTCGCGAGGCTCGCCCAACCACAGTGCGCTGCGACCGCCTGCGGTTTCCTCGGTCGCACTGAAGCGCGACACGCGCACGCCGCCGCGGCCGGCGGTGGCGTCGATCATCAACGCAAGGTCCTGGGTCTTGGGTGCACAAAACTGCAAGGCTAGCGGGCCAGCGTCGTCGAATGCGCGACCAAGCTCATGCCCCTCGAGATCGATCACACGCAATGAAGTGCCCGCGAGCTCCGCGTCTGCTTCGGCCAATAGCGCATAGCAATGTGCTGCTTCCGTATGCAGTGCAACGCGCAACGCGTCACCCGCGCCCATCTCGAACGCTAGCGGAGCACCTTCCTCTTCGAAGCCGCGCGCCGTCAGGCGCTTGACGATAGTAAGCCATGCGCCGTTGGGCGCGCCGATTTGCGTGGGAAAGCTGCGGTCATCCGCACGCTGGGCGCGCATGAATGAACGCGCAACGAAGGCACCACCACCTTGGTAAGCATGCAGCGTGTAGTACACATCACGCGCCTGCTCGCCCGTGCACAACGACAACACAGGACGTGCATCCGCGTTGTCGTCTTCGATCAGCGCGTCGCCTTCGCGCGTATACAAGCCCGCGTCCAGATCGATCATTCCGGCAGAAGCGAGCGCCACGAGTGCCACGCAAGTATGCGCAGGCAACGCGAGCTTTTCGGCACGCCTATCGCCATTGGGAAGAAAGCCGCTCAATAGGTTCGCGCCGTCGCGAAAGCCTTCCGTCTGCATACCGTGCGACACGCTGCGCATGCGCTCGCTCAACATGTCCGCACCCCCTGCGTCAGCACCCTCGAGAGGGGATGGTTGTTGGGGGGCCACGGCACGAGTTGCACAGGCCGTCAGCGCGAGACTCAGAATCACACAACGCATCATGGTTTTACTCGAGGCTGTAAGGGATTGGGAACGCCAAGCCAGGCGGAAACGCGCTGTTCGCGCCCGCGGCTCGTCAACACGATTTGATGGGGGCCCGCTTGCTGCGCGCACGCGTAAGACAGCGCTACGCCGGTGCGGCCCTCCGTGCGCGAAAGGATGTGCCCGTTGGGATCCACAAAGCGCAAATCCACCGGGATGGCACGGGCAGACACGGCCGCGGCCGCATAACATTCACCTTTGGAGAGCGTGACTGCAAAGCGTGATGGCGTCCGCGTCTCCACCCAGGCATCTCCCAAGTGCTCGCTGACGAACCCGCGTGCTCGCAGTTGATGCGTAACTTCCGCCGCGCCCAGGGCAAGCTCAGGCTCAGTCTGCGCCGGTGGGGGCATCGGCTTTGCAGTAGGATGCTCGAACGTACGCAGCACCGCGACACCTCGACTGGTACGAACGCGCAAGCGAATGCGGTGCTCCCGAGTTCGCTCAGCACAGTAAGCCAGCTCCACCGAGTCACGATTGACCTCACGGGCCACACGGCTCTCGCCCACGTGGTCGTCGACCTCCAGTGTCAAGCCGCGCAGAAACGGCGCGTGCGCCACCACGCGATAACAATGCCCTGCAAGCCACGAGCCGGATGTTGTGCCCAGGCCACCCTGAACATCGATCACTTCCGGGGGGCCGACGGAGATGTATCCGCGCTCTGCGAGGCGTGCTTCCTCGCCCGACAACATCGACGAGACTTCGCCTTCCTCTGGAAGATCACCAATCGCTTGCGCAGGCTCGAGCCTGCCCCCGGGCATGACCGCAAGGGGAATGGACGCAGGCAGATGGCCAAGCTCACGCGGCGCGACTTCCACGCGCAAGATAGTAAGCTCACCGCGCCCGGCATACAGAGTGGTGCTCAACACCAACGGTACCTTACTGTCTGTACAAGCGCGCACGTAGGCGTACGAGGCCGTGGATACGTCTTCGTCGAGGGGCACGCCTGAGGCCGTATGCAGCGCAACGTCTACGTCCCGTACTTCACCCGTGCCGATCACGACGAAGCCAACACA
>JBKJIA010000124.1:0-10652 GCA_046598735.1 Polyangiales bacterium
GCATCTTCGCCACCCAGCAACTTAACGCACTTACTCGGCACGCAGGAAGTGATTGCATCGAAGCACTTCTGGCAGGCGGTCGAGAGCTTCTTGAGCGTTGGCGCTTCCGTAGCAATACACATCGTCTGGGCCGCCGCACCACTCGCAATGGTCTTGCCTGCGCACGCTGCGCCCTCGCAGCCAAGAGTGGTCAGCTTAGTAGCGTCGATGATCGCCTTATCCGCCGCATTAGTACACGCACCAGTGCCCGCGACACCCGTCGTACCACCAGCATCCGTGCCACCCGTCGTCGACCCAGCAGTAGTACCGCCCGCGTCCGTGCCGCCCGTGGTGCTTCCGCCAGCGTCTACCTTCGGCCCGCTCGTCGTATTACCCGTAGACCCACCGCCGTCGTCGTCCGCGCCGGCGGTCGTATTACTCTCGCCTCCGCCGCCAGAGTCGCCACAGCCGATTGCTGACACGAGACCTAATACTACTAAGCCAATCTTCCACTTTGTCATCGCCCTACTCCTATTCGAAGAAGCCAAACTTGTTTGAACTGCAAAACGATTGCGAACTACTTGCAATCAGGAAGCCCACAGATGACGCCGAGGATTGCGGCATTAGTACTAAGCTCCAGGTCCAATTCCACTACGTCGCCCGCGGCAGCGACGGTGGCCTCGGGCAGGGGCGAGACGGAACCGAGCAAGTCGCAAGTGTCGGGACCTGCAGACGACTCATCGTCGATGCCGTTTCCGTTCACGTCGAGGAAAGGGATGATCACGTAAGGCTCGGCGCGCGGAGGAACGCCGCGGATCTCGTATTCGACGGTCTTACCACCCGTGAAATCAGCGCAACGGATAAGCGTGTTGGCCACGGGCTTGGGAGCCCCCGGATCGCCGGGACAGCCCTTCGTGGGCTCGAACGCAGGCAACACGGCTAGCGCAAGGTCACCCTTGGCTGCGTAGTTGCCGCCAGGCATCGTCATCGCGCCAAGCGTGACCTTACCTTTGATGATTCCGGTGGCCGCGCTGGCCGAGCTGCTGCGCGAATCGAGTCCACACTCGATCTTGCCCGCATCGTTGCCGTTGCCGTTACCGTTCGCATCGGCGTCATCTTTCTTGTCGTCGCCACAGGCCGTGGCACCGAGGAGCGCCCAGATCAAAGCTGTCTTCTTCATCGCAAGCATGTTCGTGCCTCCAGAAGCCATCAAAAGTTTCCGATTTTCCATCGGAGACATTTGTGTCTCATTTATTGCTATCCACAGTCGCTTTTTTTCGAGCGTGGGTCAACAGTGTTAACCCTAGTCAACAGAGGGCTTTGAACGCTCTCCATTCCGCGGCGCATTCCTAGAACAAGAACGACCTTCGGCAAGGGGGACGAAACGGTTTGAAAACATGGCACTATCTGCGGAGGGTCTTCGCGCACCGTGCGGCTCATTCGAATGGTTTTAAGCGATCTACATCTCGGCACGGGCGTGCCGGAAGGTGAGCTGAACCCGCTTGAAGACTTCTATTACGACGAGCGCTTTGCCGAGCTGCTCGAGCACTACGACAAGAAGTGCGGCGAAGGCACGCAGATCGAGCTGATCATGAACGGCGACATTTTCGATTTGCTCAAAGTTCAGATCGATGGCGTATGGCCGATCGAGATCACGCAAGACATCGCCGAACAAAAGCTCAGGTTGTGCCTAGATGGACACCCACGTTTTGTCGCGGCCTTGCGTAGCTTCTTGTCCAAACCCGAACGCAGGCTCGTGTACCTGCCCGGCAATCACGATCTCGACATGTGGTTCCCCGCCCCGCAAGAGCTGTTCAAGCGCTACGTGGCGCCGGGCGAAGCGGGCGAGCGCGTTCGCTTCATTACCAGCAGCGACACTTACTTTTTGCCCGAGGGCATTCAGATTCGGCACGGTCATCAGCTCGAGCACATCCATCGCGTCGACTACGCCAACATCACGCGCAAGCGCAAAGACGGCGTGGAAATCCTGGACTTGCCCTGGGGCAGCTTGTGGATCCTGGAGGTCATGAATCCCGCCAAGCTTATCAAGCAGCACATCGATCGCGTGCAGCCATTTCGGCGCTTCATTCTCGGAGGCTTACTGTTCGAGCCGCGCTTTACGCTCAAGTTCCTTTGGTACTGTGTGGTGCACTATTTACGGCGTCGCATCTTTACGATCCGCGCCTGGATGGAGCGTATTCGTAGGCTGCCAAGTCTCGTGGTGGAAGAGATCGTCGGCATCGGCAACTACGACGAGCAAGCCGAACGCGCGCTCGCCAAGGTGCGCGGTGCCCACACGTTGATCGTGGGACACAGCCATGCGCCACGCTTTCGCACGCTAAAAGGTGGCAAGTTGCTCGTGAATACGGGCACGTGGATCGACATGATCAATCTCGATCTGCGTTACCTCGGCCAAGCGAGCGGGCTAACGTACGCACTGATCGAGTACACCGACACCGGCAAAGCTCAGACATCACTCCTGCGCTGGCACGGCAATCGCGAGCCGATGGAACGGGTACCTTACGCTGACTGACGGCGGCTTCGAGGTTTCAGAGGTCACCTACGGCGCGATTTCGAGCAGACCTTCAGCGTTTTGCTCGACCGCGAAGCAGCTCGCAGCGCAGCGGTAGTAGAGCAGGTGGACGCGAAAGATGGCCGTACCTGCCGCCCGCGCCACGACCGGAACTGCAAACCGTAAGGTTGGCGCTTTGGGGTCGTCTGCATCGGGCCGCAAAAAACGTCCACGTACGACATCCAGGGCCGCGCCTTCGCTGGTGGTCGTCAAGAGCACGGGCTCGCCGGCATCCGCGGGCAAAGTCACCTGCACGCTCAACATCGCACGCGCTCCGACCTGCATGACCGGATGCTTGTCGATCTGAATCGCCTGATTCGCATCAGCCAACGCCACCGAGATCCAGAGACTCGCTAGCACCACGAACGATCCGCCCCGCATCGCGTTGAGCGTAACTCCCTGTGCGCTTCGCCACTAGCTTCGTGATGCCATGGCTCGCTCAAGCGCACGTAATGCTTGCGGGCTGGGGAGCGAGACGGCACCTTGGCCGACGTGCCGAGTATCCGTAGTCTCCGTGCATCGCGCATGCCTGTTCCGCGTTCCGTCGCTTGGCGGAACTGGCGACGCGCGCTTTGGTCGCTGCGTACCTGGCACGCGCTGTGGATCAAGATGGCCCATGACAACGTGCTCATGCGCGGCTCGTCCCTGGCCTTCGATACGCTGCTCTCCATCGTACCGTTGATGGCGGTGATCATGGCCGCCACGCGCGCGCTCGGCGGAAGCTCGCAACAAGACGCGTTGCTACGTTATTTGGCGGAACAATACGTACCGGCGTCGGCGGGCGGGGCCGTCAATCGCCTGTTGCCATTGATCGATGGCCTTGATCTGCGAACGATCGGCATCGTCGGTTTAGTCGCGCTTTTGCCCGTGATCTTTTCGTTGGTGGATGCGGTGGAGGGCGCGCTTTCCGATATTTTCGGGGCATCTCGTCGCAATCATTGGTGGCGCCTGCTCGTACTGGGCGGCCTGCTTACACTCGCGCCGTTGGGCTCGCTGCTGACCGTCCGTTACGTGCCGTGGAGCGCCCTCGCCTTCGATCATGTGCTCACGCCTTCACTCGCGGTCGCGCTGCTCCTCTACGTGATTTTTCGTAAGCTCCCAAGTGCGCGCATCAGTCATCGTGCGGCGCTGACAGGGGCCCTGACGGCAGGTGTCTTGCTCGCACTCGCCAAGGCCGGCTTCGGCTTGTACGCGACGCACCTATCGTCGGGTTTGCACTTGCTCTGGGGAGCTATCGCATTCGTGCCCCTGCTGTTGGCCTGGGTGCTGCTCACCTGGTGCATCGTGCTGTTCGGCGCCGAGCTCGCTGCCACCCTACAACGCGTTCTGAGCGGCATCGAACAGCCCCATCTGGGGCGCAACAAAGTCTTCCATCGCCGCGGCCGCCTGCGCCGCCGTCTCGCCAGAAAGCCCGTTCACCCCCAACTGGCTTGACGAAGCGGCACGCGCCGAGTCATGTTGTCGCGATGCGAGACAGCTTGACATGAGCGCTGACAAAATAGACATGACGGTGCTGGTCGTCGATGACGAAGTGGCCAACCTCGAATCCCTGCAGCGCATTTTCGAACGGGAGGGCATGCGTGCACTTACGGCGACAAGTGCTCAAAAGGCTTTAGAAATTTGCCGCCAGCACCGCGTCCATGTGGTGCTGACAGACTTGATGATGCCCGGCATGGACGGAGTGTCCTTGATCAAGGCTCTCAACACGGTCGCGCCGGATGTGGAATCAGTCGTGATGACCGCCTACGGCACCGTCGAAACCGCCGTCCAAGCCATGCGCGAGGGCGCCTACGACTTCGTGGAGAAGCCGCTCAAGCGCGTGCAGATTGTGAAGACCGTGCGCAAGGCGGCCGAACGGCGCGCGCTCGTCACGGAGAATCGCGACCTCAAGCGCGAGCTCACGCAGCTCAAGCACAAGAGCATTGTCGGCTCGTCGGCGCCGCTGCGTCGGGCGCTGGCGGTGGCTACGCAGGCTGCGCCTTCGACGGCGAACGTGCTGGTCCTGGGCGAAAGCGGCACGGGCAAAGAGCTTATCGCGCGCCGTGTGCACGAGCACAGTCAGCGCAAGGGCGAGTTCGTGGCAGTCAACTTGGCCGCGCTTCCGGAAACGATCGTCGAATCCGAAATCTTCGGCCACGAAAAGGGCTCGTTCACGGGCGCCTCGCAAAAGCGTGAAGGGCGCATTGCGCAGGCGCGCGGCGGCACACTCTTCCTCGATGAAATCGGCGAGCTCACGCAGCAAGTCCAAGTAAAGCTGCTGCGCGTGTTGCAAGAGGGTGAGTACGAGCCCCTGGGCGGACGCACCGAAAAGGCCGATTTTCGCCTGATCGCAGCCACCAATCGCGACCTTACCAAGGAAGTTCGCGAGGGGCGTTTTCGCGAGGATTTGTTCTATCGCCTGAACGTGATCGCCATCACCTGCCCGCCGCTGCGCGACCGTTCGGACGACGTGCCTTTGCTCGTGGATCATTTCATCGAGATCTACAGCCGCAAAAATGGCCGACAGCCACTCAAGGTCACGCGCGAGGCACTCGATCGACTGTCAGGTTATCCGTGGCCCGGGAACGTCCGCGAGCTCGAGAACGTGATCGAGCGCGCAGTCGTGCTCTCGACCGATGACACCATTCGCGAGAGCGATCTGCCAGAGCCCATCGCGACCACGCAGCCCGCCATGCGCTCGCTCGCATTCTCGATCGGCACGCCGCTGGAAGAGATCGAACGACGCGTCATTCACGCTACGCTCGAGCACACCGGCGGCGACAAACGTTTGGCTGCCCAACTGCTCGGAATCGCGACGCGAACCATCTACCGCAAGCTCGACGCCGATCGAAAAGACGATGGCGAAGAGGACGGGCTAGTCGAGGCTCCGTGACATTTTGTCCAGCCCGGGCCGGAGCCTTCGAAGGTGGCTGACAAGATGTCCCGTGCTGGTCGCCTTGCAGCGTGGTCCAAAGCTGCGACAAAGCGCGCGAAAACCCGCTGAATGACTCGAAAACTGCCACGCGGCACGGGGGTTGCTCTGCGAACCCCGAGGAACTGAAACCAACCATGGTCAACGAGCGAAAACAGAAGCTTCTGCGCATGGGCGCAATCCTGTTCACGCTATTGGTTTCTGCGTTGTTGTGCGCGCGCGGCGCAACCCAGATTTTGGCTTCGTCGCTATTGCCCGTGCAGGAGAAACCCGAGGCCACGCGCTTTCGGCGAGCTGCGCGCGCGGTTCCCGAAGAGCGCGAGCCATCGCCGCAAGAGCTCGCCCAAGCCGTGCTCACGCGCAACATTTTCGACTCGCAGACGGGCGCCATGGAATGGGATCCCCCCGTCGATCAGACCCCGCCAAGCGCAGAGCTTCCAAGCGAGCTCGTGCGCGATCCCGATGGCGAGCCTTCGCTGTGTCAGGGCGCGTTGCGATTGGTTGCGTCGTTCGTCGTACCGAGAGTGCCGGCGTTGTCGTTCGCATCCATCGAAGCGGCCGGCAAGACCATGCTCTACCGCTCCGGCATGCAGGTCGATGGCCACGACGTAGTGGGCATTCGCGAGCACCGCGTGTTCATGCGTCCATCCGGGCGGCCGCTCTGTCAGATCACCATGTTCAAGCCACCGGAAGTCGCCGGACAGCCGCCAGCGGCAATGGCCGAAGCAACTGCCGAGCCCATGGCGCCGCCGCCTCCAGGATCGTCAGGTGGTTTGTCCGAAGATGAACTGTCCCAAGGCATCACGCAGGTCAGCGATACGAACTACACCGTGGCGCGCTCGCTGCTCGACAAGGTGTTGTCCAATCAGAGCGAGCTCATGCGTGCTGCGCGCATCATTCCGTATGAAGAAAACGGACGCGTGATCGGCGTGAAGGTCTACGGCATTCGCCGTTCAAGTTTGCTCGGGCGGCTCGGCGTTCAAAACGGCGATGTGTTGCGCACGATCAATGGGTTCGATCTATCGAGCCCCGATTCCGCCCTCGAGGCCTATACCAAGTTGCGTGAAATGGGTCAGTTCACGATCGCAATGGTGAGGCGAGGGCAGCCACGAAACATGGATTACTCGGTGAAATGACGCACCGGCTCTCGATTGCTTGATTAAGGAGCGACGCGCGTGAGACTTCGTAGATACCTGCCGATACTCGCCTTGGCTGCCACCCTCGTGACGATGGGCTTGGCCGTAGGCTTAAGCTTGGCTTCGGCCCAAGACGTCAATCGCCCTCCCCAACGTCCATTCCCACTTGGACCGCGGCCGGGCGATGCGATCAAAAAACTGGGAACGCCTAATATCCCGCTGCCTGGGGCGCCCGAACCTTCCACCCCTACGGAGGGCGGCGCACGTTCGAACGCGCCGGGCGAGCTGCCGCGGTTTGAAACGGGCATCGACTTCAAGCCCACCCCCCCGGGAAGTAAGATCACGTTCAACCTGGAGGATGCCGAGCTTACGGACTTAGTCCGTCTTATCTCGAGCATTACGGGTAAGGCGTTCATCATTCCCAGTAAGACGCGCAGCATCAAGGCCACGGTCTATGCACCCAATAAGGTGACCGCCGCCGAAGCTTACCGTGCATTCCTGTCGATTCTGGAGCTGAATGGCCTCGCGCTGGTACCCTCGGGTCGCTACCTGAAAGTAGTTGAATCTCAGGGAGTGGAGTCGAAAACGATTCCGCTGCTGATCAACGAGAACGTACCGTCGGAAGATCGATTTGTGACGCATCTGATGCGCGTCAACAACGTGTCCGCCGAGGACGTGGCCAATTTGCTTACCCGCTTCAAATCCGCGGAAGGCAACGTCACCGCATACGCGCCGACCAATACGCTAATCATCACCGACACCGGCACCAACATCCGCCGCATGCAGCGCTTGATTGGTGCCATCGATGTCGAGCGCGGGGGCGAGCAGTTGTGGATCGAGCCCGTTCATCATGCGAACGCGAGCGAGCTTGCCACGCGCCTAACCGAGATTTTTCCGATCGGCGCCAAGGCCGGACCCGCTGGCGCTGCCGCGCCCGCCCCACGCGTTCGGCCACAGAATGTACCGGGTGCACCGAGCCCACCTGGCGGCGGAGAGCCTAGTACGGTGGGCACGCGTAGTGGCGGATTTCGCGTCACCAACATCCTTCCCGACGAACGCACCAACTCGCTGATCATCATGGCCACGGAGGGCGCCTACCTGCGCATTCTCGAGCTGATTCGTCATTTGGATGTACCGCTCGATGGCGACGGTGGCATCCACGTTCATTACCTGCAGCATGGCGACTCCGAAGAGATCTCAAAGACGCTGACCGCGTTGATTGGGAGTGCGGGTGGTAAGGCGGCCAAGGGCGCAGCCGGTGGTAACAATCCTTCGGCGGATGCCGTGTTCGAAGGTCAGATCGCGGTCACCTCGCACAAGCCCACCAACTCGCTCGTCATCACGTCGTCGCTGCACGATTTCGCGGCGCTCAAGCGCGTGATCGACCGACTGGACTCCGAGCGGCGGCAGGTCTTCATCGAAGCGGTGATCGTCAACCTCGACGTCAACAACAAGCGCACCTTCGGCTCATCTTACTTTTCCGGTATCCCTGACTTTCCTACCAACGGCTCCTTCGGCGCAGGGGGCTACAACGCTGGAGGCCAACTCGGGGCGGCCGCGACGGGGACAGGAGGGCTCGGCGTGCTGGCCGCTGGTGTCGGCGCGGCAGGCGCCGGCGCTGGACAGGACGCACTGAGCGGTCTGGCCGTGGGCCTGCAAGGGCCGCAGATTCAGGGCGGGCCGCCCGGTCTGAGCATCCCCTCGTTCGGGGTGGCCCTGGCCGCGCTCGCCAACTCTGGCGAAGGCGACCTGATCGCGACGCCACACTTGTTGGCGCTGAATAACGAAGAGGCCGAAATTAACATCGGCGCGAACGTGCCGTTGCAGGGCAGTGCATTGGGCGGCCTAGGCGGCCTGCTCGGCGGCGCAGCAGGCGGTGCGGGTGCGCAGGGTGCGGCAGGCCTTGCAGCACTCGGCGGCCTGGGCGGCCTGGGCGGTGGCTCCGTTCCGCGCGGCGACGTCGGAACGCGCATTCGCATCACGCCACACATCAACGAAAGTGACGAAATCCGGCTTGAAATCGACGAAGAAATTTCCGATGTCGGCGCGCCAGTGGCGGGCAACGTCGGTGCTGTCCCAATCAATCGCCGCACGGCCAAGACTCAGGTCGTCGTGCGCGATCAGCAGACGGTAGTGATCGGTGGTCTGATGCGCGACTCGATCCAGCGTGGGCAGACGAAGATCCCGCTGCTCGGTGACATCCCCCTGATCGGTTTTCTGTTCCGTTCGACCAAGACTGAGAAATCGAAGCAGAACTTACTCATGTTCCTCACGCCCTACGTCGTGCGCAGCCAAGCAGACCTGCGCACCATCTACGAGCGCAAGCTGCGTGAGCGTCAGGAGTTCATGGACCGCTACTTCGTGTTCGGCAGCCACGAGTATCGCCCCACGCTTGACTACTCGCGTACGCGCGGGCTCGTCTCCGAGATCATGACGCAGATGAAGAGCGTCAATATCGACAAGGTTTTGGCGGCCGAACTCGCGGAACAACCGCTGCCTGATCATGTGCCTCGCTCTGCCATTGGTAGCTTTGGCGCACGCGACAGTGGCTCGGTGCAGAGCAGCGACACCGTCGTCGAAGGTGGCGAGGCCGCGACCGGTGAAGCGCCGCCTCCTCCCGTGATGGAGGGAATGCCGCCTCCCCCCGTACCTGAGCCCCCCACCCTGGTGCCGTAACGTGATGGAACAAGCGTACCTCGGCGAGATTCTGGTCCGGCGCGGCGTGGTTCCAGCGGACCGCATCGAGGAAGCGTTGCGCATTGCGGACGAAAAAGGCGCGCGTTTAGCCGACGTGCTTCTGGCCTCGCGTCTAGCCGACGAGGTTCAGATCGCACGCGCCCTCGCCGATGAAGTGGGCTTACCGTTCATCCTCGACATCAAGGCCGATCAGGTACCGGGCGATTTGGTCGAACGCACACCGATCAACTTTGCGCGCCAGCATGGCGTGCTGCCGATTGGGCGCGATGGGGATATCGTGATTGTGGCGGTATCCAACCCCCTAGACACCGGTCCGCTCGATGATTTGCGCGCGCTGTTGGGCGTAAGCGTCACCGCAGTGGCGGCACCGCGTGATGCGATCGAAGGCGCGATCAATCGCGTGTACGAGCGTAAGGACGAGAACGCGCTTTCGGAGAGCGACACTAAAGGCGACGAAGAAGAGCTGCAAGATTTGATCGACATGACGGATGAAGCGCCCGTCATTCGTTGGGTCAATAACCTCTTCTATAATGCCGTGCGCGACCGCGCCTCGGACATTCACATCGAGCCCACGGACAAAGAAGTCATCGTGCGCAATCGCATCGATGGCGAGCTCTATCCAGTCAAGCAGGCGCACAAGGGATTTTTGCCCTCGATCGTCAGCCGCGTGAAGATCGAAGCGGGACTTAACATCGCCGAAAAGCGCCTGCCGCAAGACGGCCGCATCACGAAAAAGATCCAAGGCAAGCTCATCGACGTCCGCGTCTCCACCATCCCGACGGCCAAGGGTGAGCGCATCGTCATGCGTTTGCTCGACAAGGAGAACATTCTCCTAGACCTTACCGATCTCGGTTTCGATCCCGATCAGCTCTCGACCATGGAGCATTTGATCGGACGGCCGAACGGGATCGTGCTCGTCACGGGCCCCACGGGCTCTGGTAAGACGACGACTCTCTACGCCTGCCTCAATAAGGTGAATCGACCGGAGGTCAACATTCTGACCGTTGAGGACCCGGTTGAGTATGAGCTCAAGGGCATCGGGCAGATGCAGGTGCAGCCTAAGATCGGCCTTACCTTTGCGTCGGGCCTGCGCAGCTTCTTGCGCCAGGATCCCGACATCATCATGGTCGGCGAAATCCGCGATCATGAGACGGCTGAAATCGCCATCCACGCCTCGCTCACGGGCCATCTCGTGCTCAGCACGTTGCATACCAACGACGCCGCCGGCGCGATTACGCGCATGGTCGAGATGGGCGTGCAGCCCTTCCACATTTCGTCGTCGCTGATGGCCGTGCTCGCCCAGCGCCTGGTCCGCCAGCTGTGCCCCAAGTGCCGGACGCCCTACTTTCCCAGCAAC
>JBKJIA010000468.1:0-9026 GCA_046598735.1 Polyangiales bacterium
ATCGCGGCCGTCGCAAGGCACGCCGGGGCCCAGAGTTTAACTCGCGGTCCGTACCTGCAGAATGCGAGCACCTCGGCCGTCAGCATTCGCTGGCGTACCAGCAGCGGTAACGACAGCGTCGTTCGCTACGGTACCAGTGCCTCCAACCTCAACCAGACGGTCAGCAACGCGACGGGCACCACCGAACACGAGCTCCGCCTGACCGGCTTGACCGCCAATACCAAATACTATTACTCGGTGGGCAGCACCGCCGCGACGCTCGCGAGCGGAACGGACTACTTCGTGGTGACCTCACCCACCACCGCCAAACCCACGCGCATTTGGGTCGTCGGCGACGCGGGCACCGCGAGCGCCAACCAGAATGCTGTCCGCGACGCTTACTATTCATTCACAGGCACACGGGCCACCGACCTCTGGCTCATGCTGGGAGACAACGCGTACAACGACGGCACCGATAGTGAGTACCAAAGTGCCGTGTTCAACGTGTATGGCTCCATGCTGCGCAAGTCTCCGGTCTGGGCCACGCTCGGTAACCACGACGGACACTCTGCGTCGTCCTCCTCGCAGACAGGACCTTACTACAGCATTTTCACTATGCCGCGCAGCGGTGAGGCTGGCGGTGTGGCGTCGGGCACGGAGGCCTACTACTCCTTCGACTATGGAAACGTCCACTTTGTCAGCCTCAACTCCTACGATGTGAACCGCGCAGTGAATGGCGCGATGTTGACCTGGCTCGTCAGCGACCTATCGGCGAACACCAAAGACTGGCTGGTCGCGTTCTTTCACCATCCACCCTATTCCAAGGGCTCCCACAACTCCGACACGGAGGTAGAGCTCGTCGAGATGCGCCAGAATGCGCTGCCGATTCTCGAAGGCCATGGTGTCGACCTGGTGCTCGGTGGTCACAGCCACGCCTACGAGCGCTCGATGCTGCTCAACGGCCACTATGGGACCTCCGGCACCCTTACCAATGCCATGAAGGTCAACAGCGGCAGCGGCCGCCTGGACGGTTCAGGAGCCTATCAGAAGTCCGCCGGACCCGTTCCCAACCAGGGTGCGGTCTACGCCGTCGCGGGTGCATCGGGCCAGACGGGGGGTGGCTCGCTCAACCATCCGGCCATGTACGTGTCCCTCAACGTGCTCGGGTCGATGGTGATCGACATCGACGGGGACCAACTCGACGCGCAGTACCTCGACAACGCAGGCGCGCGGCGCGACTACTTCACGTTGATCAAGGGCGGTTCATCCAATGCGCTGCCCACGGTGTCGATCACGAGCCCGGCGAACGGCGCATCGTATACAGCCCCCGCCACGGTGACAATCAACGCCAACGCGGCCGACAGCGATGGCACGGTCACGCAGGTCGCCTTCTACGCGGGCAGCAATCTGCTTGGCACCGACGCAACGAGTCCCTACAGCTTCGCTTGGTCCAGCGTGCCGGGAGGCTCTTACAGTCTGACCGCGGTCGCGATGGACAACCAGGGCGCCACGCGTACCTCGAGCGCGGTGCCGATCACCGTAGGGTCTGGCAGCACGCCTGTGACCGTATCGCTGCAGAACGGCACGTCTGGCTACAATGGGATGGTCGATGCCAGCCTCCGCAGCGACCAACCCACCACCAACTACGGCACCGCGACGACCCTGCTCGCTGACGGAAGCCCGGACTACTCGTCGGTGTTGCGCTGGGAGCTCAGCTCCATTCCGAGCAACAAAGTGATCACCGCGGTCAAGCTCACCGTGCAGGTCTCCGACAAGAGCACGGGAAGTTACGAGCTGTATGCACTGAGCCGTGCTTTCGCCGAGGGGCAAGTGACCTGGTCGCGGGCTACAAGCTCCGTCAACTGGCAGACGGCTGGAGCAAACGGGGGAGCCGATCGACAGAGCACGGTGCTCGGCACCCTCAATGGTTCCGCGACGGGCAGTCTGACGGTTACCCTGAACGCGGCCGGCATCGCCAAGGTCCAAAACTGGGTCAGCAGCCCTGCCAGCAACTACGGCTTCATCCTGCTCGACTACGCGGTCAGCGACGGTGTTGACTTGGGTTCGAGCGAGTACGGGACCGTAAGCCAACGACCCAAGCTTACCATTACGTATCAATAGGAGTGCGCCATGGCTATGTCTTGCGTCAGGCTCGGCTCATGGTGGTTGAGTGCGGTGCTTTATTGCTCCGCGCCATCGTCGGCGTACGCCCACGGGGACGTGCACGAGCAGATCGAGGCGGTCAACAAACGCCTTTCGAGGGATCCAAACAACGCCGCGCTGTACCACAAGCGCGGAGAGCTGGAGCGCGCCCATGGCGATCGCAGGGCTGCGCTTCGCGATTACGCACGCGCGGAAGCGCTCGACTCAGAGCTCCACGTGGTGCACCTGTCTCGCGGCAGGGTCCTGCTCGAGTCGGGCGATGCGAAGGCGGCCGTCGCTTCTCTATCGACCTTTCTGGACCTACATCCACGTCACGCGGGGGCGCTCTTGCTGCGCGCACGGGCTCTGACGAAGCTCGAACTTCACGACGCGGCGGAACGGGACTTCGACGCCGCGGTCGGGCTGACTGAAGACCCAACGCCCGACCTCTTTCTCGAGCGCGCGGCGAACCTGACCCACGGGGGACGAAGGGAGCAGGCGCTAATCACGCTGGAAGCGGCGCTGTCGCGGGTAGGAGCGATCGTGACGTTGAGCCAAGGGGCTCTGGAGCTTGAGATCGCACTCGGCCGCTACGACGCGGCCCTCGCCCGTCTCGATGTCATGCTCAGCACGGCGCCGCGCCCCGAGCGCTTGCTCGCCCAGAAGGCCGACGTCCTCGACCGCGCAGGCGGACGCAACGACGAAGCGCGGACGGCGCGCGAACAAGCGCTGGCGGCCATCGCACGCCTACCCGAACAGAAGCGATCGCTCATGCCAGTGCGCACGCTTGAGTCTGAGCTGCGAGCAGCCATGCTCCCGACCCCGCCCTGAGCTTCTCGCAGGCTCGGCCCGAGCCACTCAAGGGGTGAGCGCAGAGAGCCGGTGGCTGCGCACCCAACCGTCTGCTGCCGACTTGTCCCTGGCGGCCCAGGCCACCAAGACCTTGTCGACCAGTGGACTCATCTTACCATCGCTTATCCGATAGGCCTCGGCCGCGGCGCGCTCAGGCGCTGAGCTCGCAAGGTGCAACAGGATGGTGGTCGCGGTCGACTCCCGCTCTTGCGGCTCCGGAAGGGCATCCGCCCAGTCGAGCGCCTCCTCGGGATCGCTTTCGAGCCAACCCATCGCGACGTGATCGAGCAAGCGCTGGCGGAACACTTCACCTGCGGGTAGGGTCGCCACGGATCGCGCGGCGGCTTCAGGTTTGCGTCGCGCCCATGCGCCGACGACAGACTCGAGCGCGACGCGCCGGGAACCCGCCATGTCGCCGCGCGCGGCCCAATCGAACGCCGCTTCGGCGTCGCCTTCCGCCCACAATTTGCCCACCGCCTGGACCGCGGCTGCGCGATCGCGGGGTGCGCCGAGCTCCTCTGCGATGCGCGATGCTTCCGCTGGATCCTTCGCTGCCCAAGCCGAAAACACCTCGCCGATGGGCGAAGCCCGCTCGCCGATAGGAAGCTTGTCAGTGACCTGCAAGCCGAGGCGCGGGTCGATGGCGGCCGTATCTCGTGCCAGGACACCTATCAGGTCGAAGGGTAAGCCCTGAGCATCTCCGAGCAGCCAGTCGCGCGCCGCGGGCGGGTCCGAATTCAGCCAGTGCGGCAAGCATTCGTGAAGCGCTTGCTCCCGGCCCTCGGCCGCCGTCAGCATCGCGGCCAGGCGGACCGCAGTCTCGGGCTCCGTTTCGGCCAACGCGAGCAACCGCTCGAGGATAGTGCCTTCAAGGTCCCCGTTGAGGCCCCGACGCAGTTGTGCCAGCCGTGCCACCAGCGTCTCCGCTGGCGCTGCTGGACGCTGACGGCCTTCAGGAGCTGCAGCCGCTTCTCCCGCCCTGGCAGTCGTCATCGCTGTCTGCTCCGACGCCGAGTTGGTTGCAGTGAGCAGCTGCCCGCCAAGCCCGAGCGCAACCAGCGATCCCACTCCTACTGCGAGCCAATGCTTCATCGCGAACCTCTCTGTTGGTCGACGGTCCTCCAGCTGCGTTGCGGGAGGGCAACATACTGGTGCCAAGATCTCGCGCCCATCACGACGCCGCATTTGCTTGCGATAAGTAAACCTGCAACGCGGCCCTGGATCCACAACCACATCGTTTCCGCCATAATTTCCTCCCGTACCCGCTTCAGCCGGACAGCGGGACCACCGACCACGGGAGCACAGCGCCGCCAACCCGTCGAACCACCATGCAGCTTGCGATGGCCGCATGTCGACTGCGATGTGACCCTCACGAAGGACAAGGAGCTGGTACGAGCGGCCTTACCCACCCTCGCCTACTAAGAAGCTGAGCCCCGCTGCGATCGAGGCTGGTTGGACCAGGCCCCGGAGCTACGGCGCCGGCAACAGATCGCAACGGTCGTAAGGGATGGTCGAAGCTCTGCCGCTGGCTAACGCCCTCATGTATACGAAGGCCGCCTTACCAGCATTGAGCGCCCCACGTGTGGTCCAGCGCTTGGCGACGTCTGCGTCGATCTCGACGATACCCGGAGGACAAAAGGGAACCTCGCTGGCCGCACCGAAGCTCGCAGACCAGTAAGCCTCTATTTCGCGCTGCTTGTCTGCGGCAGTCGAGGCGTTGGCATCAGACGGTCGCGCCACGCACCACGGGGCGGGATTGCTGGCCTGTATGCCCTTGGTGAAGCCACCCGTACTAGGATCGCCGACCAGGGCCGCGGCCGGATAGGAGCTCCGCCGATAGATGGGAACCTGCCCGGTCTGGAATTTAGAGTCACCTGGCCCTCGCGTGTAGGTCACAACAGTCAGCTCGCGGGGATTGTCGAGCGTGCACAGTTGGATCCACATCTCTGCGTCGCCGTTCGAGAACACGACGTTTGCTTGATCCGTGCGTGCTTGCTGAGTTTGCGGGTTGAAATTCCAAAAGGGTCTGGCGAACACGTTCTCGCAGAACTGGCGCGCGACGCCGAGCATGTTGGCGTCTTTGGGTGGTTCGGTATACCCGCTCCGTTCCACACCCAGCACACCGAGCCTCGCGATGTTTGCGAGCACGGTGGGTGGGATCGCGACGCCCGTGCCACCAAGTGCCATCCACAACACGTAGCGCGCAGCCCAATCCTCCGAGGTTACCCCCCCTCGGGCCGCCTCCTTGAACACGCGTTCCACGTTGGCACCTGGCATGCCCGGCGGGCCGAAGATGCCATCTCGCAAGTTAGCGACGCGTGACTTGCCACCCGTAATGCCGGCGATGTCGGAGGCGGTCTGAGTCTGTGAATCGGCGCGCGGGCCATGGCAGTTGATGCAAATCGCGCCAAAAACCATGGCTCCGGGAGACAGCAGGTACACCGGCCTCGCATCTTGAGGTGCTTGCGCACCAAACCACTGCGGGCGCTGGTTTCCCGTGAAGGCTTGAGCCCTTGGAACAGACGAAAAATCGCAACCATCCTTCTCTTGCCAGAACCCGAATGGAACGTCCGATAGCGCGTAAGCCTTGAACGCGTCTTCGACCCGAATGGATTGCAAGAGCTCGATCACGCGGGTCTGATTCTTGACGCGCTCCTCTTCGCCGGTGACCGGCACCCTTTTGACTAATATATCCGCCCAGTCTGATCGCCGAGGCAACCAGTCTCCAGGTGCTTCGGTCAGGTCGGTGTCCGTCCAATGAGGTCGTTCGGGCACGGCCAAACTGTAGTAAGCCACGGGCTCACCACTGCTCTGAAGAATCGGCTCGCCGCTGCTATCCAGCATCGGCCATTCCGTGGTCGGACGTGGCACGCTGCTCTCTGCTCGCACAATCTTGGGGTCCACGACATTCAGAGTCTCGTCAGGACAATCGTTGTAGCGCGAGCCGGCCTGGAATTCGCGCACCCTCCGATCCGCATCGCCCTTGCGCAGCGGGTAGGCGGCCTCATCGGATAAAACTTCTACGTAAGGTTGAGAGTCGGCGGGGATGAGTCCTTCTGCCGGAGTCAGCTTGTCCGCCGCGCGTACCGGCTCGTCGCCGATCGGCATGTTTTCTGCCAAATTCGTCCATACCTTCTTTGTCGAGACTTCGGGACCAGGCAGGGTTGGCAGATCTGCTTCCGCGATCTCCATTTGGTAGCCGCTGTATTTCCAACGCGTGGGAATACTTACCATCCAAGAGCCTAGCAGACGCCGCGCGCGGCAGTCGTAGCCTGGCGTGTCCATCGGCATATGAGGGAAGATTACGGAGTCTTCCGCATAAGCAAACGGGGCATCCACGTTGCGATAGATCAGACTGCGCCACGGCGCCGATACGTACTTCACGCAAGACGCCGCACCATAGTCGTTAGGTACACAGCCGGGTTTCACATAGGCTTTGGCGGCACTCGGGTCGGATGAAACCTTGGCTGGCACGTCGTAGAGCGACGGCGAGATGTACGGCATCGGAACAGACGCCGCCCCGCGTTTGGAACGCGGACTCACCTTATTGAGCGGGAATTGAAAGATTCCGCCTTCTTTACTGGGCCAAAAATTAAGTGCGTCGCGCAGCTCGGGAACGCTGACAGAGGGAAAACCGCGCGGGTTGTGGCAGTGGGCGCAGTTGCCGAGCATGTACCCCTGAGCCTCGAGCTCATGTTGGTTGCGCGGCTTACGCTCACCCTGACTATCCTCCAGCAGCACCACCTCGTCGGGCGAGGCCATGCCAGTCACCACGCCGTAATCGATCAGTCGCTGCAGTTGATTGAGCTCATCTCGCTCTGCCGGCTCAAGCACGCCGCCTTCGGCTTTAGGACGCCGGCGAAGTTGCAGCGGTGTGAGGCCGAGAATGAAGCTCTTGTTGGGCGCCCCCATGTGACAGTGCACGCAACGGGCACTACCCGGAACGGCATAAGTGCGCAGAAAACCGTGACTCTCAAGCTCGTCCTGTACGTTGGCGGGCCCCTGGGCGAGCACGATATCCGCGCCTTGCTCATCCGTAATGTAGTTGATCAAGCGATCACGAAATGGTTTGCCATTGCGCAAGGGATCACGAAGCAACACGGCCTCGGTCTCGGCTTCGTTCCAGACATAAGTTCCGAATAGGGCCGCGGGCGTCCCATCCTCGCGGTCGGGACGCGATACGATGACTCGCGTCTCCATCTTACGGTAGCTTTCCTTGCCGCGGTAATCGATGACCCGCTTAAGGAATGTCTTATAGACACGCGTGTTGGGCGGGACGTCGAAGGACTGCGTGGCGGCGTCGAACTTGAGGGAGGTTCCGCGCGGTACGCGCAGCATGCGAATTTTCTTCGCGTTGTCCGCCCAAAGCGTATACCCAGGCGCAAACGCCACCACGCCGTGGCGAGCCAGCACCTCCGAATCAAGGCTCAATAGGTCCGTTTCTTCCAAGCGTTCGGGCAACGCCGTTGCATCGGCGAACATCGCGTCAAGGGCCACGCTCTTTTCGTCGTCGCTACCCACCATCCGTGCGGCAGGAATACAGTTGCCAAGGTTGGTCATCGCCATCCCGACTTCGATGGGAAGAGCGAACGGCTTGCCGCCTGGCCCCGCACTTCCGGTCGGATAGAAGACGTCTGCCGGACTGCCTGAGGAAAGCCAGGCGTCGAGCAAGCTCGTAAACTGGACGACAGAATCGCTGGCTCCGCGCTCGCTATATGGTTTGCCGGCGCTGCTGCGCGGAGGCATGAAGACTTTCTCGTCGTCGGATCGAACGCGAGCCACCACGTCACGGCTGATCTTTTCGGGAAAGTTCTTGAGGGTAACCTTGAAATCACCCAAACCTTGATCGACGTGACATGCACCGCAGTGCGACTGAAACAGGCCGAACAGGTCGCGCGTAAACACACCGGCGGCGGCTTGTTTGCGCCCCCCTAACACGCTCGCGCGCGGCGGCAGATTCTCCGAGGAGATTGCAGGTGCACAGTACACTTCGGGATCGGGCGCGCTCGCACCATCAGTGGGTATACCCGCGTCTGGCTTCGAAGCGGGATCGGTGGTGGAGTCGACAACTCTGTCTTTGAACCCGACCTCGCCACACGCAGGCAGCACGGTTGCCAAACACAGTAAGCTCACGCGGAAAAATCTGGGAAGAGTCAACATCACGCACCTCGTCACCACACTGCGTCCCCGCGCCGACACGGAAGCCGCCAGGCAAACTAGCATCCGGATTTTGGCGCATTCGTGACGATTACGTGCCTGCTAGGAAGCGGGACGACGCTCCCGTGTCGATTCGAACACCGTATGACGACAATCCCGAATGCGGTACTAAGCCTCCACGACGCGCGGAAGTGCTCTCATTAAAGGACAAGCTGGCGGCGCGTGCGTCAGCACGCAAAAAGCCGACGCACATGACGCGCGTCAGCTTTTTGCTTTGTTCCACGTCCCGTGACGCGACCTTACTATCAGGGGCAAGCTTCGATCTCGGTGCCGGGGTTGTCATCGCTCAGGTCGCAGGCGGCCGGCGTCGTGAACGAGGTGGGATCGGAGGGGAGCGCCTGGCTGAAGCACGAGCCGGCGGTGTCCTTATCGGTAAGCGTAATGAAGCCAGCTAGCGTCGCTGCGCGGTCAACGAAACGTCGATCCTGCCAGCACTTCAAGAACTGGGCTTCTTGCGTCTGCGTGGCAACGCCGTTGATGAGAGGCGTGTTGGTCACGTTCTCGAAGCCTACCAAGGTGTTGAGGTAGAGCTTGCGCGACAGGGGGTAACGCGCGTCGAAGTCACCGGTGGTGCAGTCTTGGAGGAGCTTGCGGACGTTGTCTTCCGTGGCAGACACGGCGCCTTCGCTCGCAAGCGGTGCACCGAGCTCGAGAATCTTATTGGGGTCCTGCTGATCAGCGCCAAGGCCGGCGAAGCCGATCGAGCAGGGGCTGGCGTGCGCAAGGCAGCCGATCTGGTTGGTGGAGCTAAGCTCCTGGCAGGTGCCGCCCGACGCGTTCGTCTGAAGCGTGCGCTGATGGATGCGGTAGAAGCCAACGTTGAACAGCGGGCGCTG
>JBKJIA010000532.1:0-9858 GCA_046598735.1 Polyangiales bacterium
CATGGTCAATGACAACGATGAGAAGCGCATCCTGAAGATGCTGCCTTACGGTTGATTCGGGAAGGATTGAGATTTCATGCCGCGCGCTAAAAGAGGTTTCAAGGCTCGTCGTCGTCGTAATCGTGTGCTGAAGCATGCGAGCGGCTTCCACCTGAGTCGTGGTCGTCAGTTCGGTGATGCCGTTGAGCAGGTTCGCCACGCTTGGGTATCTGCCTATCGCAACCGTAAAGAGAAGAAGCGCGACTACCGTCGCCTTTGGATCGCACGCATCAACGCCGGCGCTCGCACGTTGGGCGTCAGCTACAGCAAGTTGATCGGCAAGCTCAAGGGAGCAGGCATCGAGCTTGATCGCCGCGTTCTTGCGGATCTTGCACTGCGCGAGCCCGCTGCCTTTAAGGCAGTGGTGGACTCCGCGCAGGCCTGAAGAGCCTGATGTTTGGATTCCGCCCCGGGTGACCATTGGTCACGCCGGGGTTTTGTTGTTTTTGGGGTTTGGGGCGCCATGACAGAC
The DNA here is from genome assembly GCA_046598735.1 of Polyangiales bacterium. GTDB lineage: Bacteria > Myxococcota_A > Polyangia > Polyangiales > DASUME01 > DASUME01. The sequence goes on from JBKJIA010000532.1 coordinate 512, forward strand.
ATCCTTACGGAATTCGAAACAGGGCTCGCGCACATGCGAGCCAGCTACGCCGCGGAATTCGAGAAAGCGGTCGACGAGCACAGCTTGCGCGAGATCAATGCTCGCTATGTCGGCCCGTCCGGCGAGTTGACGACGTTGATGAAGCGGATGCGCGATGTGCCCGGCGACAAGCGTAAGGCGCTCGGGCAGCTGTCGAATGCGCTCAAGTCCGAGATCGAGCAGGCGTTCGATGCACGGTTTCAAACGATGTTGCGCGCCGTCCGTGAAGCGGCGCTTTCCGGTCCGATGATCGATGCGAGCTTGCCCGGTCGCAACGTGCGCATAGGGCGACTTCATCCGATCACGCAGGTCACGTACGAGCTGCTCGATGTGTTCTCGGCGATGGGTTTCGATGTGGCCGATGGTCCCGAGATCGATCTGCATGAGCACAACTTCGACATGCTTGGCTTTCCGCCCGATCACCCAGCGACGGATATGCAGGACAGCTTTTACGTGGCGCATGAAGGCGGTCAGTCGGGTCGTGCACTTTTGCGTACGCACACCTCGACGATTCAGGTGCGCGAGATGTTGAAGCGTAAGCCTCCGCTTGCGGTCGTGGGACCTGGCGCAGTGTTTCGTCGCGATGACGATGCGACGCATTCGCCCATGTTCTTTCAGATCGAAGGCTTCATCGTCGATGAGGGCGTCACGTTCGCGCATTTGAAAGGCGTGCTCACGCGCTTCTTACACGCACTGTTTGGCAGCGACGTGCCGGTGCGCTTTCGCCCAAGTTATTTCCCGTTCGTGGAGCCCGGTGGCGAGGTCGACATCTATCGCAACGGACGTTGGATGGAAGTACTCGGCTGCGGGATGATCCATCCCGTGGTGCTCGAGAATGTCGGCTACGACCCTGAGAAGGTGAGCGGCTTTGCGTTCGGGATGGGCGTCGATCGCATGGCGATGCTTCGCTACGGCATCGACAACATCAAACAGCTCTACGAAAACGACATTCGCGTGCTCTCGCAGTTCTGAAGGACGACGATCATGTTGGCTTCCTACAAGTGGCTCAAAGAACTGTGCGCGTTCGATGCAACGCCTGACGAAGTGGGGACGCGCTTCACGGCGGCGGGGCTCGAGGTCGAGAGCGTCAAGGAATACGGCAACCTGCCGGGCGTGGTGATCGCGGAAGTGCGCGGAAAACAGCCGCATCCGAATCGCGACAAGTTGTCGTTAGTCAAGCTGTTTGACGGTCAGCGCGAAATCGAAGTCGTTTGTGGCGCGTCGAATGTGCCCGATGCCGGCAAGCGCGTGTTGTACGCGCAACTCGGTGCGAAGTTGCCCAACGGTATGGAGATAGCCGAGCGTAAGCTCGCGGGTGTCGTGTCGCAGGGCATGATTTGCTCCGAGGTCGAGCTCGATATTGGCAGCGAAGGCGATGGCATTTTCGTCGTCGACGATGCGAACAAGGCCGCACCGGGCACGCTCGTCAGTGAAGCGTTAGGTCTGCACGATCTGGTGTTCGAAATCGGGCTCACGCCCAATCGGCCCGATTGTTTAGGGCATGTGGGTTTGGCACGTGAGCTGTCTGCGCTGCTCAATGCGACCTTACGGTTGCCTCGGATTCGAGAACCCAAGCGGCTTGCGGCTGCCGCAGAGAGACATCCGGGGACGCGACCGGTTGCACTGTTCTCGGCCAAGGCGACCGAGCCTGTGATTCAGGATGTGCCCATCACGGTGGCGGATAAAGATCGTTGCCCGCGTTATGCCGCATGCGTCGTCGATCAGGTGCAAGTTGGCGGGTCGCCATTTTGGCTGCGCTATCGACTGCATGTGTTGGGTGTGCGCGCGATCAGCAACGTCGTCGACATTACGAACTTGGTGTTGCTCGAGTACGGCTATCCGACACATGCCTTCGATTTGGCGCTTCTACGCGGTGGACGTATCGACGTCCGCGCCGCGCGTGCAGGCGAAACCATCACCACCCTTGATGGTGTGGTGCGACAAGTTAGCGGAGACGATCTCCTGATCTGCGATGCCGAAGGCGCTGTGGCCGTGGCCGGCGTGATGGGCGGCGAACACAGTGGCGTGACTGCAAGCACCACACGCGTGCTCGTGGAGTGCGCATACTTCGATCCGCGCAGCGTGCGGCGCACGTCTCGCAGGCTTGGTTTGCATACGGATGCCAGCCATCGTTTTGAGCGCGGTGTCGATCCGCGTGCCGTGCCCGGGGTGCTTGCGCGTGTGGTGTCGCTGCTCGCCGAGCTTGCCCATGGCTTACCGTGTCAGCTCGGCCTTGAGGTGTATCCGCAGCCCGTGACCCCGCGCGAGATCCTGTTGCGTGTGGCGCGCGCCGAGGCCCTGTTGGGCGTGGCGCTGCCTGAAGATGTGCCGCAGTCGATCCTTGAAGCGCTGGGCTGCGAAGTAGAAGTGCAAAAAGGCCAAAAGCTGCGCGTGCGTGCTCCCACCTGGCGTCCAGACCTGACGCGCGAAGAAGACTTGATCGAAGAGATCGTGCGCGTGTGGGGCTATGACAAGGTTCCTACGGTGACGCCGATCGTGCGGGCAGCCGGTGGCGGCACCACACAGCTCACCCGTTTCGTGCGCAGCCTGAAATTGCGCGCGGCCGCCGTAGGTATCACCGAAGCAGTCAATCTCGCGTTCGTTTCGGCGAAACAGCTCGAGAAAGCGCGTGTCTCAACCGGCGCGGTTCGTTTGCTCAACCCGCTGTCCGACGAGCGCTCGGTCATGCGCACGAGTCTGTTGCCCGGACTTGCGGCCAACGTCCTGCGCGCACAGCGTCATCAAGTGCCGCGCGTGGGGCTGTTCGAGCTAGCACGGGTGTTCATTCCTTCGAAGGAATCGTTGCCCGAGCAACCTTACCGTTTCGGTTTGATCCTGGCGGGCACGCGCGCCGAGTGGATAGGCGAGGGTGGGGCGCTCGATTTTTTCGATGGTAAGGGTTTGCTTGAAGCGATCATCAAGCCGCTGACGCGCCTTTCGGTAGAGACCGTGGTGAGTGATGAGATCGCAGGCGCGCATCCGTCGTTGCATCCGCGTCGTGTTGCAGCTGTCCTCGTTGGGGGACGCGCGATCGGCGTGCTCGGCGAGCTGCATCCTGATGTGGTGGATGGCCTCGAGCTTGTGGGGCCGATCGTGTACGCGGATCTCGACGTGCATGCGCTGCTCGACGCCAGTCATGCGGATCGGCCGCCGCAGGTAAAGGGAACGCCGCGCTTTCCTGCGTCGGCGCGCGATATCGCGATCGTAGTCGACGAAGCCACGCAAGCGGGCAACGTCGCCGAGGTTCTGCGCAAGGCGGGTGGTGCGCTGGTCGAAGCCGTGGAGCTGTTCGACCTCTATCGCGGCGATCAAATCGGTGGCGGACAGAAGAGCCTGGCGTTTCGCGTCACGTATCGAGATTCGGAAGCCACACTGACCGACCCACGCGTGGATGAGGCGCACAGCCAGGTGATAGCCGAAGCGAAGCGCCATTTCGCGGCTTCGACCCGCTAGCGGGACAGTCGTATTGTGCGGAGGATTACGAGCTTTGCGCAGGCCCGGTTTTGTCGGGATCCGTGAGGCCGACCGCTTTGTCCCGCGATACCGGCTATTTGCGGTTGTGTCGTGGAACCGAACGTGGTCACAATGAATGAGCGATTCCGGGCGTGTTCAGGAGGCCTGAATGACCAAGGCTGAGATCATCGATGCCGTATACGAGAAGGTCGGCGGGTTCTCCAAAAAGGAGTCCGCCGAGATTGTCGAAGCGGTGTTCGATGCCATGAAGGAAGTCCTGGCCGACGGAAAGAAGATCAAGATCTCCGGCTTTGGGAACTTCGTTGTGCGCGCCAAGAAGCAGCGCACCGGACGCAACCCTCAGACTGGCGAGCCGATTCCGATCAGTGCCCGACGGGTGCTTACATTCAAGCCAAGCCAGGTGCTCAAGGGTGTGTTGAATCCGCATAAGGCCGATCCGCAATTGCGCGCGCAGGGCGACGGCTGAGGCTACGTTTGTTCTGCGTATGACTTTAGGTATCTCGAGCTTGGCTTGGCAGTGATCACCGTGAGCCTTCCCGACAAGCAGTTCTTCAAGATTGGCGACGTGTCCGATCTGGTGGGCGTCAAAGCCCATGTGCTTCGCTATTGGGAAAGCGAGTTTCAAGCGCTGCGGCCTCTGAAGACGCGCGGCAGCCATCGCATGTATCGACGCGTGGACGTCGACCTTTTATGCCTGATTCGCCGGCTGCTTTACGACGAGGGTTACACGATTCCGGGCGCAAAGAAGCGCATCAAAGAGCTGAGCTCCGAGCGTCAAAAGGGCGAATCGCTGGACGAGCGAGCCTCGCGTGAAGTGATGCTGCGCGCAGAGCTCATTCAGGTGCGCAGCGAGCTGCAAGGGTTGATGACCGCGCTCGATCGCAAGCCCGGCATCGACGTGACCAATCAGCTGAAAGCAACCGCCACGGTGACCGCGGTCGTGGCAAAGACGGTTCTGATTCAACGCCGCACGCCGTGAGCCGGGGCCTTGGAAGAAGTCGCGATGGAATGATGGGCGATGCGCAATCCAAGGTTGCCTTGGGCGCATGTTCGAGTATCCTCCGGCCCTCTTGAGCCCCCGGGCTCTCGAGTCGATAGCTGTTTCTTTCGGGGCGTAGCGCAGCCTGGTTAGCGCACCAGACTGGGGGTCTGGGGGTCGCTGGTTCGAATCCAGTCGCCCCGACTAAGGTTAGCCCGCAGGCCCCCCAGGCCTGCGGGTTTTTCTTTTTCTCTCAGCGCACGCGAGGAGCGAGGCCGACATGAGCGAGCGTCCCGTGATCCTGCTGTCGAACGACGACGGCGTGAATGCCGAGGGGCTGCGCGCGTTGCGTGAAGAGCTCGAGCGTTGGGCCCAGGTGTTCGTGGTGGCGCCTGAGACCGAGCAGAGCGCATCGAGTCATCGCATTACGCTCGCCGAGCCGTTGCGTCACCGTCAGCTCACGCCCGAGATTCATGCGGTCGACGGCACGCCAGCGGACTGCGTGTACGTGGCACTGAACTTGGGTGGCCTCTTGCCTCGCCGTCCGGACTTGGTGGTGAGCGGCATCAATCACGGTCTCAATCTGGGGATGGACGTCGTCTATTCGGGCACGGTTGCCGCGGCGCGCGAGGGTGCGTTGCGCGGCATTCGCTCGGCTGCGATCTCGGCCGAGCGCGGCGCCGATCCCATTCACGCCGCCAGCTTATGCACCCCCATGTTGCAGCGCTTGCTCGACACGGAGGCACCTGAGGGTTTGCCGGTATTGTTGAGCATCAATTTCCCTGCCACCCGGCCCAAGGGTGTACGCACCACGCGTCTTGGGCGTCGAGACTACATCGATGTGGTGGAAGTGCGTCAGGATCCACGCGGGCGATCTTACTATTGGATCGGCGGCCCCGTGTCTTCCCACGATACCTCGGACGGCGCCGATACCACGGCAGTCGATCAAGGCTATGTGTCGGTCACGCCGCTTTCGCTGGAGCTTACGCAGCCGGCACATTTTGGCGTCGCAGCTTTTTGCGCCGGCCCGGAAACTGAGTTTGTAATCCCATGACCGAGCCCCGTGTCGAACGTCTTTTGCAGCTCGTGCGCGATGTTCCTGATTTTCCCAAACCTGGCATCCTGTTCAAAGACATCACCCCGATTCTCTCGGATCACGCGGCGTTTCACGATGCCGTAGCGATGCTCGCCGAACCGTTTGCGGCCGATGGCATCGACGCTGTGCTCGGCATCGAGGCGCGCGGCTTCATGTTCGCGGCGCCGATCGCCTTACGGTTGGGCGCGGCTTTTGTGCCCGTGCGCAAACCCGGCAAGCTGCCACGTGCCACCGACCGCGTGCAATACGCGCTTGAATACGGGACGGATGCGCTCGAGATGCATCGCGACGCGTTGTCCGCTGGCGCACGTGTGTTGATCGTGGACGATCTGATCGCAACCGGCGGCACCGCGCGCGCAGCGGTCGCACTTGCGCAAGGGCAGGGTGCGATCGTGGTGGGCGCGGCCTTCCTGATCGACCTCGCATTCTTGGGTGGCGTCGCGAAGCTAGGCGTACCCGCCCACGCGCTCCTGCAGTACGGCTGAGCCCGCGCCGTTCGCAGAAATACCAGTCGCGGCAGCACACTTGCTAAAAAGGTGCGTCTTTCACAGTGTTTCCGCGGGTGATCTTGACTTGAACTTCCAGATTGCGTGAACTAGTTTGCGTCCGTTCGCTCCCGTAGCTCAGTTGGATAGAGCAGTCGCTTCCTAAGCGAAAGGTCCCAAGTTCGACTCTTGGCGGGAGCGCTTTTCTTCAGCGCAAGTGATTGAACGGCAAAGCGGCGTAAGTTCGCGCCATTGAAGCGCACCTTACGGTTCGACTACAACGCTTCGCCGGGAGCGTCTGCAACGGGTTCAGTAGTTGCCTCGCCGCTCAGGGCGAGCTCCTCGCGGAAGCGCACGTTCAGCTGTCGTATGACGTTCACTGCATCGGACGTCAGCTCGAAGCGCCGGCCGCACGCGGAGCCGACGACGCGCTGCGCCTTGGCGAGAACCGTAAGGGTAGAGAACGGGAGTTTGATGCCCAGCTCCTGCCGATCGTCAGACGCTTTACTTACACCGTCGAATGCGGCCGACGCTTCGCCGTTGACCACGAACTTCACTTCGCACGGGTTTGGGTAAGGCTCGTCCGCGTCGCGGATGAATGAGAAGTAGACGTTCTCGCGATCGCGGGCAGGCGCAGCGACGATCCGGATTCTGGTGCTGCCGGGAATCAGCGCCTCGAGCAACGCGTATCCCTCGCGACTGACGCTGCGCGACACGCCAACCTGCTCGGTCTTGGGTTGGGGTTTTTCACGCCGGGGAGGCTGCCAACGGGGAGCGGGTTGACGCTCGGCCTCCGCGACGCAGATGTTGCCGTTGACCCGATCTTTGGCGCATACGTACGTTCGCGAGTCGCCGCAGCCGGTGACTCGGTAACCGCCGGCCCCGATACCTTCGACCGTTGCGGCTTCTTTGCAGCCCGTGTCGGCCGCGAACCGAGTCTTCAGCCCGGGGACGCAAGCTAGGGTCATGAGGCAGAGCATAAGTAACGAGACACCAAGCGGACGGTAACAAACGCTGTGTGTACGGGCCGGATGCCAGACATTCATGCCGCAAACTTGGCATTTTTGTTCCATACCGTCAGCCCTAGTTCACCCCTTTGAGCATTTCGCGCAGCTTTGCGGGCTCTATGAACTCTGTGATGCGCAGGGCTTCCTTGCCCTGACTGTCGTGAATGACTACGAGGGGCAGGCCGCGCGCGCCGTAACCGGCCAGCCACTTCTTACCTTGTTCGACATTCTGGCCGGGGCTCAGATCGACTTTGACTTTGACGAAACGGGAGGCCTCTTCCTGGACGCTCTTGTCGCTGAAAGTATGGCGTTCGAGCTCGCCGCAGGCTTGGCACCAGCTGGCGCCGAAATCGATCAGCATCGGCGACGAAGCGGCCTTGGCTTTGCCGCGCGCAGCTTCGAGGTCGTGCTCCCAGCCTGCGTGAACGGGCTTAGCCTCCCAGATTCCAACGGCCAATAGTAAGCCTGCGCAGGTCGCTAATACACCCACGCCTTTGCGTACGCGAGCCAGACTTCCGCCTGAGAAGCTTTGGTGTACCGCGCCGAGTAGGAGGCCGAATACGACCAGGCCTAACGCCAGAGCGGTGAGTGCGCGGGTGGACTGGATGCTGTTGTAACCGGGCAACCAAGCGCGCACGAAGTAAAGCGCAGAGCCGAGCATGACCACACCAAAGGCGCTCTTGACCCATTCCATCCAGCGTCCGCTCTTGGGTAAGGCGACAGCGAACGTACCTACCACCCAAAACAGTAAGCCCATGCCGAGCGAGTAGGCGATCATGCAGGCGGCGCCCACGCCGACGTTCCCGGTGGTGCCGATCCACGGCAGCAACAGGCCAAGCACGGGGCCGACGCAGGGCGCAGCGATGAGCGAGCTGCACATGCCGAGCACGAATGCGCCCTTATATCCGATGCCGCCCATCTCACTGAGCTTGGTCGTGATCGAATGGGGAAGGGCGAGCTCGAAGGCACCGAACATCGACATCGCGAGCACGCAGAACAGCAGGGCCAAGCCGCTTGCGATCCACGGATTGCCGAGCTCATCGCCAAACACGCCGCCGCTCAAGCCTGCGATCACGCCGAGCGTGGTGAACAAGACCGTCATGCCCGCCACGAAAGCGGTAGAAAGGGCAGCGCCTTCGAAGCGAGTCGATGCCTTGCGCGCACCAAACACGCTCACGGTGATCGCAATCATCGGATACACGCACGGCGTAAGCGAGGTCGCAACGCCGGCCAGAAACGACACGCCTAGTGCAGCGCCGGTGCTGCCTCCTTCGAGGGCTCGTTTGAACGGCGCGGCCAAGTCGGAGAGGCCTTCTGCACGTGCCGTCGCGCTAACGAGCGACGTGACGGTAAGGCTCAGCAAGGCTAGCAAGCTGGCCTGATTGCGGGCGATGGTGCGAAAACATCCACGAGCCACAGTCCACCTTCGATTCATTGCAAAGCCTCCGAGTGATTCTTCCATATGGCCGGCCGAGAGCGAATATGCGACCTCTTCTGCGCCTGGTTTGCGACTTGCGTCAACGAGCTCATGCAAAGTCGGCAGGCTGCAGCGACTCCCAACGGATCCTGTGGCGGTTGGCCATGTAAAGCAGGTCGTCCTGTGACGCTCACGCTAGCCTGGGAGGTTCTGATGGTTTCGAAAAAAAGCTCTGTCGCAGCGTTTGCGCGCGGTGGTCGCGCGCTCATGCCCATCATGCTCGCGCTTGCCATGGTCTTTTCTCCCGTCGCTGCACGCGCCGATGGCCCGAAGCCCGGTCAGGGCGCCCCGGACATTGCTCTCGTCGATCTGAACGGTAAGCCGCTCAAGCTCTCTGAGCTTGAAGGTAAGGTCGTGCTGATCGACTTTTGGGCCTCCTGGTGTGCGCCCTGTAAAGAAGAATTGCCCGTGCTTGAAAAGCTTCACAAGGCGTACGCGGCAGACGGGCTTGTGATCGTGGGCGTCAACATCGACAAAGACGCCGGCATCGCGCGTGAGTTTCTGACCAAGAACAAGCTCGCGCTGTCCTTCCCGATCGTGAACGACAAGAGCCACGATGTGGCCAAACGTTACGCACCGCCGACCATGCCATCTTCTTACCTCGTCGATCGCTCAGGTAAGATTCGCTACGTGCACGCGGGGTTTCGCGCATCGGACGAAGAAAAGTTGAAGACCGAAATCAAAGCCATGTTGGGCCGATGAAGGAGTCGACATGAAGGTACGCGAGAGCAAGTCTTGGGTTCGTCTGTGCAGCCTTGCGGGTCTCGCCTGCGTGTTGTTTGCGAGCGGG
>JBKJIA010000540.1:0-14896 GCA_046598735.1 Polyangiales bacterium
GGGTAGTTGCGCCATACGACGCGCACCTTGTCTTTGTACTCGTCCATGACCTGCTTCATCGTCGGGTTGACGCGTGAGCAGAAGGGGCACTGGAAGTCGCTGAACTCTTGGATCACGACCTTGGCGTTCTTGCCGCCCTTGAAGGGCGCGTTCTTGATGTCGGCGATCTCGTAGATCTTGTTCGCGTCAGGTGCCTCGGCTGCGGCAGGTGCTGCAGCGGGCTTGGTGGCCGCATCTTTGATGATGGCGTCGTAGAGCGCTGCCTTAGGCGTACCAGCAGCAACCTTGGCCTTGGCCTTGGCAAGCTCCTCGTCGATCACCTTCTCGAATGCGGGCTGCGGCTGTGCGCCACGCAAGCTGCGGCCGTTGATGAAGAACGAAGGCGTGCCCGATGCGCCAAGGCCGCGTGCGATGGCCATGTCTTCGTCGATCTTCGCCTTGTACGTGTTGTTGTCGAGGGCCGTCGCGACCTTCTTGGCGTTCAAGCCAAGCGTCTTTGCGTAGCCTTCAAGGTCTGCACGACCGAGCGCGCGCTGATTCTGGAACAGAAGATCGTGGGCTTCCCAGAACTTCTTAGAGCCGCCTTGGGCGAATGCTTCAGACGTGAACTGCGCGGCAGGACCGGCATCGTTATGGAAGGGAAGGGGGTTGTCCTTCCACACCATACGAATGTCGTTGCCGTACTTCTGCTGAATTGCGGTCAAGGTCGGCTCGACGCGTGAGCAGAACGGGCACTGGTAGTCGCTGAATATCACGACCGTAACGAGCGCATCTTCAGGACCCTTCTGCGGGTCCTTCTTGCTGACCGGAACCTTGTACACGGTGGTGTCGTCAGGCGCTGCGGCCGGACGCGGAGCTTCTTCGACCTTGGCTTTGGCATTCGCCATCAACGTGGCGTAGATGGCAGCTGCGGGCACGCCCTTGGCCTTGAGCTTATCCGTGCGCTTGATCTCGTCGTCGACCAATTCCTTGAACTTCTCGACCGGCTGCGCGCCACGCAGCGGGCGACCGTTGATAAAGAACGAGGGCGTACCGCGTGCGCCGACGCCCGCTGCGATCTCCTGATCGGCCTTGATCTGAGCTTCGTGCGTCTTGTTCGCGAGCGCAGTCTTGAGCTTGTTGACGTCGAGTCCCAGCTCCTTGCCGTACTTCTCGAGGTCAGGCTGCGTGAGCGCAGCGCGATTCTCGAAGAGCTTGTCGTGCATGGCCCAGAACTTCTCGCTCTTGCCCTGCGCGAACGCTTCCATCGCCGTCAGCGCTGCAGGTAGCGCATTCTGATGGAAGGGAAGCGGTTGGTTCTTCCACACGAAGCGGACCTTCTTGCCGTAGTCCTTCTCGAGCGTCTTGAGCGTGGGCAACACGCGGCCGCAGAAGGGGCATTCGAAATCGCTGAAAATCACGACGGTGACGGGCGCATCCGTCGGGCCCTTCTGAGGGTTGGCCGCCGAGACCGGCACCTTGAAACGCTCGACCGCGTCGTCTTCCTGTACGCCTGCAATGGCGCCCACTTCGGCGCCCTCTCCACTTACATCTGCAATCTCGCTTCCGCCCTTTTTGGCGGAAAGCTGGCCGGCAACAAAGCCGAACACAGCGGCGAGCACGATGCCTACGATGGCTGATCCCTTGCTCATGGTTCTTCTCCTCGGATCGCGGCTCTATCCGCGATCGTTTTACGACTGCTGAAAATCGTCCCGACGTGTGTGCGCCGGAAAGTTGGTTGGTGAGAAGCGCCGCTCGCGCACACCGATGTGCGGAGCTCTGGCGCATGCGCGAACGTCAGAAGTGACGCTCACAAATCGATCGCTCTACATGCGCTGGCGGCTCACACGCGCGGGGGGCGCTCGAGGCGCACGCGATCGGCCAGCGCAGGTGCGTTCTGTTCAAGTGGCGAAGGCCACGCAACAGTCAGCGCTACGAACGACAACACCGAAGCGGAGCTCACCAGCAAGGTCGCCGGTGCCGAATGATCCGTAAGGTCCGGCCTGGGAGTTTGCGGCGCCGCCGGAATGCAACGCGGGGAGCTCGCATCCGCGCACCACATGGTGAGCTCATGGCTCGGGCTCTCACCATCGCCGCAGCTCATCGAGGTAGCGTGCGCGCGATCCAAATCCGCCAGCGACAACGGTGCATCTACGCGCAAAGGCGACACTAGCTGGGCCACCGCGAGGACCGATAGGGCCACCGCCGCTCCCGCCATCAGCACCAAAAGTGCGTGACGCCCAGTTTTTGCGCCATACGAAGGCATGGTTTGGTGCGGCATTCTACACGCCCGCGCTGAACGCGGCAAAGACTGAGGTGCCACGCCCACGTGCAGGCCAAGCCTCAGGCTTGTGATCGCGGGATGAACAAACAGACCTGGGACCTTATTGCGCGCTGCCAGCGAGGCGCTGAATTCAGCTAAAGGGCGCGTCCTCGGTGGGCAAAGGTTTGGGCGGGGGGTTGCGCACCCTCGTCTGGAAACCCTGGAATGTGCTCGCGAAGTAAGGTTGCGAGCGGAGCCAGCTCCGGTAGATGGCTCAAGGCGCGGCCCACATAACGTAAGCTCGGCGCGTACCAAGGTAGGAAGTCAGGGTTGCCGCGCACTTGGTCGATGAAGACAAAACGGCCGGCGTCTTTGAGCTTGCGCTGCACGGTCACCAACCAAAAGGCCCGTTCGAGCGCCGCGGCCGACTCACCACGCAACTCAGCAAGATGCGTGATCATTGCAAGCTGCAAAGGATGGTCGAGATCGACGTACGAATCGCACATCAGCGCGACGAGATCGTAAACGGCGGGGCCTTGTAAGGCGTCTTGGAAATCGATCACGACGAGCGCGTCGCCAAGCGCCCACATGAGATTGCGCGATTGGTAGTCGCGGTGAACAAAACCCTGCGGCAATGCCAGCACTTGATCGACCAGCAGATCGAAACTGCGTTCGAGCTCGCCGCGCTGCGCGTCTGACAACGTGATGCCGAGCGCTTCTAGACCCCACTCGCGAAAGTGCTCAAGCTCCCAGCGCAAAAGCTTACGGTCGAAGCTGCGTCCGTATGCCACGCACGCGGAGTCATGCTCTGCGCAGGCACGGTGCATCGCTGCCATCACGTCAACCGCTTGAGCGTACAGTTCGCGCCATCCGGCAGGCTCATGTTTGCGCAGGCGAGCTTCGAACGTTTCGTCGCCTAGATCCTCGAGCAACAGCACACCGCGCGAGGTGTGATCGACGAGCACGCGTGGCACCGGCACACCGCGCGCAAGCAAATGGCGCTGCATGTTGATGAACGGCAGCTCCGCCGGGCGCGGATCGCTCGTGCCTTCGTCTGCTGACAGCGCGTCGGCAGGCAGGCGCATCACGATCACTGGCGCTTGTCCAGGTACGTCGAGGCGATAGTAACTGCGCGTGCTCGCGTCGCCTTTGAGGCGCTGAATCGTGGCGGCTTCTGGCAAAGCGCCGAACGCTTCGATCAGAGCTGGGCCGAGATCCATGCCGTCAAATGCCGGCACGGCGAGCAACGGACGCGGGTCGCGATCAATCACGACGGCCGCGGTCATCCGATCCACGATCGATGGGCGCACGATCGCGATCAGAAGCGGCACGTTCGATAGGCCCGCGATCGCGATCTGACGGTCCACGATCACGGTCGATCGGCGCACGGTCGCGATCGGTCGGCCCGCGATCGCGATCCCCCGGGGGACGATCGCGCGCAGGGCCGCGATCACGGCTGGGCCCACGGCTTTGGCCGGATGAGCGATTGTCGCGTGCAGGAGCGCGCTCGCGATCACGGCCGCCGCCAGCCGGAATGATCTGCAAACGTCGGTCTGCGCCTTCGCCTTCCGAACGAGTGCTGATGCCGGTGAACTGCGACAAAGCCACGTGCACCACCCGACGATCACGCGCCGACATCGGTTCGAGTGTGATCACGCGCCCGATCTGCGAGGCACGTTTGGCTTCGCGCTTGGCCATCGCAATCAGCCCATTGTCATGGCGTTCGCGATAGTCGCCGGAGTCGAGTACGATGTGTCGACGCTCATCAGGATCGCGGTTGACCATCTTGTTGACGAGGAACTGCAGCGCCTCCAGGGTCATACCTTTTTTGCCGATCGCGCGACCCGCATCGGGCCCCGTGATGTCGAGCACGATGTTCTCGTCATCGTCACGAAACTCGACGCGTGCGTCGAGCTCCATGCGATCGAGAATGCCTTGAGTTACGCGCCGCGCATCCTCCGCCTTTTCGTCGTCCGAAACCGAAGCTCCGGAACGGGCAGGACGCGAAGGTTTTCGTTCGTCACGCGGTTCGCGATCGTCCTCTACGAACAACGCACCATCCATGTTGTGTCTACGCTCGTCCACGACCTGTCCTCCCAGGGGGCGCAGAGCCTTCGTTGGTCGGCTCCCCGCCTGATGGCGATACCGCTGCTCTGCTCGCGAGTCGGTATTCGATGAAACGTTGTTGGCCGATGCTCAGCACTGAGTTGGTGAACATATACAGGCACAAGCCTGCCGGCAGAAAAAGCATGAACGCCGTGATCATGGTCGGCATCATGTAAAGCATCATCTTGGCTTGAGCGGGATCCATCGTGCTCGGCGTCATCTTCTGCTGGACGAACATCAGCACGCCTAAGGCCAGCGGCAGCACATAGTAAGGGTCCGGTGCGGTCAGGTCCGTCCAAAAGCCAAAGAATGGACGTCGGAACAGCTCTACGTTGCTCGACAGCGACATATAGAGCGCCCACCAAATGGGAAGCTGCAAGAGCTGCGGCAAGCAACCACCCACTGGGTTGATCTTATGCTTGCGATACAGCTCCATCATCGCCGCGCCCTTTTTCTCGCGGTCGTTGGCGAATCGCTCGTTGAGCGCGTCGATTTCCGGCTTGAGCCTGCGCATGGCCGCCATCGATTGGAACGACTTGGCCGTCAACGGTAACAGCACGAGCTTGACGGAAAGCGTAAGCAAGATGATGGCAAGACCCCAGTTGCCAAGCGCAACCGTGGCGTGAATCCAAGCCAGCATGCCGACTAGGCCCGTGGCGATCGAATCGATGCCGGGCAGCCCGCCCACGTAGGCTGCGCGCGCCAAATGGTGGCCGGAACGCTCCAGCAAGCGCGGCGACTTGGGCCCCATATACGCGAGCGCACGAAAGGTGACCGACTTACCAGGAGCGATGTTCTGATGCTGAAAGTCGAGAGCAAGGGTAAGTAGCGCACCCTCAGGCTTGTCGGCACTGCCGCCGCGATCTTCGCCCCGCAGCTGACAGCGCACGAAGGGCGCGCCATCCGGCGCGAGCGCCTGCGTGAAGTACACGTTGTCGACGGCACCGAGCGAGACTTTACCGCGCATTTCGGGCTTGTCTTCGACGATGTCCGAGCGGTCAAAGCGCTTGGGCGTGTCGTCGGCGAGGCACATGCCACCCGCCATCAGAGGCGAACGGCCACCCAACATGCCCCCGCCCTCGTCCCCGCGCTTCACGTAGTGGTACGCGTCAATGCTGACATCAATGGCGCGTGCCTGTGTGCCGTGATTGTGGACGCGGAGGGTCGACCATACGGTGTACGGACCGTTCCCCACCTCGAGTTTGCGAACGAGCTCGACGTCGCCCACGTGCAGGCGAAAGCGCACGGCACGCGGGCTCAAACGCTCGGCTTCCCAGATGGCATCGCGCGGAATCTCTACGCCGCCAATGCGCGTGCGCAGCGGTAAATATGCGGGCTTGTCCGTCGTGATGAGGTCGATCTGCTTGCCGGCGCGCTGATAACGCGGATCCCTCAGCACGTAGTGTGCGACGGACGCACTTCGCGACGAGAGCGTTGCGACGAAGTCTTCGCCGGCCAATGTCAGCGGCTCCGAGCTCGGGTTCGCGAGAGCCGTGCCTCGTTCAGCAAGGGCGTGCGCCGCAGCGTCTTGTGTTTGCGGCAGATCAAGTGCGTAGCTTGAAGCCGACACCGCGATCGTACTGATCGCAGCGAGAATCATAAGTCGGCGAGCCATACCGTTCTGCATCACAACTCCGGACGGGTGCCGCATCGAGAAACCACCTGCTGCGTAGACAGCGTCAGGCGTGGGGGTGGCGGATCATAGCCCCCAGGGTGAAAAGGATGGCAGCGCCCGATTCGCAATAGGCCAAGCCAGGCACCGCGTAGCGCTCCGTGCTGCTCGATGCACGCAGCGGCATAGCGCGAACAAGTCGGCTCGAAACGGCACGACCGGCCGATTAACGGCGAAAGCGTCAGCTGGTAGAGGCGGATGAGCGCCAAAAAGAGTCGCGCGATCACGACACATCTCCACCGCGAGCGGGCGAAGCAAGACGCGCGGCCGTGCGAGAGCTTAGCGCTCGCTGGGCGGCCGTTCGTAATGCTGCGCTGGCTGCGATCATTTCGTCACGCACGTCCCCGTAGCTCTGCACCGAACCCGACCGCTTGGCGACCACAACGATGTCCGTGCCGTTCGGAAAGATCGCGCGGTTCTGTCGAAATACCTCGCGCAACAACCGCTTGAGGCGATTGCGCCCGACGGCGCCCGCAATCTGTTTGGTGACCGTGATGCCCAGCCGCGAGGCCTGAGGCTCACGCTCGCCTTCGCGCGAGTTTGCAGCGGAGACGAGCAACAGAAAGCTCTTCGTGTGCACGCGACGCCCCAAATCCCGGACACGCCGGAACTCGAACCGCTTGCGCACCCGGTCCGTGGCCCGAAGGCGCATGGAACCGCGCTGCGCAGCGGAGCCCGGGGCTCCCGCAGACATGGGAAGCCCGTTTACTTCTTGTAAACCGAGATGCCGAGGCGTGCGCGGCCCTTGCGGCGGCGGTTCTTGAGGACGCGACGGCCATTCGCCGTGGCCATACGCGCGCGAAATCCATGCGTACGAAGGCGGCTGGTGCGATGCGGCTGATAAGTGCGTTTCACGAGGATCCTCCCGCAGCTGCTTTCCTAAGTGGCCAGCGAGCTGCACGGTGTCTGACCCGAGTACCACCACAAACAAAGGCGTGGCTGGAAGCTGCGGGCGAAAAATGAGGGCGAAGAACGAGCGAGGCGAGTGAGTGACAGCCGGGTTCGGGACGTGCCCAAAAAACCGGGCGCGGAAAGTTGCATGGGGTCGGGCGCCTGTCAAGAACGGCTGGCCTTGCCAGGCGGCTTTAGTAGGCCCGCGTCGAGAAAGCTGAAGTAGGTGCCCCTGCCGATGATCACATGGTCAAGTACTGGAATCGCTAGCAGATTTCCGACTTCGCATAGCCGTACGGTCAGAAGCACATCCTCGCGGCTGGGCTCGGGCACGCCGCTTGGATGGTTGTGAACGAAAATAGCGGCGGCGGCCGCTTCGCGCAGTAACGGGCGGAATGCATCGGCGGGTGACACGGGGCAGGCGTCGATTCCGCCGCGACCGATCAGGGCACGGGCGACCAAACGGTGTCGTGTGTTGAGCGCGACTGCCCAAAAGCATTCCTGCGGCTCCTCGGACAGGAGTGGGGCAAACGCGCGATAGACCTCTTGGCTCGACGATAACCGCGCTTCTTGGGGCGTGCCCTGAGCGTGCAATCGGCGGCCAAGCTCGATCGCCGCCAGCACGCGGGCAGCTTTGCACGGGCCGACCCCGGGATACGTCGCCAGCACACCGGCGCCGCTGCGTAAGAGGCCGCGCAGCCCTCCTTGTTGGTCGAGCAACTGCTCGGCCATCGCCGTCACTGTCATGCCGCGCATGCCCGTACAGAGCAGTAGCGAGAGCAGTTCCGTGTCCTTCAGCGCGCTCGCTCCGTATTCGCGCAATCTTTCGCGGGCTCCGGGCGGCGGCGCGGCCGTGTTGTCGTCGGTCATGTTCGAGTCCGCAGCAAAGGTTGCGCCGCTACCTGCGGCTTGCGCATTCGCTACTTCGCCGCGCGGAATTGACGAATCCGCCAACGCCCGCCGCCAGGCCAAACGTAAGGCCCCGTGGCACGCTGCGTCGGCATGCGAATCTCTTGGCCTGTGCTTCTCAGTCTGACGGTGCCTGCAGCGTTGGCGGCAAGCCTGCTGCTCAGCTCGGCTTTGCGCGCGGAGCACATGACCCGCATGCAATCAGTGAGCTCCGCCGGAGCGTTTCCGTTCAAGGAAACCGGCAGTTTTCGCGCGGGCGGCACGATCACGGGGCAGCCCGCGCGTTCGGCCGATGGCAGCGTCTATTTCGGTGCGCACGATGGCTTTCTCTACGCACTCGACCGACATGCCAACCTGCGCTGGAAACGCGATCTCGGAGCGCCTATCTACGGCGGTGTGCTGCTCGGACTGGACG
Source organism: Polyangiales bacterium (assembly GCA_046598735.1). Classification (GTDB taxonomy): domain Bacteria; phylum Myxococcota_A; class Polyangia; order Polyangiales; family DASUME01; genus DASUME01. Next base: position 8,236 of record JBKJIA010000540.1, read on the forward strand.
GCGCCCTATACGTCGGCACGGATGCGGCCACGCTCTGGTCTTTCGATAGTCAAGGCACTTTACGATTTCGCCAGAACGTAGCATCGGCGATCGAGACGACGCCCGCGTGGTCGAGCGCTGGCCAGGTGCTCGTGTGCGCGGGACGCGAGCTGCTTTCGTTCACGTCGCGCGGCCAACTCCTGTTCCGTTTTCGCACCTGGGGGAAGTTGTTTTCCAGCCCGATCACGGACCGCGAAGGACGAGCGTACGTAGGCTCTCAGGATGGCAACTTCTACGCTCTCGCGGTCGACGGTGCCGAGCGCTTCCGCGTGTACGCAGGAGCTCCAGTCGATGCCGATGCGGTGCTCGATGCCGAGGGCAACGTGTATTTCGCGGATGAGGCGGGCCGCATTCATGCGATCGACGTGTGGGGCGAGCAGATTTGGGTGCGCAAGCTCGGTGCATCAGTGCGGGCGCCGCTGGCCATCAACGAGGCTGGCCATGTGTTGGCGCTTACACAAGGTCCGCAATGGCGGCTCGTCGCGGTCGAGGCCAAAGATGGCACAGTCATCGCCGACCGGACGCTGGCCCTTGGCGATGGCGTTGAAGCAGGCCGTGCTGGTGGTGTCACGGTAGATTCGTTCGGGCGCCTGTGGCTTGGCAGTCCAGTCGATCGCGTGTGGGTATTCGCGGGTGTCCATGCTGCACCTCAGCTTTTGCCCACGCGTTTGGAGCTGCTCACGCGCCCCTTGATCGCGCCCACGGGCCAGGTAGTTCTGGCTGATCGCGGCGGGCAAGTGTGGTTGGGTCAAATCGGGGTGAACGCAACCTTGCCTCCGCGCGCAAGGTCTCTATAATTAGCGCTCATGCCCCGAAGTACTTCGACCGCATTCCTGCGCCTATTCCTGCGCCCGGCGTCCGCCGCCATCTTGGGCGCTGTGGTTGTTGCCAGTGCGGCGTGCACCACGGGGGAAACGGATGACGCAGGCGCAGTGCCTACAGGCCCCGTCGGCTCCGTTTCGCTGCTGCAGGTCGAACGCTTCGTGGACCCTGATGGTATTTCCTCGCGCGTCGTCGTCGGCGCTAAAGTGGCTCGTTATCGCGGCTTAGATGGGGAAGCGTTGCTGAGGTTGCTCGGCGCCCAACCGATCGACCTTGAGACCTGCGAGCTTGGACGCGGGCTGTCCACCGAGCCGGTTTCGCAGGACGTTCAGGTTGAGCTGCTGTCGATAGGTGACATCGGTTTGCGCAACGCGGAGGTGACCACGACCCTGGCTCCGCGCCTGTTCCCAGCGCTATCGACGACCGCCGCAGGTTGGTTCTACGCGATTGATGCGGAGCTGCCGCAGCGCCGGGCTGAGCTCGATGAATACACGTTGCGTGCTCCCGGTGAGCTTGGTGTCGGTGCCTTCGAAGCTGTGCTGTCCGCACCCAGCGCCCTGGCCGGTTTGGAAATCAAGGGATTTACGCTCGACGCTATCGGCGCGGTCTTGCGCAGCCAGGACTTGGCGCTGAATTGGGAAGCAGAAGATCCTCGCGATCGCATCGAGGTTGAGCTTTTGTCAGGCGGGAGCGTGCTCAGCTGCGCAGCCCGGGATGACGGGCAGCTTACGATCTCCGCCGCCCAGCTCGCGTCGCTCGAAGCCGACGACAATGCCACCTTGATCGTGCGTCGCGTACGCGGCAGTTCCTTCGATATGCAGGGCATCGATGCTTCCTACGCGCGCGTGGCAACCACCCGCAGCGCGGGCGTCGCGATTCGCTGAACCCAACACTCAGCTCAGCTCGGATGCGCGCAGTGCGGCAACAGTCAGTTGCGCGCCTACTCGTCGCGATCTTTGTTGCCAAAGAGACGTGAAAGAAGCTTGTTGCCGGCCGGACCTGCGGCGGGCGGCGGGTTCGAGTCACGGCGCATTTCGGCGATACGGACTTCGCGGGCGGCGTCCACATTGCGCGGATTGATCTCGATCGCCTTTTGAAAGTGGCGGACTGCCTCTTTGTCGCGGCGCATGCGCTTGAGGATGACGCCCTTGTAGTAATGGGCGCGTTCGTTGCGTGGGTTGTCTTGCAGCGCCTTGTCGAGAGAACGGATCATGTCGTCGAAGGGGGCAGGTTCGCTTGGGTTCATCAAGTTGAGCAACCATGCGTAGAGCGCGAGATAGTCAGACTCGCCCGGATTCTTGTTGAGCGCGCTGCGCAGCATGTTCATGGCTTGCGGGAAATCGCGCTTGCGCATGAGCACTTCGGCTTTTTGAAACTCAACCGCCGAGTCGAGCACGTTGCGCATCATGCGCTCCGAGGCGCGCGTGCCGCCGCCAGCGGCAACTGCGCGCACGTATTCGGCTCGTGATTCGTTGCTGGAAAGGGCTTCGTTGGCTTCCGTTAGCCTGTCAAAAACCTTTTGGGCACACCGTAAGATCGGAGCAAGGCCGCTGGGTAGCCGGTCGGGATGAAACTTCTTTACGCGCGCGAAATACGCGTTGCTGATCTCGTTGTAATTGGAGTTGGGAGGAATGCCGAGCAGCTCGAAGTGATTCATATCGTCGAGCTTGTCGTAGAGCATGGTGAGCTCGGCCCAGCGCTGGTCGTCGAGTGGGCTGAGACCCGCGGGAGCTGGCGGCGCGGGCATGCTCTCGATATTCGCAACCGGCAAGCCGATCGGCATGCCTCTTGGCTGCTGGGAGGGTCTTGGCATTGCCTCGACGCGGCCGGGCGCTGAAGGGGAAGGGTCTCCCAAGATTTGTCTCGACAGCGGCGACGGTGGCCGCATCGAAGCGAGCGGCTCGCCTGGCGGCTGAATCGAGAAGCCATCGCTGGCCTCGACGCCGCGGATCAACGTCAACAAGTACAAAAGGCGCTTGGCGTCCTTGGTGGAGAGCGCGCAGCCTGCGACCAGCTCGTCGATGGTGGCGGGGCCGGCGCGCATGGTTTCGACAAGCTGCAGCTCCTTCACCGTCAGGTCGAGTCTGTCCAAGGGGACGCCCTCCCGGATGCGTAAGGGGCGCCCAATCAAGCGGCCCAACACCGAGCCCATCGCGTCATCGCGTACCGTGTCGCGCAAGCCGCGCGATAGTGCCGTGTACAGGTCGACGCGCTCGAGCATCGCACCTTCGCCCGTGCCGAGTAGGTTTTGCCCATCGTAGAAAGCGTAAAGTGCGTCGTGGCGACGGAAGAGGCGAATCACTGCGACCAGCGCTGAGTCGGCGGGCTCAAGCGGCCGCACCCCGACCATGCCGCCGTCCTGAAACAAGACGCGATCCTGACTCTTGCCCTGCTTTTCGTTCGGGCTTTCAGGCCAGACGGCGAGCGTGCCCGTCAGGCGCTTGCCCTGGATGTACAGGAGCAAGTGTGCAAACGGGGTCTTGGCTAAACTTCCCTGAGCCGACGCCTTGAGATTCATCGCCCAGCAATCCCTCGTTTGAAGTGTGTGCTCGCTCGGGAATGAACCACGTTGAGAGAGTGTCGCATACTGACTCAGGCCTTCAAAGCCCCGTTAGCGTCCTGACGTGCGCGGAAGCCGTACGAGGGCGCCGCCGGCTCTCGACGGGCCATGTAGTTGATCTAACGCCACTTTCCGCCCATGTCGTTCCGGGTCCGTTTCTTGCATTATGCCGGTCTGCCCAGGACCGTTCCGTGCGTGGAAGCGCGTCCGTTCGGGCATAGATAGGGGAGAGCGAGATGGGAAGTGTGAACTACCGTTGGTTCGCTGTAGGCGTGCTGGTGGCTCTCGCAGCCGTGACCGGATGCGCGAGCGATCAGAAAACCATCAATAGGGTCCAGCCCGATGGTGCCGTACAGAAGAGCCTCCTGTTGGCGGGCGAGTGGTACACCCACACGACGGTCATCGATACCGATTACGGTTCGCTGACATTCGTGGGAGACGGCGATACCTTCCAGCGGATCAAGTTCGAGGTGCAGCGAGATTTCCTCGTGGCGCGCCGTGTGGACGAGTGGATTCGCAACTCCGAGGGCGACCAAAGCATCACCGGCCAGAGCGAGAAGACTGCGGTCGTGGCGATGTATCCGATCCTTTCGCACTTCGACATCAAGCGCGACTACAACCCGGTCACGGGCGAAGAGCAGAACGTGATCGGCGAGAACACGACTGATCGCCCCTGGAATGACCGCGAATTCATTCGCGTGGACTGGAAGCAGAACCAGATCCCCGACGCGGCGTTCTCCGTCACCGGCGGCATGGGCGGCATCAAGCTTTTGCCCGGCGGTTTCTGGAACCAGACCGAAGACAATAATGACGCCTACAAGGCGCGCTTCGAGAAGAACGCGGCCGGCGCCCTTTACTACTTCGACGTGGTCAACAAGTACTTCGCTGAGCCAGCCCAGATGATGATTCCCGGCCCGAATGGCGAGACGCAGTCAATCGATGCCTGCTTGCTCGTGCTCTCCTCCCATAAGGACTGCGCACCCGGTAACATCTGGACGCGTCGCGGCTTCCTCAAGGTGGAGGATCGTGACTACGAGCCGGCGGTTTACACGTCGGACCGTATGGAGCACTTTGGCTTCTTCCTGAATCAGCGCGATGGTTACGACCGTGATTACGGTGTTACTCGCTTTGCCCGTGACCGCTTCGTTGCGCGTCACAACATCTGGCAGGCAAGCCATAAGCGTCAGCCCAACAAGGAGACTGACAAAGCCGAGCTCATCGGTTGCGTGAGTGATGCGCAATGCGGCGGGGGCGGCTCCAAGTGTGACGTGGCTTGGGCCGCGGCAAATAGTAAGTCTTTCGGCGCCTGCACGATTCCGCATCGTGAACGTGAAATTCGCCAGATCCCCTATCACTTGTCGAAGACCTTCCCTGAGGATCTCGTTGACGACGCCTTCGACCTCGTCGAGAGCTGGGACCAGACGTTCCGCGCCACCGTGGCTTCGTTGCGTCGCATCGAGTGCACGGAGACCAAAGGGAGCAACTGCGCCAAGTTCACGCCTGCGAGCGTCGGCGATGTGTTCGTCGCTTGTCACAACCCCGTGGCTGCCAGCGACTCGAAGTCCTGCGGCGCCGCGGGCACGATCGCTGAAATAGGCGACATTCGTTACCACATGATCGGCTGGGTCAATGAGCCTCAGACGGCGTCGCCGCTCGGCTTTGGTCCGTCGTTCACGGATCCGCTCACGGGTGAGATTCTGCAAGCAGCGGCGTTCGTGTATGGCGCGCCGCTCGAGACCTTGACTGCCCAAGCCCGTGACATCGTCGCGATGTTGAACGGCGACCTGGATCCGCTCGCGCTTCAGGATGACAGCGAGTACCAGGACTGGATCACGAACCTCGGCGTCGAGCAGGACCGTCAGGCCAATGCCACGCGCGAAGCGGATTACCACGCGATTCCGATCGATGGTGAAGACGCTGCCTGGGTCAACGCGAGCATGAACGACTCGTGGGTTAAAGAGCGCATGAAGTCGAAGCTCGGCAACCTGCGAGTGGCCCAGAGCGAAGAAGAGCGCGTGCTTCAGTTCAAGGCGATCAAGAAGGCCTTGGGCATGATCGGCGAAGACATGGCGCTTGCGCAGAAGGGCCGCGCCAACATCAACTCGCTCAAGGGCACCGAGATCGAGCAGCTCATGATCAACGATGAGACGTTCTTGCAGGCGGGCATGGCGCCGCCCTCGCTCTTCCCCGGTCAGAAAATGACCGAGGCGCAGCTTGAGCAGTACTCCCCGCTACGCGGCGGTTCGGCTGCGGGCATGGACGCACTGCGCGATGCGCGTCGCACGCTGTCGCTCAATCGTCAGCACTGCATGCTCGAGCATGACTTTGCAGACGCTGGCTTGCTCGGGCTCGTCAAGGCCATCGACAAGGCTGCCAAGTCGGGCGGCACGGTCGATTGGTATGGCAAAAAGTACAAGGTGTCGGGCAAGAACGGCATCGACTACGACCTCGTGCGCCAGATGGTTCGTCACCCGATTTTTCACGCCGTCACGGCGCACGAAGTCGGCCACACGCTCGGTCTACGCCACAATTTTGCGGGCTCTTTCGACGCGGCGAACTACTCACAGCGTTACTGGGATCTGCGCGACGACGGTAAGATGATGGGTCGCGCTTGGGATCCCCTCAGCACCCAGGAGATCAACGGCCGCATCCGTGAAGAGCAGTACTCCACGGTCATGGATTACGGCTTGAACTTCATCGTCACCGATTCGAACGGTGTCGGTCACTACGACTATGCTGCGATCAAGATGGGCTACGGCGATCTGAGTGAGGTGTTCTCGAAGGTGCCCGCGGCCAACGTGAGCACCGTCGCAGCGCTCGTCACGCAGGTGACGTCAGGCGCGATCGGAACCTTGGATCCCGCGTTCGGCACGGGCGGCAACCTCCGCATGATTCCGTACACGGACTGGCCGAAGCTGGTCGGTGGCGTGAAGAATATGAGTGCGCGCGAAGACGTTCGCTACACGTCGCTCAAGACCGTGACCAGCGCCATCTTCGGGCCGAGCGCACTTGCCATCACCGCAGATGGTAAGATGCCGGCCGTTCCCTACAACTACTGCGGCGACGAGTTCTCGGACTTCCAGCCCGATTGCTTGAAGTACGACGCAGGCGCGGACCCGTACGAAACCTTGCAGTCGGTGATCGACAGCTATTGGGAGTACTACCCGTTAAGCCACTTCATGCATCAGCGCATCGGCTTCGATCCGAACAGCATCGCCGCTCGCAGCCAGGGCCGCTTCT
>JBKJIA010000030.1:0-3364 GCA_046598735.1 Polyangiales bacterium
ACCCCACGATGCTTGCGGTCGCAGCGAGCGTCGCGATTGGCCGAGGTTGGCCGCTGGCGCTGACTGGCCTGGTAACTCTCTTCTGCACGCTGGTCATTCTCGCGCGCGCAGATCGACCCCGATCTTACCTTCCAACGCTCGTCACCTGGCTGCGTGCCTGCATCACCTTCGCGCTGATTGGCTGGGCGGAACACGCACCTGGCACCTTGATTGCGGCCGGCGTTGTCAGCGTGTTCACGCTCGATGGCCTCGACGGTTACCTTGCACGCAGGCTCCACAGCGCATCGCTGCTCGGTGCCCGTCTCGACATGGAAGCGGATGCCATGCTCGTCATGGGCATTTGCACCTTACTGTTATTGCGAGGCGAAATAGCTGCCTGGGTGCTGACGAGCGGGCTACTTCGCTACGGTTATGTGCTGTTCGTGCGGGCGTTCGGTGTCCGCGGCGAAGCGCCACGCTCGAACTTTGCACGCTATTCGTTTGCGCTCGCTCTTACGGGCCTCACCGCCGGCTTTCTGCACGAAGGACCCTATGCACAGCTGGGCCCGGCATTCGCCACCGCCGTGCTCCTCCATTCGTTTGGCCGCTCGTTATACTGGTCGCTGCGCGCGGACGCCGTGCGCGTGTCGACGTCGAACAGCACATCTGCGCCCAGCGAAAAGTGACGTGTAGAAAACCGTAAGGCCTGTTCCAAGTGATCGATCGCGGGCAGCTCCAAAGCGGGCACGCCCGAGCCCAAGATCACTGGCGCAACCGTAAGGTGCAAACGGTCCAAGGCATCGGCACGCAAGAACTCGGACACGGCCACGCCGCCTCCCTCCACGAACACGCGCCGCAACCCGCGTGCTTGTAGCGCACGCAGAAGCGCGTTGACTACGAACCTGCCTTCGTGGGTTTCCACGCCAAGCACCGCGGCTTGCCCCATGCTCGGCTCTCCGCAACGCGCCTGCTCTAAGCTCGTAACGAGTAAGGTCGGCGCAAGCCCGTCGCTGAACACACCATACCCTTCCGAGAGCGTGCGCATCGGATCCAAAATCACGCGCACGGCGTGATCGCCCGTGACCAGCCGCGTGGTCAAGCGCGGATCGTCGCATGAAACGGTGCGCGCCCCGACGACGACGGCATCGCAGATCGCGCGCAAACGATGGGTATGCACCACATCCTCGTGGCCCGTAATGAACTGCGAAGCGCCCGTGCGCGTGGCGATCCGACCATCGAGGCTTTGCCCAAGGTGTGCGATCACGAGCCCACTCAGATCGGTCGCGCAAATGGGCATGAACAGCTCGAGCAGATCGACGACCGATGCATCCGAGTAGACGTGAACACCACAGGCCCCGCCCATCCGCGTGACGTCATAAGTAAGCTCCGCACCTTGCGGATCTACTTCGCGCCACTGACCGGCTTTACGCGCAAAACCCCGACGGGGTCCAGGCCCTGGTAAGGGCCGCCAGCCACGCGCGAGCCAGCGCAGCAAAACCCAGGCGGACTCCAATTCCAGTGTGTGAGTCGGATCCATGGGCGTCTGGGCATGATAGTGTGCGCGCACAGCTCGTGCGACTCTTCGACCGCGTCACGTTCACAGAGTATCGCGAGGCTCTCTCGCCCACCCTCACGCGCATGCGTCCATGGCTCGCGCTCATCGCGATATGGTTGCTGTTCGAGCTACCCACGGCCATTCGTACAGGCGGCGTGCGCTTGGGTGTCATCCGCCCGTCGGCAGACCTATTGGCGTTGCTTACGCTCGCTGCCTTGAGCGGACGTTTCCCAGGCACGCGCGTGGTGCGCGCAGTGCTCATTACCTACGCGTGTCTGCTGGTCGTCATCCGGCTCGACTACGTGGTCTTCATGCTGCTCATGCGCGACGAGCCGTTGCTTTACGATCAGTGGCTGATGGTTCGACATCTGTTCGTGCTGATCTCCGACCTGTGGAGTCCCACAGTCCTGTTGACCATTGTTGCCATTGGCGCGTTCGTACTTCTGCTGCCGTGGGCGGTGCGGCGCCTGTTGCGCACCGCAAGCGTGCTGCTGGCACCAGAACGCATCGAGCAGACGGCGCGCGTGGGCTACGTCACGTGGTGGCTCGTGCTCATTCTCGGCCTCGTGCACGCCCTAGGTCTAACTAAGAAGCCGATCGTGCCATGGGTCACGCCGGCGTTTGCAGCCAACGTCACGCGCTCGGTCCGCACTTATAAGGCCATTCAGGGCGGCATCAGCAAGCCCGGCTACACCGAGCTTGATCGAATCAAGCTGCCGCAAGACAAACGTCCGGACGTGTACCTGTTGCTGATCGAAAGCTACGGCCGCCTGATGTACACGGAGCCGACGCTCAAGATCGAGCACGCCAAGCGCATGGCCGCGATGCGGACGCGTTTGGAAGGTAAGGGGTGGCACGACGTCAGTGGGTACAGTCGCTCGAGCGTGAGCGGTGGCCGATCGTGGATGGCTGAAGCGAGCATCCTGCTAGGCACGCAAGTGATGCATGAGTCGGTGTTTCAGCACCTGATCAGGAACACCAAACGCTTACCGCATTTAGTTTCGTTCTTGGATGCTCAGGGTTACCAAACCGTGCTGCTGGCAGGCAGCGATCGCGAGCGCCCCGGCATCAAAGCAAGCAATCCTTACGGTTACCAACACTATGTCGACTACACTAAACTGCAGTATCACGGCCCTGCCTACGGCTGGGGTATCGTACCCGACCAGTTCAGCTTGGGCTTTGTGCGCGAGCACTATCTGCAGCAGCCGCAGCGGCCAGTATTTCTCAACTTTCACATGGTCTCATCACACGCCCCATGGCGAGTGATCCCAGAGGTCGTGGCGGACTGGCGCAGCCTGAATCAGACGCGCGAACAGCTCACGGAAAAGGACGGGTCCGCCGTCGTGCTCGGTCGCATGCGTAACTACGTGCGCGGGCGTAGCCAACGAAATTGGTATATGGGCGAGCTGACCGCGGAGCTGCGCGAGAACTACGGACACGCCATCGATTACGAGCTGTCGTTGATCAACGATTTCTTGGCTCAGACCGAGCGTGACGCCCTCGTGATCGTGATGGGCGATCATCAACCGCCCGTCATTCCGAACCAAGGGGACAAGTTCGACGTACCGGTGCACGTATTCGCGAGAAGGCCGGAGCTGCTCAGCGAATTTGAAAAGCAAGGTTATGTGCCGGGCCTGGTGCCGGAGAGGCTGGTATCGAGCCACAGCGGCTTGCTCTCGCTCATCGCCCGCACTCTCGTGCAAGCGGCCGATCCGCAGGCGACACTACCGCCATTTCGTAAGCAAGGCGTCATTCTATTGCGCGAGTGAGCCCCGGCTGGGCCTTGATCGATACGTTCAACGGAACCATGGGCGGCGCGGAGTACGGCGC
>JBKJIA010000110.1:0-21731 GCA_046598735.1 Polyangiales bacterium
AAGTACTGGAGCAGCTCCTGAAACGGCCGCTGCGTCGCGCGTGCCTGATTCTGAAGGCGGGCGTGCACGGAGGCAGCTAGGTTCTTGACGGTCACGACAGCGCCTCCAGGTAGGGTCGCATCCCGCGCTCGACCTGACGCATGCGGGCGTACTTCAGGAGCGCGTCCAGCTTCTTGCGGCGGCGCTCGCGCCACAGGCGCATCGCCTCCAGGGTCACGTCCATGCCGATCTTGTTCCGATAGCGGAAGCAGTCGACGAGGGTTTTCTCAGGGTCGTAAATGCGGACGGGCGTGCCATCGAGCTCGTGCGTCTCGATGCCGTCGCGGAACGCCGGCCCCGAGAACCAGTAGAAGTGTGTCGGTGGGTATTCAAGGCGCGGCTTTCGCGTGCCGCGCTCGAGCGCAACGTCGATGGCGTGCGGCACCTGCGTCGTCAGCTCGTGGAACGCGAGCGCCGAGATGAGGCAGAGGACGCCTTGTGGGACGCGCCTTGCAACCGTGACGAGGTCGGGGTGCGCGAGCGGCTCGAGAGACGCGAGTCGGTAGAGGCCTCGGGTGGCGGACTCGAGGACACCGGCGTCGCGCATCGCGTAGAGCGACTTCCGGTTCATGCCGAGGCGCAGCGCTTCGGACATGCGGAGGCCGCCGCCACGCTGGCGGAATAGCTCGACCTCACGCTCGAAAGCTCTGGTGCCCATAGAGACATATTGCATTCAAACACGAATAAAGTGAAGACGTTTTGTCTCGCGGGCGCCCTCCCGGTTTTCTGATCTCCAGACGGTTAAACGACGAGATGACGACCCGCGTTCGTCGCCGGCCAGCACGCCCCCGGAGAACGTCCGAACGGCCCAACCGATCGGAGGCGAGGTCGATCTGGTCGGTTTAGAGAGAAGCAATCTCAACAACTTGCGCGTGTTCGGATTCGCGCGTTCTTTCACGTTCGGTTCCAATTTGCCTGGTTAACACGCGCAACTGCACTGCGTGTTCTGCGGCCCGCTGGGGGCAAGAGCGAGAGCGAGGGTCCCGTAACAGGCACGCGTGGGCAGAGCAAAAGGTTCACAACGCGGAAACCCAACGGGCTGCGAGTGCTGTGATTACGAGGGGTTGCGAGAGTGCGCTCGGAGGGGGGGCCCGCTTGGGGTGCGCTGATGGAGAGGTTGGCGGCCCAGATCCCCAAGCCCCGCATCAACCTGGTCCTCTAGTCCGGAGTGCTCGCGCCCAACGCCAAGCTGCGCTCGGAGGTGATCACACACCAGCGCCCCGCCCCCTGCCGGTCCGAGGCCGCGACCGGAACGCTGACGCGCAGCGAGCGCGAGAGCTGGGCGGAGCTGATGCACGTGACCTTTGGACTCGACGCGGTCGGTGGCGTTTGTGCTATCCAAAGCATCCCCAATCGGTCATCGGCGCGTGATTGAGCCACGGCCGGCAGCGCACCGCGAGGTCGCGCGCAAAGGAGAGTTCGAGATGCGAAGTGCTTGTTGGCAGGTGGTGCTCGTCCTGCTCGTGGCGTCGGCAACTATCGCCGCGATGGGTTGCGCGAAGGACCCAAAGACTGTCAGCCGCGTGAGCTCGGACGCCATCGCGAAATCGGATCTCGCGGGCGAATGGTACTACCTGCAGACCGTCGTCGACGTCCCCGCAGGCACGCCCTACACGTTCGCAGGCGACCAGAGTAAGCTGAGCAAGATAGTTTGGAGGGTCGACGAAGACGAGTTAATCGCCCAACGCTCCTACGAGGTCACCGCCCATCTACCAGAAGGTGCCGACGACCCTGACAGTTCCAATCGCGTTATCGTCGCCATGTTTAGGATCGTTTCACACTTCGATCCGGGTCCCGTTCAGACGATCGACGGGGAGACCACCAACGGCGAGGACACCGACGGCCGCCCCTGGTTCGCACGTGAATTCATACGCGTCGATTGGACCAAGAACCTCGTCGAAGACGGCCAATTCATGACCATCAACCGAGCGCTGCATGGCCTGACTGTCGAGTCGTCCCGCCGCGGAGAGCTAGCACCCTTCGGGACAGTGCTCGCTCAGGATGGAAAAGAGCACGTCAACTACATCGATGTCGTGAACCGTATGATCGTCAAGCCGGCGAGTGTGGAGATTGCAGATTTCGGCGACCTCCCGACCTGCCTCGTGACTAGCAACAACCCACAGCTCTGCGGGGACGCTGAGATCTCGGTGCGCAATTCATTCCGTAAGGCAGAGGACCACGACTACCAGCCTGTCATCTATACGAATGACCGCGCGAAGCGGTTTGGCTTCTTCGTGGCGGAGCGCAGCGAAGCGTCGCAGGACTACGGCGTCATCGAGACTGTGAATTACCGTTTCGCTCAACGCCATAATATCTGGCAGAAGAGCCATCGTAGCGACGAGGCCGGCAAGCCCATCCTGTGTACAGAAGACGCCCAGTGCAGCAATGGTCGCGGCTCGGTTTGCGACCAAGATTATGGGAGAGCACACGGCAGTTACGATCCGCAAAGCCACGACCCCGTCGGTCGCTGCACGATTGCCTTTCGCGATCGCGAGGTAAGGCCGATCGTCTATTACATGTCGGCGAACCACCCCGCCGAGCTCGCTGCCGATGCCGACAGCATTGCGGCCTCGTGGAATCGCGCTTTCGTCGACACGGTCTCCTCGCTTCGCGAGAACGAGTGCGCGGCACAAAAGGGGAAGCAGTGCGCGGAAGAACGAGACCGTAAGGATCATCAGAAGATCTTCTACGTCTGTACTACGCCCGTTGCCGCGGACGCCCCGGAGGTCTGCGGACAAGAGGGACTCTCCCCCGGTCGCGGGGACCTTCGCTACAATCAGATCGCGTGGGTCGACGAGGACGAAGGCGGCCCTCTCGGCTATGCCCCCGGCCAAAGCGATCCCGAGACCGGCGAGACGATCATGGGCAACGTGATCGTGAATGGCTCCGCTATCGCGCGCTTCGCCAGCTACGGACGCAGCGTGGTTCGCTTGCTCAAGAGCGACGTGACCCGCGCGGACGCGCATTTAGAAGGCTCCTACATCGCCGGCTGGGCCAAAGCCGCACGCGAACGTGTCAGCGCCAATGCGGGGTCGAACGGTGCAATTGATCATACCATCGAAATGACGCCCGAGATCCTTGCGGGCGACGTCGCAGCCATGGACTTCGCATGGGCGCAGAGCGGGGTCTTGCAAGCCGCTCCTGGCACCATTGTGGAAGCCCAGGCCGCCTTTAAACTTGCCCGCGAAGCACTCGAGCAGAACGGCGCCTTTGGTAAGGGCAACGCTCTTGGTAATGCGCGCGTAAAGCGCCTCCTCGACACCGACATCGAGGAGCTGATGCTCGCGCCAGAGCTACGCCTGGGAGCTGGCCTCTACCCGAGCGATGGGCTGGATAAGAGCGCGCTCGACGCAGCCTCCCCGCTTCGGGGCATGAGTCTCGACTCGCTGCGTGCGATCGAGCGCGCTCGTCAGATCATTCTCGAGCAGGCCGGCTACTACGACGCCGACTTTCAGGAGGAGGGTATCATCGGTCTGGCGCTCGAGATTTACGCTTTGGCCGGCAAAGCCAAGGGTGCGATCGAGTGGTACGGCAAGAAGTACATGCTGACCGAGGAAGGGGCGCTCAAAGACAAGGTCGCGGGTCAGATGATCGTCGAGGCGATGTACCATGGCCTGACGCTGCACGGACTCGGTCACTCCCTGGGCTTGCGCCACAACTTCAGTGGCTCCTATGACGCCGTAAACTACGGCACCGAGTACTGGGAACTGCGTGACGACGGTAACCTTATGCCGCGTCTATGGGATAAGGTTTCACCGCAAGAAATGGCGGGTCGCATCCACGAACACCAGTACTCGTCGGTCATGGACTACAGCAACAACTTCCTCGTATCCCACGAAAACGGCCTCGGGCACTACGACATCGCCGCGATCAAGCTGGGCTACGGCGATCTGGTCGAAGTCTTCTCGTCGGTGCCCTCCACCAACAAGACTAAGATAAGCGAGCTAGCCAATATGCAAGGCCGCGGTTGGCCTGTCTCCTTCGACTTTCAGGCCGCGGCCGGGCCGAGTGCCTACGCATACACCGACTGGCCCTCGCTCGTTGGCGGGCGCAACAACCTCGAAGCGCGCAGCGATGTCCCTTACACACAGCTCGGGTCCCCGCCGTCTCTCATCGCGCAGGGCATCGACGACAAGCTCGTCGACGGCGAGGGTCGCCCAGCGGTTCCCTACATGTTCTGCTCCGACGAGCAGGTCGACCTGACTCCGGAGTGCATGCGCTACGACGCGGGCGCAGATCCGTTCGAGAGCGTGCAATCGATCGTCGATGCGTACTCTTACTATTACCCCTTCGTCGACCTGCGCCTGCCGCGCTTCAGCGCAGACTTCGGCAACACGGTGCGGCCCATCCATGGTCGGTACTTCGAGAAGATCAAGCGGGCCCATCAGAGGTATGCCCTTTACCGCGCCATCTTCAGAGACTCGTTCAACCTCCAAGCTGACGATGCCTTCTGGCAGTCGCCCAGCGGGATGGGCGCGTGGTCAGCCGCTACTGCCATGGGCTTCAAGCTGCTGAAACAGGTCGTCACCACGCCCGCGCCCGGTGCCTATTCGCAGATCACGCGCGAAGATGGCGTACCGCTCCTCGTATCAGATGACGCCGTCGCCGACGTCAATGACGCCGTTAGCTCCGTCAGCGAGCTCGATGGACGTGTCCTCAACCTGAGCTGGGACAACGCGACCGTAGCCTACTTCGGCGACAAGGCTTACGCGATCATGACGCTCGCGGATCCCAAGACCTACCTCATCCGCACCGACAACGACAACGATATCGGTCGTTACGAGCTCAGCTACGCCGCGACCTTTGGTCCGAGTGTCCACGCGCTGTTCCGCTCCTTACTATCGGAAGATTGGCTGGCTGCTGCGCCGCGCCTCGTGGACGGTAAGGTCACCTACCCTGAGCTCGCCGAACTGGCGACGCGCACCATGGACGGTACGCCGCTCCTTCCAAACGTCTCGTTCCCTGTGCAGCTCTACGCGGCGGTCTTCGGCATCGCCTACCTTCCGCAAACCGCCGGGCAGGACTTCCTGAACAGCGCGCGTGTGTGGGTGGGCGACGAGCTGAATGTCGACCCATCCAAAACCCTGGTGAGCTTCACCAACCCGTACGACGAGCTAACTTACCATGCCGTCTCGCACCCTGAGGGCCCGCTAGAGCGCGGCGTTGGCGCATCGCTTCTGAACTACGCCAATGCCCTGAGCAAGGCAGCTGCCGGCCCCGACCTTACCTTCGGCACGACAGACGATGATGCTGCCGCCCTCAAGGCCATGGCCACGTTTGTCGACACAATCGAAGTGGTGCGCGAGCTGACCAAAGTGCTCGGTTCCGATTCCGTTCCATCCCCGTAGCCACTCCGATCGGCCCCGTCCTGTCCCAAATGTCATCCGACCTCAAATTGCGGCGTTTGCGTAGTATCTGAGTAATCCGCCCAGCCGGTGATGACAGTAGATCTGAGTGTCTGTGATGGCTACCGCAGCTCGTCCGCATTGAGATCAACGTATCAACAGAGCACGGCGTGCTGGCACCTTACTACGATGGCATCGGCAAGACCAGCTTCGGTCAGTTAGAACGTAGCTGGTCCCACGGCCCGCGTGGCCACGTCTTTTTGCTCCAGTCCAGCATGGCGCCGATGGATGTCTCACTGACGCCAAGCTTTCGCAGTTGGGGAATCAGGCGCGCGGTATTGCGCCCGACCAGCACCAAGTCCGGGAAGGGGAGCGGGCTGCTCGTGCTGTTGAAGCACTCGGAGCATAGGCTGAAGTCCGTGCTGCTTGCCGCTTGCAGCGCGCCGCTTTGCATCGTGGCGCTCCAGTCTGCGCGGTTGGCATCCTGTGCGAGGTCGAGCAGCAGGCGATCGACGATACGCTTCCACAGTAGGTTACCTACTCCGGCGCGCAGGCTCGTATCCCCATACTTATTGCTGTAATAGCGATAGGGCTGGGCAGAATCTAACTGCAAGCCGTTCTCCACGTCACCGTAGCGGCCGGTGGTCTGCGTTTGGCGCTGCTTAATCATGCCCGCCCAGAAACGGTAGCTCTGGGAGACGCCGGAGTGGTCCTGCATGCGCTCGATATGGTCAATCGTATAGATGTAGTGGTTGGGCCCCGTGCGACGGTGGCCTGCGTTCAACACCATCTGCAGGTGATACCAGATACTGGTCTCGTAGCTCCCGACCACCTCGTCCTGATAGAGGAAGTCGCGCGCATTGTAGCCAACGTAGTGGGGAGCGCGGTTGAACACATTCATGCCGATGTCGAACTTGTCGTCGGTAACCCAGCCACGTGCCTCACTGGCGTCGACGCACGTGCTCCCGATGCACACGGGCTGAGTCAGCTTCGCGCTCTGCGTTTCCAAATTGTTGGAGTGAAATAGTTCCCAGTGCTTCACCGTCGCCCAGGAAATCAGCCCGTGCTTGGCCAGCTCAATCGGTCGCGTGACATTGCGGTCGTAGCGCACGTCCTCGCACGCGCTCGATCCAATGCCGGCGGCGATCACCTTACCGATGCGCAGGGCCTGCAGCACCGTACTGTTGTTGGCACGCCAGCCCGGTCCCTTGGTGACCGTCTGGGAATAACAAGTCCCGTCTCGGGTCAGCCACTTCTCGAGGCGCTTGACGATGTCGCCCACATTGCGCGACGAGGGATCGTTCGCGGCGCGCTGGTAGAGGTAATCGTAGAAGGGCATGCCTACGCTGGTGCCGTCCTCGTCCTGCGTGATCGCCGATCGCGCGGCGTTGAACGCGTCCGAGGGATGCAAGCGTGGTAACCACTGGTTCCAGTCTGGCATCTGCACCGCGACAGGGAGCTCACGCATGTTGAGCTTTCCAAAGCGATTGACCACGGCATTCACCGCGTCGGCACTCGTTCCGCTAGAGAAAAGGTAACCTTCCATGTCTGAGTCGCGGTCGAGCACCTCGTCGAGACCTGCGCCCGCGGCCCACTCATAGGCAGGTCGCGAGTCGAGCCCGGGGCCCGGTTGGTAGGGAGGGTTCCACGGGCGCGCTCGGGCTACCACCGGCAGGTTCAAGCTGCGAATGTAGGCCGCGATCTTCTGCCCCTCGCTGCGCGCCACGCCATGAAAATAAGCGCGCTCCACGATCGAACGGTTGGAGAAGTTGAAGTAATTAAGGTCTCGCCCATCCTGCGCGTGGCAGTTCGAGCAAGAAGCCTGGATGCGTCCATCGAGTGGCGGGGTTCCTCCCGTCTGACCATCGAACTGGTCGAGCGCGGGGTCGTACAAGCTGTTGTTCTTGTACCAGAGCGTCTTACCCTGGTTGATGGCAGCTTGCAGCGCGGTGGGATCGCTGGTGCCTGCGGCCTGGGCTGCGGACCAACTCGCTGGGTTATCCTGCACGAACTGAGTGCTCGGCAGAACCTTGGCGCCGGGGGAGGTGCCGCGCAGGAGATTGACATCAATAATTCGAAAGCCAATCGAAGCGCCACCCTGAGTCACATGGGTAAACGAGAGGGTGTTGGTGCCTGTCTTGAGGCCGGAAATCGGCAACACCATGGTATTGGTGCGGAAGCCGCCGCCGACGCCACCGTATCCGGCGTCATCTGGCGCAACGAGGCGAATCGCACTGTTGCCCGCAATGCCGCCACCACTCTTGAGTGTGTAGTACTTCAGCGCAATCTGGGCCCCACCGTTGACCTGAACGGCAGCCTTCACCTTAGTAGAATCCGAGTCGAGCGCGTGGTCGTTGTAACCGCACGAATGGCAGGTCACCAGCAGGTGGGTGATGCCCGTGGTGGAGCTCAGCTGAAAGCTTACTGTTTCCTTCGTACCGGAGGGGCCGAGCACTTCGATCGGCAAGCGAATGGCGTCGCCACCACCACCACCGCAGCTCCCCTCGCTGACACCGCAGCCGCAGGCTCCAGGCTGGGTCTTGTTGCGGTCCGTCGGGCACGCGTCTTTGCAGTCCATGGTGCCGTCTGAGTCTCTGTCGACATCGGCAGTGCCACAGCCACAGACGCCCGCGGACGTCTTGTTGGGGTCGCTGGGGCACGCGTCCACCGCTGCGAGCTGCATGCTGTCTAGATTGGGCCCGCCGCTGCTCGTGTTCGCGAGCACGCGAATCGTATTGTTACCGGACCGTAAGGACGACGTAAGGTTTACTGTTTGCCAGGTCGTCCATTCGCCCGTCGAAGCGAACGCCACGTTGCCAACATTCGCACCATTGACGAGGATGGTCGCCTGACGTGGGCTTGAGCCTGCGTTGGCATACCGAAAGGTGAGCTGGTAGCTGCCGGCACTCGCGGCGCTAACGTTATTCCACTCGACATAAGTGCCGTTGTCTCCGAAATTCATGAAGCCAGAACCGGTATAGCCGCTGGCGTTGGTCGCACGGCTGCAACCGCTCTGGGCAGTGTAGTTCTCGGCCTGGTAGGTGCCGCCGCAACTACCTTCGCTGACGCCGCAGCCGCAGGTACCAGGCTGGGTCTTGTTGCGGTCCGTGGGGCATCCGTCTTTGCAGTCCAGGGTGCCATCGGAGTCTCTGTCGACGTCGGGCGTGCCGCAGCCACAGACGCCTGCGCTTGTCTTGTTGGCGTCGCTCGGGCATTCATCGAGCGCGACGACCTCCATGCTGTCCAGGTTCGGCCCACCGTTACTGCTATTGGCGAGCACGCGAATCGTATTGCTTCCGGCCCGCAAAGCCTTGGTAAGGCTTACCGTTCGCCAGGTCGTCCACTCATCCGTCGAAGCGAACGTCACGTTTCCAACGTTTGCACCATTAACGACGATGGCTGCCTGGCGATCATTGGGGCTCCCGTTGGCGTACCGAAAGGTAAGTCGGTAGTCTCCCGCAGCCGCAGCACTTATATTATTCCACTCCATATAAGTGCCCTCGTCGCCGAAGTCGACGAAGCCAGAGCCGGTATAGCCGCTCGCGTTGGTCGCACGACTGCAGCCCCTCTGGGCGGTGTAGCTCTCCGCCTGGTAGATGGTGCCGGGTAAGGCCTTGTCAACGCCTCCATCTGTGCCCCAGTCGCCGGACTCAAAATCACTGCCTGGTTCGACGGTCGCGCCCGGCTCACAGCCGGCTAAGAAGCACGTCACCACGCACTTAACGACCGCCCCCAGAAGGGTTTGTTTCCGCATTGTCATTGCACTTCATGTCCCGAGGGCGAGGTCCCTTCGGCTACCTGCTCACCTCAGTCTGTGTGCACGGCGACACTCCTGAGCGATCGGCGCTTTCGGTGCGGCTCGCCTGCGTCTGCGCTGGTCGCAATCGTACCGTCACAGGTCGCCACGGCGAAGGTGGCGCCCGTCCTGGACATTGAGGTGTAACTCCCGTCCAGGCCGGCAACTCACGTCTCTTTCTGGAGAGCCCGATGACAAAATTCGCCCCCACACAAGCCCGTGCATTGCGACTTGCCGCCCTCGTTGCATCCATGCACGCTTCGATCGCCTGCGCCCCAATGGGCACTACCCACGGGGATGCCGAAGACGCCGACGCCGGCGCGCTCGATGAAAAGCAGCTCCCCAGTGCGTCCTACCAGGCCGAGGCTCGTAGCGCGCAAAACGACTGTGCACAGGCGAGCAACAGGAGCGGATACACGGGCTCGGGCTTCATGGACTTCGGAGGCAATGGAACCTGGATCGAGTGGAACAACATCACGGCCCCCGCGGCGGGTCGCTACCAGCTCCAGTTTCGCTTCGCAAACGGTGGAGCGAACGCTCGCGGTGCGGCGGTCCTGGTGAACGGGCAGAGCGCTGGCACCTTGAGGTTCGCCATCACAGGCACCTGGACCCAATGGTCCACCGACACCGCGGCAGTGTCGCTACGCGAAGGGAAGAACACCGTGCGCGTGCTCGCAAACACGAGCAGTGGCGGACCGAACCTGGATCGGCTCGACGTAGTGGCGACCGACCTATGCCCGAGCGACTCCGCAAAGACGGAGCCGGGTGCATGCGGTTGCGGGGTGCCAGAAGGGAGCTGCAGTGGGACAGCGACCTGTGCACTCGCCGACGAGGGCCGCAGCGTTACGCTGTCGTGCGCGGGCGGACAGATCCTCAAGAGCATCACCTTTGCGAGCTACGGAACGCCCACGGGCTCCTGCCAGACGGGCCTTCAAGCCAGCACCTGCAATGCGACATCCTCTCGGCAAGCCGTGGAAGCTGCGTGCCTCGGGAAGGCGACCTGCACGGTGCTCGCGAGCAATGCTGTCTTTTCCGACCCCTGCTCCGGCACCGCGAAGCGCCTCGGGGTGACGTACCAGTGCGGTACGAGCACCACCCAGCCACCGCAGCCTCCGCCGACGTCCGGCCTGAACGTGCTCGACCGACCGACGAACACCAAGCTGCGTATCGCTTCGTGGAATACGTTCCGCGGATCGGTCTTCCCGAAGACCGACTCAGTCTGGCGCGCCATCAACACCGCGGGCACCTACGACCCAAGCCGCACAGCTGCCGCCGCGCGCGTCTTCAACGCCGTGCGCCCGGACATCTGGCTGCTGCAGGAGACGATCTACAGCTCGTCCGGCCTCCCGTCAGGCATCTCGATCAGCCAGATCAACGAAAAGATTCGCAGCTACATGGCACAAATCACGGGTGACAACTCGTGGCAGGTGCAGTGCAACGGTCGCGGTCTGTGCGTCATGATTCGCGGGGCCATCACGCTGCGCTCGACGTGCATGAAGAACTCACGCGCGAACGGCTATCTCGTGGAGCTGCGCAACTACAGCAACGCGAGCCTCCTGCTCGCCAACGCGCACTATATGGACGGCTCCCAAGCCGAGTACACGAAGAGTATGATCACGGGCTCGAGGGCGTCGGCGAGCTTCGTGGCTGGAGACTTCAACGATGGCCCGGGCGGCTCGCGCTACAACACCGTCGCCAGCATCCCAGGCATCCAGAACATCGCGATGTATCAGGTGATCGACCCTGGAGCGACTCATCTCGCATCAAACCTGCGCGCCAGCCCGGAGAACGCACAAGGCATGCCCGTGAACACCAAGGGCTATGTGAAGTACGGCCCAGGCAGCGGTAACGACGACGGGCTCGTGGTCTCCGTAGGCGGTGGGCAAATTGATCACTTCTTCCTCGGCCCCACATCGAGCTCGTGGGTGGTCCGCAATCGCATCACGCTCAACACCCTGCTGCTCTCGAAGGAGACGCTGCGCCGGTATGGCCTAACCCCGCTCGACGTAGCGCTCCTGCCTGGCGACTTCGCACCCTACTTCTCGAACTTCATGGCGAACGGGACGTTGAGGGAGATCCCCAGCAGCCTGTTTACCGTAATAAACGGCACCCTGGTGGGCATGGACCACGATCACCTTCCCATGGTGGTCGACCTCGACTTGCCGAACCAGGCGCCGTCGGCCGCGCCGAGTCTGTCGTGCCCTTGAGGTGCCCAACGACTCCAGGCGCGCGTGGCGTATAAGGTACCGCATTCGTGGGGACCCAGCCGTTCGTCGCACGTGCGAGTGGCGCGTCCCACACACGCAGCATCAGCGCTCCCTTGAGGACGAAGTGCGTCCGGTGCGGAGTCTTCGACCGCTCGGGTCGCGAGCTCCTACACGGACTCACGCGTGTCGAAAAGACACAAACTCTGCGCGATTCGAACTACGGCATCGCCGCGAAACGGCTTCTGCAGCACGCCGACTGCTCCGAGATCTTTGGCATCGAGGCCGGACTGACCGGAATCGCCCGTCATGACTACAACTGGAACCTTGCCGAGCAGCGGTGCAGCTTGGATGACTCGAAGCACCTCGAGTCCATCCATTCTCGGCATGTGCATGTCGAGAAAGACCAAGCCGATGGCCGGGTCTTCACGAAGGTGCCTGAGTCCCTCGGCTCCGTTTTCGGCTTCTACGACGTCAAACCCGCTCGCCTGCAGCATGCTTTTGAGAATGCTCCTGATTTGCTCGGAGTCGTCCACCAGCAGCACACGACGCCGCGCACTGGCGCTTGGCCCTTCTTCCACGTCTTCGCCCGATCCCATCGTGCACTCTCACGATTCCGTTGTTCTGCCGGGAGCATCCCTCGGGTCTGCAGAGGGAGCAACCTTTGAACGCACGCCGCGTTGCTACATGGCCGCCGCTGGCAGTACGCGCCGCGCGAGCGAGATCACCGCCGCCCGAGAGATCGGTTTGATGAGGCAAGTGACGATGTGCGAAGCATCGACATCGGACATGGCGGACGGACTGGCGTCGAGCCGAACTGCTAGCTCGCCGGACCTGGGGCATAGGACAGAGGGTTGTTTAGAGTGCCGCCGCGGCCCGCCTCTCCCTGCAGGTAAACCACGCACTCATGCGGCAGGACGATCCGAGTGGTGAACGGGCGATAGGGGTCCGGGGATTCGCTGGCAAACATGAGCTGTACCTTCCCACCGAGATCGGCGATGAAGCGCCTTACGGCATCCATCCCTACGCCTCGACCTGAGGTGTAGCTGACTGCTTTGACCGTCGACAGTCCAGGCACGAAGACAAGCTCGGCGAGCTGGGCGTCCGACTCGAGCGGCAGAGCCTGCTCGGCCGCAACCGCACGCAGGGCATCCACGGCCAGACCGCGCCCATCGTCGCTGATGAGAATCTCGCACCCCTCGGTACAGGCACGAGCGTGAATCGCGATAGCTCCCGCGTCAGGCTTCCCGCTGCTCTTTCGCTCGGCCACCGGTTCGATGCCGTGGTCGATCGCATTGCGGAACAAATGCACAAGGGTATCGCGCAGGGGGGGCAGCAGCTCTGATCGGAAGCGGACGCCTTCGGAGGTGACGCGCACCTCGGGCGTCGGCTTATGAAGCTCGCTGGCCGCGCTCTTCAAGCAACTGCCAACACTGGCGACGATCTCCTCGAGGGGGCTCGTACCAATGGCTTCGATCAGGCCTGGCAGCTCGCTCGACTTCGTCTCGACGGCTCTTCGGATACGCTCCAACAGGAGGTTATCGACCGCTGTCGTGTCGCTCAGGCCGCGGCCGAAGGACTCCAAGTTCTGCTCGTAAACTCGGCGGTAGCGATCGAGGCAGTCGCGGACTTCGCCAAGCTCGCCCTGCATGCGTTCGAGGTCCCATGCCTCCCCGGCCTCCTTGCGGCACGCCGCGTACGTTTCTTCAGCCTCGTGAGCGAGTTGAGCCAGACGCCTGAAAGCGTGTGTGGATGCGTTGCCCTTGATCGTGTGCATGTTTCGAAACAGGTCCGCCAAGCCCGAGAGGTCGAGGGAGCCGTTGGCAAGCCTCCGCTCGCTGCGGGTGAGAAGCTCTTCGGCATCCTCCAAGAACGCAAGGAAGTACCCTTTCGGGATGCCGAGAATCTGGCCTATCACCTCCAGATCAAGGCGCTGTGCCTGCGCCTGCTGCTCAAGCGCGCGCAGTTCCGTGACGTCCTTGACGCTCACAAGTAGCTTTTCGACCACGTCTTGGTCGGCGAGGATCGGGCTCCAGGTGAGCTCCAGCAAGCGCACGCTGCCGTCTGGGCGCCGCCGTCGCATCTCGCGCACGAGCAAGTGCCGGTTCGACTCGTACCACAGTACCTGCGAGCCAAGCGAGAGGTTCACCGCAGCCTTCGTCTGACTCAACGCGTCGGAACTCAAGGTGGCCTCAGCGAAAATGACGTCCGCGTAGCTTCGCCCGGCAATTGCGCACGTTCCCAACATGGACTCCAGATGCCGCGAGTACTCGCGGTGGATCGCGCCGCCCTTGAGGATGGTGAATACACCCTGCTCCAGGTTCTGCAGCATCCCATTGAGGTCATTCGTTTTTCGGCGCAGCTCGACCGTCCGTTCCTCCACCTTCTGCTCGAGCTTCCTGTACAGATGGGCGTTCTCGAACGAAATGGCGGCTTGCGAGGCGAGGATTTCGAGCGCCTGTAGGTGTACGGTCGTGAACGCGTGCGAGACGAGTGCGTTCTCGAGATAAAGTACACCCAGTAACTTACCCTGATTCAAGATTGGCATGCACAGTACAGACTTGAGACTGTGTTCCTTCACGTAGGGATCCTGAGCGAAGTCGCCGAGGCTTGTGTCCCCCTGAACCTCCGTTCGTCGGATACGTGCCACGAACTGCACGACGGTCTCGGCGATCGTGGGAGCGTCTCCGCGTCGGGCGGGAAATGGCTTTCGCAGCAGAAGGCGAAGGTCTTCGGTCTGCCCCGAGACCACGATCTCACCCTCGACATAAAGCTTGCCGTCCTCCTCCAGCAGCAGTACTGCGCGCTGCGCGGCAGAGCTCTGACAGAGCTGACGGAGCAGTGCCTCGACCAAGCCTTCGAACTTGACCTGACCCGAGATCGCACGGGCGCCGCGCGCGAGCGACTCAACGTCGAGCTGCTGCGTGAACATCGAGGCGGTGCCGCCAGCGGTCTTAGTGGCCGCGAGGCTTCTCGAAGCGCCGACTTCGATCGCGGTCACCAGCCCAGGGAACTCGCTCTCCAGCCGCCGCGCTTCAGAGCGGAATGCAAGGTCCTGGTAGCAACGCCATGCCTCCTGGGCCACGAGTAGTGCCTGCGTTTGCAGGCCTTGCGAGGCAAGCAAGGTCGAAAGGCGTCGATATGCGAGGGCTTGATTGAAACTGCTGATGCCCCGCGCATCCGAAGCCGCTCGCTCATACGACGCGAGGGCATCGATCGCGCGCCCTGCTCGTCGGTGTTCTTCGGCAGTCATCAGGGCCACGTGCGAGTCGTAATTGGGCGCGTGGCGCGCGTACACCGAGAAAAGGGCTCGGTTGGCGTGATAGTAGGCACCCGCCTTCGCGCGCTCCTTCAAGGAAAGGCAACTGTGGTCGCACGCCAGATACGCAAGGTTGAAAAAAAAGCGGTGGAGGTGGTCGATGATGACTCCGCCTAGCTCGACCGACTTGACCATGAAAGCCAGTCCTGTGCGTAGTGAAGCCGCGTAGTCTCCGTCGAGGTAATGCTGTGCTTGTCGGATCACCACCCACTGCCCGTGGGCCACTAGGTTGCCCGGATGGTGCTCGTCGTACGCGGCGGAGTCGAAGGCTGCTACCTGTGCATCCATCTTTTCGTTCAGACCTCCCGCGGCACGCCATCGATTGAGCGTATGCATGACAAACGTCTGGTTGGCGATCACTTCATGGTCTCCATTCTTGCGGTGCACCTCCAGCACCTCCGCGTTGCTACGGTAGACCTCGTCGAGTGACCGAGTGCCAAAGAAGAGTGACAGGCAGCGGTTGAGCGCAAGGGCGTAGTCGGCGAAGTACGGTATGCCGGCATCGAGGTTGTGGGTCACTGCCGCCGTGGTCATGCGTTCCCAGCCACGCAGATCTTGCACTTGGTGGTGCCAAAAGCAGGCCCTAATCAGCTCGATCTGGGCGCGCTGCTGTGCACTCGGGTACTTGTCCTGCACTGCAAGTGCGAGGTCGAGGTACTCCACGCCGCTCGGAATGGCCTTGAACAGACCCGCTTCCACGATCATGCAGACACAGTATCCAAATGGGGAGAAGAAGGTGTTGCCGAACCGAAGGCTTAGCTGCCCCATGGTGATGCCCATCAGCGCCATCAGGTCGCCGTTGACTAAGAAGCTGGTCGGCGCGCTGGCATTGAGGATGTTGATCGCGGCGATCGCTCGCCGATCCGTCGCGGTGGGAAGGTCGACCAGGCTGGCGGTCGGGCGAGAGCCTTGCAGCTGCTTGAGCCGGGCGTAGGCAGCAAATACGCGGGCCTTGCTCGGCTTTGCGGGAAGGTCGACTCCGAGAGCCCTCAGACGCTCGATCGCTATGCCGAGGCCCTCGCTGTAGCGATTTTGCCCGAAGTAGGTCTTCACTAGCAGTTCCACGGCGGGCGCCGAATCCACCGGGTCAGTTACGTTGGTCAGGCAGGTAGTTACACTGCGCTCGCACTCCTCGTACTGCGCGTTGGAGTAGCGAGCCGTGGCGAGACCAAAGTACGCTTCGTACGAAAGCTCTGGCTGATGACTCCACGGCTGAGGTGAAAGTAACGAAATGGCTTGCTCGAAGAGGTCGGCGGACGGACTGAAAGCCGACGACCCCAGGGCCTTTTGCCCCGCGCGCAGATTGAGCCGAACGAGTTCGAGTCGCTCCTCTGCGGACTCGATCAGATCCGCGGAGCGATTCAAGTCCTCCGTGATCTTGAACAAGACCTTCTCCACGCCTCCTGCGTCGAGGGTGGCCAGTAAGTGCCGCCCCACAAGACGATGCCGCTTGGCTCGATCGGCGACCGTCGTGAGTCCGTAGGCGGCCTCGTGGATTCTGTCGTGAGCAAACTGCACGCGGCCACCAAACTCTGTGAGAAGCCCGTCCGAGATGGCCGGTAGAATCACACGGTATGCCTCCTCGTGGGACGTCTCGAGGACACTCGCCAAACTCCCCAGGGAGAACTCCGCGCCGAGAATCGCACACATGTTGAGTGCGCTATGCGTGCGCGAGGGATAGCGATGGATCTTCTGAGTCATCAAGTCGACGACGTTGTCCGTGAGTGCGCGGCCACCAATGGCAGGCGAGTCCCATGTCCAGCCGGTCTTCTCTCCAAAGGCTACCAGTCCGTCGCGATGGAGCTCCGCAAACATCTGAGTGAGAAAGAACGGATTGCCTCCCGTCTTAGCAAAGAGCACCTCCCCAAGGTCCCGCACGTCGCGGGGCTCTCGCTTGAGCGTGTCCGCGACGAGCTCGTCCACATGACCCTGTTCCAACGCGGAAAGCACGATCCGGCAGCCTTCCATCCGTTCTTTGAGTCCATCCCTGAGCATCAGATGAAGGGGATGGTTAGCTCCAACCTCGTTGTCACGATAGGCAAGAATGAGCAGCGCATAGGGGACTTCTCTATCGATCCACGAGTGGATAAGCTCAAGACTGGCCGCATCGGCCCACTGAGCGTCATCCAGGAACAACACCAGTGGATGGTCTGCGCCTGCAAAGGTCCGTAAAATGGCATCGCAGCTTCGATTGAAGCGCTTTTGTCTGGCGACGGGGCCAGCGTCCTCCAACATGGGCTGAGGCCCAAGCAGCCTCTCGAGCATGGGCACGACGTCGACGAGTGACTGCCCCTCTCCCCGCAGGGCTTCGAGCAGCAGCTCGCGCCAGCGCCCGATCTCATCTTCTGGCTGACGTAGTACCAGCCGCACGAGCTCGTCAAGCGCCTGCTGGATCGCACTGTACGGCTTCGCCTTGTTGAACTGATCGTACTTACCCGACGCAAAGAAACCGCGTGCTGCGACGAGTGGCTTCTGGATTTCACGGATGAGCGCAGACTTTCCGATGCCTGAGTAACCCGCCACGAGCACGGGTTCGAACGCTCCTGCCGCGGCCCGCGAGAAGGTATCCAGCAGTCGCTGCAGCTCTCTGTCGCGTCCGTACAGTCGCTGAGGGACACGGAAGACCCGCCGCTCATCCTGAGCCCCAATGGGCAGGTCCGACGGGATCTCTTCGCCTCGCTCCTGGAAGGAGCGGCACAGTGTCAGGTCGGCCAGAACTCCTGCTGCGCTTTGGTACCGGCGGTCGGCCTCCTTCTCCAGAAGCTTCTGCACGATCGCCGAGATTTGGGACGGGATCGAAGGGTCGATCGCCGAAACCGGTTTGGGAATGCGCGCTATGTGGGAGTGCACAAGCTCGAGCGGGTCGTTCGACACAAACGGGCATCGCCCCGCTAGGAGTTCGTAGAGCACGATTCCCAACGAGTAGAGGTCAGCGCGCTGATCGACCGTTCGATTCATCTTCCCCGTTTGCTCCGGGGACATATACGGCAAGGTACCCATCTGCTCGAACGTTTGGGTTAAGGAGAAGGCGTTGGAGATACCAAAGTCGATGATCTTGAGCTCGCCGGTCGCTTCATTGACGAGCACATTGCTCGGCTTCAAGTCGCGGTGGATCACATTCTCGCGATGGATGTCGCGGACGCCGATGGCCAACTTGATCGCCACATCGAGGAACCTGCGCGGCTCAAGAGGTCCCCTGCGCGTGAGTATGCCGGCGAGGGATTCACCCGAAAAATCGCCCATCAGGATCCCGACACCGCGTTCGAAGAACACGAGACCGTGGACCACGATGACGTAGGGGCTCCTCACAGCACGCAGGCGATTGAACTCGTTCTTGATTCGCTCGAGTTCCAGATGGCTTTGGGCGTCGGTGTCGAAGTACTTGAGCACCGCCTCCAGGCCGTCGCATTGGCGCCGCACACGCAGCACGGTCTTGTTGCCGCGGGCATGGAGCTTCTCGAGCACCTCGTACCCGTGCAGCGTCTGCATTGGAACCCCCGATGGCCAGAATAGGGGGTGCCGAGGTGTAAGGCAACTCGCTTCGCTACTCCCACCTTTGCGTCTTCAGGGCCTTCGAGGTGTTCTTACCCCTTCCCAGCTCCGAGGGGCTTCGGCACCTTCGAGGGGTAACATAGAGAGCTCCGCTCCAGCGTGATCTGTGCCGTAACCTGTGGCGACGTGATGTTCGTTCTCCTACATTGGGGACGCAACCCCCGCAGTTGGATTACACCTCTGCCTGATTCGACAACCGCTTTCGGCTCCCGCCGCTGCTGTAATCGACCTACAGGCGCTGCGTCTTCCCTTTGCGGCCCACCTGAGAGTGCCCACGAGGAAGCCATGTCGAACCACACTGCCTTAGCGACCCACGAGGACCACACCGTAGCCACCGACCTGCCCGTGCAAGGCATGACTTGCGCGAGCTGCGTGCAGCGGGTGGAGCGCGCATTGAGCGCGGTACCTGGCGTGACTGAAGCGACCGTAAACTTCGCCACGCGACGCGCCTCGATCCGCTATCAACCTTCAGTCGCCCACCCCGACGCGTTCGTAAATGCCATCGAGAACGCCGGATATGAAGTGCCGCGACTGCGCGAGGTGCCGTCGAGCGACAGGCCCAAGCGTCCGGTGGCGGAAGCCCGCGCCGCTGCGCTCGATGCTGCCGAGGCAGCGGAGCAAACCAGCATCCGGCGCGACTTCGCGATCGCAGCCGCTCTTACCCTTCCCCTACTCGTGCTCGCCATGTCGCACGGCGCGCTCCCCGGCACAGACAGCCCAGCCGCACGTTGGGTCCAGTTCGCGCTGGCCACGGGCGTATTGTTTGGACCAGGCGTGCGTTTCTTGAAGCTCGCGTGGAGGGCGCTGAAGCACGGCACGAGCGACATGAACACGCTCGTGAGTTTGGGAGCCCTTGCAGCGTGGGGCTATTCCACGGTCGCGCTCATGGCGCCCGGCCTGTTCGCCCACGCCGAGCACGGAGTGATGCCGCACCTGTACTTTGAAGCGGGCGCGGCGATCGTGATGTTCGTGCTACTCGGAAAATTGCTAGAGACGCGTGCGCGTCGGCGCCTCGCAGACGCGGTGCGGGGGCTCGTCGGCCTCGTGCCCAAGACCGCTCACCGTGTGCGCGGAGAGCAGTTCGAGGAAGTCGACGTGAGCGCGCTGCGACCCAACGATCTTGTGCTGGTGCGTCCCGGAGAACGTGTGCCGGTGGATGGGGAAGTGGTGCACGGAACGTCGGCCGTCGACGAATCGATGCTCACCGGGGAGAGCCTACCTGTCGACAAGCAGCAGGGATCCACCGTATACGCCGGCACACTAAACCAGAATGGTGCCCTTACCTTTCGCGTGACACGCACCGGCGAGGGCACCGCGCTTTCGCGCATCGTGGAGGCCGTGGAGCAGGCCCAGGGGTCGCGGGCACCGATCGCGCGACTCGCCGACGTCGTGAGCAGTCGCTTCGTGCCCATCGTGCTCGGCATAGCGTTCGTAACGGGCTTCGTGTGGCTGGCGCTCGACCCGACGGCCGAAGGCCTTGCGACTGCCATCGAGCGCTTCGTCGCGGTGCTCGTGATCGCGTGCCCGTGTGCACTCGGCCTCGCTACCCCGGCAGCGGTCGCGGTGGGTGCCGGACGCGGCGCAGAACTGGGGATCCTGGTGAAGGGAGGCTCTGTGCTCGAAGCTGCAAGCCGAGTGAACACGGTGCTCTTCGACAAGACCGGCACGCTCACAGCCGGCAAGCCCGAGCTTACAGACGTCGTGAACCTGACTGAGCTGAGCGACGAAGCACTGCTTTCAATGATCGGCTCGGTGGAGCACCAGAGCGAGCACCCAATTGCCAAGGCGATCGTCGACGGGGCACGCGCACGCGGTGCTCAATTACTTCCCGTTCATGGCTTCGTGTCGGAAGCCGGATTCGGTGTGCACGGAGAGGTAAACCGTAAGGTCGTACGCATCGGCACCGCTGCGTGGCTCGCACGTGCAGGTGTCGACACGACAAGCTTCGAGGCCGAAGCTCAAAGGCTGGCAAAGCGCGGGCGCACGCCCTCGTTCGTGGCGATCGAGGGGCGGCTCGCAGCTGTGATCGCAGTCGCCGACCGCGTCACGGATGACGCCAAGATCGCCGTCAACGTGCTGCAGAAGCTCGGCATCGAAGTGGCCATGCTCACCGGGGACCGCAAAGCGACGGCAGAAGCCGTGGCGCGCGAGCTCGGCATCACCCGTGTGTTCGCCGAGGTGCGACCCGAGGACAAAGCACGCGTCGTCGCCGAGGAGCGCGCCCGCGGCCGCACGGTTGCGATGGTAGGCGATGGCATCAACGACGCACCTGCCTTGGCGGGCGCCCACGTGGGCATCGCGATCGGCACGGGAACCGACATCGCCGTGGCCACGGCTGATATCGTTCTGCTGCGCGGCGGCGTCGGCGCTCTGCCCAAGGCGCTCGAGCTCTCGAGGCAAACCCTGCGCACGATCCGTCAGAACCTCTTCTGGGCGTTCATCTACAATCTGGTCGGGATCCCACTCGCAGCCGGGCTCTTTTACCCCTACACCGGCTGGCAGCTATCCCCTGTGTTCGCGAGCGCGGCCATGTCGTTCTCTAGCGTCTCAGTGCTGCTCAACTCGCTCAGATTGCGAAGGTTTGGCCGAGACGCATGATGGTGGGAGGCTAGCCGTAACCGCCCACGCTCACCACTGAGGAGACAGCGTGACGACTCAAGACATCGTCGAGAATCTGGTAGGCAACCACCGCACCTTTCTAGCGTTCCTAGAGAGTAAGGTCGGCAATCGCGCCTTGGCCGAGGACATCTTGCACGAGGCCTTCGTGCGTAGTCTCGACAAGGTGCACACGATTCGCGAGGGCGACTCCGCCACCGCGTGGTTCTATCGCGTGCTGCGCAATGCTGTGATCGACCATGCCCGACGCAACGCGTCCGCGAATCGTCGGCTGGAAATGTTCGCACATGAGCTCGAGGCCGACGAGCAGGAGCCCGCTACGCTAGAACAGGTATGTCAGTGCGTGAGCCGCATCGCGGGCACGCTCAAGCCCGAGTACGCGGAAGCAGTACGCCGTATCGAGCTCGAGGGCATGAGCGTCAAGGACTTCGCCGCGCTCGCTGGCATCAGCGCGAGCAACGCCGGCGTGCGCATCTTCCGAGCGCGCGAGGCCTTACGTCAGCAGGTCGTGCGCTCATGCGGTACGTGTGCCGAGCACGGCTGCTTGGATTGCACGTGCGGATCCGGCCCAGCCGGCTGCCACTAGCGACCAGGAGTCGAGTGCGAGTGGCTCGATGCCGACGACGCGGTTGTCGCTGCCGACCAGCACGGAGGCGCCGAGCCGAAAATCGAGTCCGGCGCCAACTGCCCCCCTGAAGCCGGCCTCGCCGTGGATGCCGGTCGCGCGCTTTGCCGAAATGGCGACATTCCATTCGTTGTTCATGCCTTGCATGAGCGACAACGACACGAACGGACCTGACGGTCGGTCGGAGCCGAGATTGAGTCGCCATGGGTAGGCCGTCAGCCCGGTCTTGAGAAAC
>JBKJIA010000130.1:0-7747 GCA_046598735.1 Polyangiales bacterium
GCGACTGCGGCGCGTGTCCGCTTCGCGCTTGACGACTTCGAGCTCCCGTTTGAGCTCCGCGATGCGATCTCGAATTCGCCTGCGGTCAAGCTCGATCGCAGACTCGCCTGCGCCGCGCCCACCCACGCCGCCGCGCTGTCTGTCTTGTCCTGCGTGCGCCTCGCGCAGCCGCGGTGCCGTGTACGCCAGTCGTGCGATCTCGACCTGCAGACGGGCTTCGCGCGTACGCGCATGCCGTTGAAAGATCGCCAGGATCACCATGGAGCGATCCAGCACTTCAACGCCGGTGGCATTCTCCAGGTTGCGCATTTGCGAAGGCGTCAAATCGTGATCGACGAGCACGGTGGTGGCTTTTTCTGCCACCTCGTACGTGACGACAGCGTTTGCCTCGTCCGGTTCATCTTCGTCAAGCTCGTTGCCTTCTTCATCAATCTGCTTGCCTTTTTTTCCCGGCGCCACGTAGGACGGCACAATGCCCGTTCCGTCTGTGAATGCGGCCAATTCTTTGAGTTTGCCGGCACCGACAACGGCAGAGGTGGCCAAGGTGGCGCGGCGCTGCGTCACGCGACCGACGACTTTGAGCCCGAGTGTGTCGGCCAGGCGCGCGAGCTCTTTGAGCGACGCTTCGAACGCTGCATCGTCTGTGTCTGGCAGCTGAACGCCGACGATCACCGCACATGGGCGCGGCCCGTCTGTGGTGCGCAGCTTGGATTCGGAATGTGTCTGATTGTCGCCCATCTCAGCCTCGGTGCATACCCTTGGAGCATGCGGAGAGCCAACGGGCTAGGCGTGGGCTTGGTTCCCCATTGAGCTCAAAACTCGTCGGGTGTGACGTCACCCACGCGCTCGACCGCCGGGGATAGCTTGCGCGTTGCCGGCTGACTCGGCGGGGGGCTTAGGCCGGCAGGCGCGCTGCTCGAACTGCTGGGGTGAGCGCGTGAAGTGTCGAGCGGGGGGGCGCTACTGCCGCGCGCGACGCGTTTTTTCGCACGCGATTCGCTCTTGGCTTGGGCAGAAGCGTTTTCGGACGCGACCGGGGCGCTTGCCGTGTTGGCCGCAGTGTCGCCTGGGCTTTGCGCCACGTCGCTGTGTGGCTTGTCGGACGCGGGTGCGATTGGCTTCGAATCGGGCGCCTGCGCGGGTGTTGCGGCGGTGGGAGGACGATTGACCGGATCGACCTGGCTCGCATGTGCGGCAGCGGCAGGCGGCGCAACGGACGAGCGAGCCTCAACTGCGGCCGCGGGCGCATGATTGGCCGCGCGCGTAAGCCAGGCGACTACGAATGTAGCGGCAAGCAGCCCCGCGGCGACGGCGGCCCAAAGCATCGGTTTACGTAGTCCGCGCGAGGCGGCGTGAAAGCTCGTAGCGGCTGGGGTAGCCGTAACCTTAGGCACCGACTGCACCACGGGATGGTCCGCGCTCGGAAACACCACGGATGGCGCTCGTTCCTGGGCCTGAGCTCCCGCATGGGGCGAAATCGGCGCTGTGGCCGCAAACGGACGGATGGCTGCCACGAGCTCCGCAGTCGTTGCAAAGCGATCGACCTTGTCGCGCGCAATCGCCTTCAATACTGCCTGCTCCAAGACCGGCGCGATCTGAGCATTGAGCGCACGCGGGGGGGGCGGCGTTTGACTGACCACCGCCATGGCTAGGCCGCCAAAGGTGTCCGCCTCGAACGGCTTACGGCCGGTCAGGGTTTCGTAGAGAATGACGCCAAACGAATAGATGTCGGCACGCCCGTCGATCTCCTTTGAACCCCGCAGCTGTTCCGGTGCCATGTAGTGGGGCGTTCCCATGGTGGCGCCTGTCTGAGTAAGGTTACCCAGAGGGTGGGCGGCCTCACTCAGCTTCGAGATGCCAAAGTCAAGCACCTTGACGTTGCGAACGAAGCCGTTGGCGTCGCGGCACAGAAAGATGTTGTCTGGCTTAATATCGCGATGAATGACGCCGACCCTATGCGCCGCTCCCACGCCCTCCAGTGCAGGGATCACGACCTGCAGCACCTGCGCGGCAGTGAGCGCTTGGCGTTCGACCGCTGCACCCAGTGACTCGCCATCAAGAAATTCCATGACGAGAAAGTGCGCACCGCCATCGTTGCCAACGTCGTAGACGTCGACGACATTGGGATGCTCCACACGCGCCGCGGCCTGCGCCTCTCGCAGGAAACGTTGCACGATTTCCACGTTGGTCGCGAGCTCCGGCAACAGCCACTTGAGCGCCACGCGTTTGCCCGTGAGCATGTGGGTGGCCGCGTAAACGGCGCCCATACCGCCCTGGCCGAGTAGCTGAACGATGCGGTACTTGCCCGCGATTAAGTCCCCTGGTTGGGCCATTTGCGTGGACACGTCTTACCCCTTATCCGCGGCGCCTGGAACCTCGCGCGGCGCCTGGAACCTCGCCTGGAACCTCGCGCCGCACCCGTGGCCAAGGCGTCCTCGGCATGCGTGCTGCGAGGTTACCTTAGTCGCGCAGCGATAGCATGGGCCAGCATGACCGCGTGCCGACAATTAAGTGCGTTTGCCCGCAGCACGATCGTCGCTGATCTTAGAGCCCTACTAAGCCATTTCTTATATGCGCCTCAATGCTCCGGGACGATGCGTTCGATTTAAGATTTCCTATGGGTGCCGCTCGGAGGATTAGCAGCGCAACGCACGTAGACAGCAAGGCCCGTACTTCAGTGGCGCGAGACCTTCGCGATTCAGTGTGCGGCCCAGCCGTGGGCAGTGCGCGGCACACCAGAGCCGGTACTTATGACCTTATCTCCACATGCACGCATCGCACTGATATTCAGTCTGCTCGCAACCCTGCTAAGCACCGGCTGCAACAGCCTGCTCGGCATCGAAGACAGTAAGCTTCGCACGGCGGACCCATCCTCTACGAAGGATGCAGGTTCGGACGCTGAGGGTGTAGAATGCGGCCAAAGCGGTTGCGATGCGGCCATAGAAGAAGGCGGCGTCAGCACGCCCGGCACGGAAGACGCGTCCATAGCGCCAGATGGGGGTATGCCTGCATGCGAAGAGAGCGGGCTGCGCTGCGAAGGGCGCGCGCAAACGGAACGGTCTGCATGCCAAACCGGCGCTTGGGCGCCCGCGACCTCATGCGCCCTCGGCGAGCTCTGCGACCTGAATAGTGCAGCGTGCCTCCCCACCATCGCGGGGTGTAGCGGCCGCTTGCCTGGGTACGTGAGCTGCATCGGCCGCAATCGCACCACCTGCGGCGGAGACCTGGTCACGAGCGAAACCCAAACCTGTTCCACGGTGGAGCACTGCGCTGAAGCGACGGGCATGAGCTGCCTTCCCTGCGTGCAGGGCGAGTACCGCTGCGAGGGAGATAACCTGGAAGTCTGCTTGCCAGACCAGTCAGGGTTCCTGCTCTCTGCGACCTGCAAAGCGGGACAGTGCAAGGCCAGCTTAGGCACATGTTCCGACAAGACCTGCACTGCAAACCAGTACTCCTGTCAGGGCAACGTGCTGCGGCGCTGCAATGCGCAGGGCAGCGCGTTTTCAGAAGAAACGCCGTGCCTAGAAGGCATTTGCGACGCCAAGAACGGCCAGTGCGACGCCTGCGCGGCCAACCAAAGGTTCTGCAGCAGTGGCACCACGCGCTCGGTGTGCAGTGCGGATGGCCAAAAGCTTACCAGTGCCGAGTGCGCCACGGAGAGTGCAGCCACACCACGCTGCAGCGGCGACGGATTGTGCGTGGGCTGCGTCGCCGACGAAACCATGTGCGACGGCAACACGAATCTTAGGACCTGCTCCAAGACCGGCACCTGGGGCGGGCCGGCAGCTTGCAACAATCAGACGTGCGTGGGCAAGGCGTGCAAAGGCGTATGCTCACCGGGTCAAGCTCGCTGCACAGATAAGGTACTCGAGCTCTGCCAACCGTCAGGCGAGTGGGGCGGCGCCCAGACTTGCTCGGCCTTATGCCAAGAGGACACGGAAAGCAGTGCGCGCTGCGTAGCCTGCGAAGCAAATCAATATAAGTGCGTAGGCGACGAGCTTCAGGCCTGCAACAGCGCGCAAAGTGACTTTGCCAAGGTCAACACCTGCGCCGCAGGACTGTGCGATGCAGTCAATCGTCGCTGCAAAGACCAAGTCTGCAATCCGAAGGAAGTCAGCTGTCAGGGCAACGTGTTGTCCACGTGCAATGCGGACGGTACCGCGTACACGAGCCAGGTCTCCTGTGGCTCGGGCATCTGCGATGCCAAGGGTAATGGCGGCGCCGGCCAATGCGACACCTGCACGCCCGCCGCGGTGCTCGGCTGCGAAAACGGCAGCTCTCAAAAGGTATGTTCCGCGGACGGCCAGTCCCCGAGTGCGCGCGTTTGCCCGGCCTCTGCACCTTACTGTGTTCGATCCGGCAGCTGCGTAGCTTGCTTGCTGAACGACACGATGTGCGTGGATGGCTCGCGACAACGCACCTGTTTGGGTAATGACGTCTGGGGACAAGACTCACTCTGTGTCGATCAGACCTGCGTCGGCAAAGCCTGCGCCGGCACGTGTGCACCGGGTCAGAGTCAATGCTCCGGCACCACGGGCTTGCAAACCTGCCAGGCCAATGGATTCTTTGGTGGCACCCAGACTTGTTCGAAGCTGTGCAAGCAGGACGGTAAGACTGCGCGCTGCGTGGCCTGTGCCGTCAACGAGTACACCTGCAACGTCAACACGCTCCAAGTTTGCGACGCCAATCAAGCTGGCTTTCGCACGGTCAGCGTCTGCGAGTCCGGACTATGCGACGCCGCCAACGGTCGCTGCAAGGACAAGGTCTGCAATGCCAATCAGGTGACCTGCGACGGCAATGTGCTCGCCAAGTGCAACGCCGATGGCTCGGCCTACGCAAACCGTCTCGATTGCGGCTCCAACAAATGCGATGCCGCAGGCAACTCCGGCAATGGCCAGTGCGACCTCTGCGTGGCGAACAATCTGCTGGGTTGCTTCGATGCCGATGAGCGCAGCGTCTGTTCCGCTGACGGACAGAGTCTGACGCGTCAGGCTTGCCCCGGCCCGACGCCTGTGTGCATCGGCGCGGGCTCATGCGTGGCGTGCACACCCAACGTCGACGACTGCCTCAATACGGATGTACTCAGCGACTGCGATGCCGCCGGCACCTTGAAATCCGTGTCCTGCGCGGCGAGCAACAAGACCTGTTCCAACGATCAATGCACGGGTAGCTGCGCCGCTGGCAAGCATCGCTGCAACGCGGGCAACTCCGAGCTTTGCGATGGCACGGGTACTTGGCAAAACAGTCAGGCTTGCACCGCTCCCGCGTTGATTTGCAATACGAGCACTGGCCTTTGCCAAAGCAACCCTCCATTTAGCGCCGGCAAGGGCAGCACCACGGGTGGCATGATCTTACCCGGCGGCGACACGGACTTGCTCGCCACGCCGATTGTCGTGACCGACAACGTGGACTTGCGACAGTTAGGGATACACACCTCGGGCGCGTCCACCGGCGGGACAGTGCGCCTGACACTCTACGACGACATCGTCGACCCAGACGGTAAGCATCGCCCGGGTAAGATTATTACCTATACCAACGCGTTCAACCTTGCCACCAACAGCAACAACCTCCACGCGCCCGTGAACAACGGTGTGCGTTTGACCGCGGGAACGCTGTATTGGGCCGCCGTAAAGCTTACGGTTAGCGGCAACACCGTGGAGTTCTATTACTTCGACTCCACCCTGACGGTGGGCAGCTGGACGGCGGGCTTCATTACCGCTGCAGAGGCCTGGGGCTCTGGCTTTCCCCCCGCGACCTTCCCTATCGCAAACCAGTTTACTCGGAACGACCGCTACGAAATCGGCGTGTTCTTGCAAGTTCAACGCTACTGACAACAAGGAACAGAACATGAATGGACAGACACGGAAGCTCCGCGCGCTGCTAGCCGCGGCTTACCTGCCGCTCGCCTTAGTAGGCCAAGTCTCGAGCGCGCGAGCAGACTGCAGCACGCCCGCGCCCACGGGTCACCTCAACCCCACGTGCGTCGACGACGTGGGTATCCCCGTGTGCTTTCATAAACCGAGAGCCGTGCCGGGTCTGGGCGGGTTGCCGCGCTGGACGGGGCTACCGGGTACCAGCGCAATCCGCGATGAAGTGAGTGACCCGCGCTGGAGCAACGCTCCGCTGCGTCCTCAGGCCTTCGACCCCTTTACCTCGGCCAACGACAACGTGCGCTATCGCGTGCTGGTCAACGACACCAACGACAAGCTGATGGTCTCGATTCAGGCCACGGCCGATACGGGCACGCCCACCATCAATGACTTCGTCTATTTTGGCCTAGCCAACGAAGGCGGCAGCGCAGCCCGCGGCATCAAGATCGGGTTGACCAGCGACGGACCTGCCCTGGGTCAGCATATTAGTATCCAGAATACGGGTGTATACGGTTACACCTATAATGGCGCCTGGGTGGCTGACGCAGTACGAAGATGGCCCACCGACACCGTGCCCTGGGTATCCGATCTGACCACCGCGTTGTGGAATGATGGCACGCAGGTGGAGCTGAACGGCTCGAGCTGGGCTGTGCAATTCGTGGTGGATCTCGTACCGCTTGGTCTACAAGGCGGCGCGCAGAGGGCCAAGATCATGGTGGGTGCCAGCACCGATTTCGGCGTGAACCCCAGCAACCCTGCCGATGTGATCGGACGCGTGCAGTACTTCACGCCGAACCTTACGCGCTGTGCGGGCGGCGGCGTGAGCGCTTGCATCAAGGGCGCGGGGCTTGGCAATCCTTTCCTCGCGAGTCCCAGCGAATGGACGCCGGTGAATGCCATAGGCGCCACCTGTGCCGGACTTAACATCGACGGTTCGAATATTTCAACCCTGGATATGTCGGGCACCACGTCCAATACGGTCACGGTTTCGGGCGGTGCTACCAACACCTTCCGCGTGCAGCCGCAGCGGCCTGCGACCTTTCCTGCGCTCGCACCCAACGACTTGCTGGCACGCTTTCGCATGTCCAACTGGGGCACCATCGCCACGCCTGCCCAGTGGATCGAGCTGCCCGGCGCGGGCTCGATCGGTAATACCACCACCGACCTTAGCTCGCCCATGAGCTATACCTGCACCAATCCCGGCCCGGTTTCGAATCAGACGGTGTGCGGCCTTTCGATTACCACCAACCTGACAGACACGAGCTTTCACCAGTGCCTACAGGTGGAGCTGCGCGCCGGCCCGAGCGCGCGCGACACGGTCACCTTCGAGAATGCCAGCGCGTATACGAACACGCGTTTCAAGACCCTTTCCAGCATCGACGAGACCGCGGAGATCAACGTCAGAGGTTTGCAGGCCGCGCTCGGAAATTCGCAAAACCGCGATGTCTACCTGCACGTGGTCAAGCGCAACATGCCCGACGTGAGCGAGACGCCGATGACGCTGAATATCGCGGCGCTTGAAGCCTTGCGCGCCCAGGTCGATAGCGGCTTTGCGCGCGCACGCGGCTACTGTTCAAACCCCACGGATGGTTGTTTTGAGAACACCTGCGCGTCGCGCTGTGTGGACCCGAACTCCCAGCGCCCTTGCGGTGACCAACGCGAGCCGATTCGCGGCAAAGACTACTGCTATTGCCCGCCCGAGGCGAGAGTCCCCGAGACCTGCGAGCGCCCTTTCACCGAGCCTGCGCAAGGAGGTTTGAACCTCGACAAGTCGTCGCTCAATGGACCCCAGAAGCTGGCCGGTGCCTACCCCACGTTCGAAGTCTACCCTTACTATGATTCGGGCAAGACCATCGACGTCAACGGCACGGCGCGCA
>JBKJIA010000153.1:0-3413 GCA_046598735.1 Polyangiales bacterium
GGTCTTGTCACTGAGCGTCGCGCCTTTGCGCTGCCATTCGGAGGTCAGGTCGTAGTCCATAGGCGTCTTCTCGGTCTCGGCGGCTCTATTTGCCATGGTGTCTGTGGGCAGGTGCCTTCGCCGTCGTCTTGAGGTCGTCGGCATCCCGCCGAGCAGCGCGGGTCACCTCGCCGAGCATTTCGACTCCGCTCGGACGGTTCGTCGAGTCGAACCATAGCGGACCTTCGCCCTTGGGACGATCTCGAGGGCTCTCTCGGCGACGACCAGCAGATTGCTTGGCTCATCGCTCGTGAAGGTGTCGGCGCAATCGAGGCCGACTCTGTGGCGGCGCTGACCACCGCGTCTATCACTCGTCGTCTGGTGGCTCACGCGGCGCAAACCAAGTCGGCTTCACCCGGCCAGTCCGACCATCCCACAAGATGGCGTCAAAGATGCTCCGGCAATAGCGGCCGCGATTCTGGAGGAACAACGCATCCCAAATGCTTGCCGCGATGACCAGGCGCTCAAATACGTAGTCCTGCACGTCGCGCGGCGGCGAACGAATTAGGTCAACAACCTTACTTTCCAAGAGTTCGGCAGCGACTCGGCTCCCCGCGCAGCCCTGCCGCCGGCAGCGATAGAACCGAACGCCGACTCGAGTTTGCCGACGCGGTCCGGTGCGCCGCCAAGCCGTACCGCTCGTAGTCGTAGTCATCGGCTTCAGACAGCGATTGCAGCGCACGAGCCCGCGCAGAATGAACGGGTCAGCTCCCTTGTTGTCTCGGTCTCGGGATGATGGTTTTCGTGTTTGACGCGCGTTGAGCACGCCTTGCACCCGTTCGAAGAGGTCTCGCTCGACGAGTGATCGGTGCACTCCAACGATGTCCGGTGTGCGCAGTCCCATGTAGACTTCGTGGCGTAGCAGCTTGAGTATGCTGCGAGGTGTCCACTTCGCACCGCGAGTCGTTCGAACGCGGCGGCGATTCGCGCGCGTTGCAATGTCCGAGGGAGGAACTCCCGCGTCCGCCAGCTCGAACATCCACACGACGACGCCGCCTCGACGTTCGTCCGGCACGAGTTGCTTGGTGCGTGCATCGGCCTCATAGCCAAATGGAACAGCACCCGCCGACCGCTGGCCGCGCGCGCGATACGCGGCGTGCGCATCACGCAAACGCTCGATGATCACTTCGCGTTCGAACTCAGCAAACGTGGCGAGCAGGTCGAGTTGAAAGCGCGAGATCGCCGTGCCACCCGCGCGCTTGTTATCGAGCACCAGATGCAGGATGACGTTGCGTTGGGCGAACGCATGAGACAGACGAACCCAATCCATCAGGCTCCGGGTCAGCCGGTCCAGGCGCAGCACCACGATGCAATCGATCTGTCCGGCGAGGACACGCGTGAGAAGACGATCAAGCGCTGGGCGATCGGTGTCTGCGCCACTCCAGCCGTCGTCGTCGAAGCGCTCGGCAGGGAGTGCCCACCCTTCGCCGCGCTGGTGTTCGATGTACTTCGCGCAGGCGGCGTACTGCAAGGCGCAAGACGAAAGCGCTGGATCCGCGCCGGCATCCGCGACCGACACGCGGGTATAGATGGCGCAGCGTACAACGCGCTCGGAGGGTGACACATATGAGAGTGTATCGAGCCGCCGAGCTCACGGCACAGAGAGATTCCGCGGTCTCACCCCGCGGTGCTCCGCTCGCACCACGGACAGATCGCGCGGATAGCAGCGGGGCTTCGCTGTGTATCCGGGCTCATCCCTTCTTCTTCTTCTTTCGCGTACTGCGAGACTGCGAGCCCGATTCGGACGGCTCGACATCCGCGTCAATGCTCGGGCCCACGACCAGCCGGTTGCGTGCAGCTTCGATCGCGCGGTGGAGCCGTTCCTCAAGGACTTCGCGTGGTGGCAGGTCTGTCAGGTATTCGGCGACATGGATCCCGCGAGCATCCAGGTCGAGGTATTCGACCGTCTCGCGTTTCTTCCCGGCGCAGAGGATGATACCGATCGGAGGTTGCTCCGATGGCTGGCGCTCATGCCGATCGAGCCAGCGAAGGTAGAGTTCCATCTGGCCGGAGTCTGCGGGCTTGAAGTCCCCGATCTTCAGCTCGATGGCGACAAGCCTTCGCATGCGCCGATGGAAGAACAGAAGGTCAACATAGTAGTCGTCGCCATCGAGGCTAATGCGCTTCTGTCGCTCGACAAAGGCGAAGCCAGCGCCAAGCTCGAGCAGGAACCGCTCGATCTCGCGGAGGATGGACGATTCGAGATCTCTCTCGCTGTAAGTATCGGCGAGTTCAAGGAAATCGAGCATGTACGGGTCCTGCAAGACCAGCGCGGGTGTGACCTCACCTTTTTCACGAAGCCCCGCGAGTTCCTTCCGGATAAGCTGCTCTGGCTTCTTGGAGAGGGCCGTGCGCTCGTAGAGCATACCGTCGATCTTCTGCGCCAGCGCGCGCGTTGACCACCCCTCCATCCGGCACATCTCGACGTAGAAGGCGCGCTTCAGGTCATCTCCCATGTAGATGAGCTGCTTGAAGTGGCTCCAAGACAATTGTCTCCGCAGCGCGGAGACAATCTCCAGATCTGGGAAAGTCTCGGTGAACCGCAGCATGTGGCGTAACGACTTCTCGCCGAAACCTCGGCCATGAAGCGCCTCCAATTGTCTCCCCGCCGCGGAGACAATCTGCGCGCCGTACTCCGCGCGCCGTCCTTGCAAGACCTCGAGGCGCACGCGATTCCCCATCTGCCAGTACAGCGTGGTGAGCGCCGCGTTCGCAGCGCCTGCCACCCGCCGCCGTGCCTCTTCGATCATCTGGCCAAGGTCACGAACCAACGTTGCAAGCTGAGCATCCTCCGGACGCGAAGGCACCGAGAGCCCCGGCCTCCTCGGCAGCTTTCGCCTCACCGGGGCTGAAGTCTTCGTGCCCCGCGCCGGCGCGGGCTTCTGCCGCGATGGCTTGGTCATCGCGGCTTTGCCGGGGTTGGGAGTAGTGCCGTGCGTGTCGGATTCAAGAAGGCAGCGGAAACCATGGACACGCAGACTACCTCGCTGACGTGCAAGGGCCAGTTTGCCGAGGGCGAACCGATAGCCGGGTCGCCAGTGCGCCGGAGAAAGTCGGGCGCCCGGGTCTGAGGGCCCGAGCGCCTTCGAGCCGACCCGGATGTTTTACATGCCAAACCTATTGATTTTCAAGTGCTTACACGACTTCCGGTCAACCGCGCAGGGCAGCCCCGAAGCAACCCGGAGACGACCACGGGCGGAAACGCGCTGAAGTTCTACGCGAGCATGCGCATCGACGTGCGCCGGATTGGGCAGGTGAAGGCGGGGGAGAATGTGATCGGTAATCGCACGCGCGTGAAGATCGTGAAGAACAAGATGGCGCCACCCTTTGGCATGTGCGAGTTCGACATCCGCTTTGGCGTGGGGATGGATAAG
>JBKJIA010000169.1:0-17403 GCA_046598735.1 Polyangiales bacterium
TGCAGGATTGCTTCACAGCCAGTCCCGAATTTGATCCACCGCAAGTTTAAGTCAGATCCCGTCGATAATTTGACAGGTTAGAAGCGCCTATCCCCAATCCACAGCCATTATTAAAGAAGACTACGATCTTTAAATTGATCTCTTACTCAGAGATCATAGGTGAGCCGCTCGCTCGGCCAACCCCCAGCAGCCCGCAGCGGCCTTCGTCAAATTTGCTGCAGACGGGCATTCAGAGTCGGCGCAAACGGTGCTAAAGAAAGCGGCCGGACGCGGACGTGCGCGGCTGTGTGTGTTTGAGGGCGGGGATTTGCATGGAGCTCAGCATCAGCAAGAAGGACTTTCTTCGTGGCCTCTCGCGTACGCACGCGGTGGCGGATCGAAAAAGCTCCATGCCGATTCTTTCGAATGTGTTGATCTCGGCTGACGAGGCGGGTGTGGTTCGGTTTGCGGCCACGGATTTGTACTTGGCTGTCAGCGCCAGCGCGGAGGCGGCCGTCAAGCGCGCGGGCTCGATTGCGCTGTCGGCGCGGACCTTGTTCGACATCGTGAAGAACTTGCCCGAGGGCGAGGTGAAGCTGAGCGTCGATAAGAATCACGCGGCGCATCTCAAGTCGGGCAAGATCAAGTTCCGGATTCCGGGCATGCCGGGTGAAGACTTTCCGCCGCTGCCGAGCCCCGGGGAAGCCAAGCTTGCCGAGCTCGATGCGGGCGTCTTGGGCTCGCTCATCGCGCTCACCCAGTACTCGATGTCATCCGACGACACGCGGCCCCATCTGGCCGGCACCTTGTTCGAATGCGATGGGAAGATCGTGCGCATGGTGACTACGGATGGCCATCGTCTGTCCAAGGCCGAAGCGCCCGTCGTGAGCGCGGCCAGCTTTACCATGCTCGTGCCGAGCAAGGGCATCGGCGAGTTGCGGCGTTTGATCGAAGACGTGCGTGCAGACCGTGCACGCGCCGCCGATCAAGCGGCCACGCTCGGCATCGCCACCAGCGCTGGCAGCGCGTTTTTCCGCGCCCATGATGTGATTTTGAGCGTCAAGCTCGCCGACGAAGCCTTCCCACCTTACGCCAAGGTCATCCCGCAGTCGCATCAGCGGCGCGTGGTGATAGCAAGAGCCCTGCTCGTCGATTCGCTCAAGCGCATCAGCTTGGTGGCAAGCGACAAGAGCGGCGGCGTACGTCTCGTGATCGAGCCGGGCAAGCTGCAGATTACCAGCGAAAACCCCGACGTAGGCGAAGGCTCGGAAGAGCTCGATGTCGACTACGCGGGCGACCGTTTGTCAGTGGGTTTCAACGCCAAGTATTTGCTCGATGCGCTTTCCAGCGTGACCGAAGACGAAGTGGCGCTGGAGCTTGGTGGCGAGCTCGATCCGGGCGTGATCAAGCCCGTGGGTGACACGCATTTCGTTGGCGTGATCATGCCCATGCGCATCTGATGAGTGAGGCCCGCGTGCTTGTGCCGAGCCGGCTGACGGCGCTGAGCTTGTCGGGCGCGCGCAATCTGGTTCCCCTGAGCTTTGAGCCGGGCCCGCGCTTCAACGTGTTGTTTGGTGACAATGGCGCAGGCAAGAGCAACTTGCTCGAAGCCATCGCGTATTTGGCATCTTTGCGCAGCTTTCGGGGGGCCGCCAAAGAAGACATGATCGCAAACGGCGAGACCACGTGCTTGCTGACGGCGCGCGTGGCTTCCGAGCCATTGCCCCACGATTATCGCATCAGCCTAGACCGTCAGAAGCCGCGCAGTGTGGTGGTCGACGGCAAACGACCTAGCTCGCTCGGAGCTTACTATTCGACGTTGCAAGTCGTGCTGTTTCATCCTGCCGATGTGGAGCTTGCCGTAGGCGCACCGAGCCTGCGTCGTGCGTTCTTGGACCGCATGCTCGAGCAGCTCGACGTCGGCTATCCGCGCTTATTGGCCGAGTACGACAAGGCGCTACGCAGTCGCAATCGTTTGCTCAAATCCGAGCGCCCCGATGCCCGCTCGATCACGGCGTACGATGCGATGTTGGCAAGTCACGGTGCGCGCATCGGAGCCGCGCGCACCACGCT
Organism: Polyangiales bacterium; assembly: GCA_046598735.1. Taxonomy (GTDB): domain Bacteria; phylum Myxococcota_A; class Polyangia; order Polyangiales; family DASUME01; genus DASUME01. The sequence goes on from JBKJIA010000169.1 coordinate 2,053, forward strand.
GGTGCAAGAGCTTGCGCCCTTAGGTGAAGCGCATTTTGCCGAGATTACCGATCACGGCTTACCGTTGTCCTTGAGCTACGCCGCACGTCACGAGCCCGAGCCCGAAGTCTTGGCGCGCGCTTTGCGCGACTCCTACGCCAAAGATTTGGCGCGTGGTTTTACCGGCGTGGGCCCCCATGGTGATGATTTGCGCATCGGGGTGCTGGAACAGCTCGCCAAGCATCATGCTTCGCAAGGTCAACATCGCGCCTTGGTGCTGGCGCTCAAAATCGCGGAGTTGCTAGTGCTGGCACAGCGGACTGGGCGCGTGCCGATCTTACTGTTGGACGATGTCTCGAGTGAGCTCGATCGCACGCGGAACCGTCGTTTATTCGGCTTGTTGTCGCGTTTGGGTGGGCAAGTTTTTTTGACCACGACCCATCGCGATTTCATTTTGCTCGACGAGTCGCGCGCCGACTTTCGCATCGAACAAGGTAAGGTCGAGCGCGTCGAGTGATAGGCCCCCTCTCCCTCGGGCTGCCGGGCGAGGAGCAAGCCGGGGGAAAGTTAGCGGCTTAGGTCGATCAAACGTTCCACGCTGCTGGCGAACAGCTCGGGTGCGTGGGCTTCTTGGCGCAGGAAGGCCTGAATCGCGGGCAAACGCGCCAGTGCTTGATCGAGCATGGGATCGTGGCCGCGTTGCGTGGCACCGAGCTCGACCAAATCACGCTTTAGCTCGTAATGCTGTAACCAACCGCGCAGCTTCCGGGCGGCAGCGGCGTGAGGAGGGCTGATGAGCGTATCCATCAAGCGCGACAGCGAACGTGTGACATCGATGGGCGGAAAATGGCCCCGTTGAGCGAGCACGCGATCGAGCACGAGGTGACCGTCGAGCAGACCGCGCGCTTCGTCCGTGACGGGTTCGTCCAAATCGCCACCTTCGACCAACACGGTGTAAAAGCCGGTGATCGAGCCGTGCTGAGTATTGCCGGCGCGTTCCAGCAAAGGCGCAAGCTCGGCGAAAGCACTGGGCGGAAAACCGCGACGGGTCGGTGGCTCGCCTGCGGCCAAGCCGACATCGCGCGCGGCTCTGACAAAGCGCGTGAGGCTGTCCATCAGTAAGACGACGCGTTTGCCTTGATCGCGAAAATACTCGGCGATCGCGGTGGCAACGTAGGCGCTTTTCATGCGCACGAGCGGCGGTTGATCGCTGGTGGCGCAGACCACGACGGCGCGCGCGCGGGTTTCGGGTGCAAGGCCATCGAGAAATTCGTTGAGCTCACGGCCGCGCTCGCCGATTAGACACGCGACCACGACGTCGGCATCCGCGCGCGTGGCGATGCGCCCAAGCAATGACGTTTTGCCGACACCACTGCCGGCAAAGATGCCGAGACGTTGGCCTTCACCGACCGTGCACAAGCCGTCGATGGCACGCACACCGGTCGGCATGATGCGTTCGATGCGCGCGCGTGACAGCGGCGAAGGCGCGTCGCGGTGTACGGACCAACTTGTACCGGACAGGGCTGGTCCGTCGTCTAGCGGCCTGCCGATGCCGTCGAGCACGCGGCCGATCAAACCATCGCTACAGGCGATCGCAAACGAGGGTGCCACTTTTTCGACGAGGTCATCCGGGCCCACACCGCGCGCCTCGCCAAGCGGCATCAACATCACATTTTCGCCCGAAAAACCGACCACTTCGGCATCGAGTGCCGGCCCATGGCGACGTACGATGCGCACCCATTCACCGCGCCGGGCGGCTGGTAAATGCGCTTGAACACTCAGGCCCACCGCGGCGCGCACGCGACCTGTGATGCGCGTCAGCGATGCGTTGCTCAACGCGCTCGCAAGCTCGGCATCAAGCACCTGGGTCGATCGAAAAGCCGGCATGGTCCTCGTGATCGTTCGTACGCGCGAACACTCAGGAACGAGCGGACGCGATCATGGCAGGCTTACGCTGCAACTGAGCGGCTTCACTTGAGCGGCTCACTTCAACTGCTCACGTGAAAAGAGCGCGCAACTTATCGCGAAAGCCGCGGCGCGCGGGGCTGGCATCGCCCATTTCTACGGCAAGCTCTTCGAGCAATGCTTTCTGACGCGTGGTGAATTCCTGCGGAATGTCCACCACGACGCTGACGAGTTGATCGCCTTTGCCTACGCCGCCAAACACGGGCAAACCCTTGCCGCGCAGGCGGAATATCTTACCGCTTTCGGTGCCGGGTGGCAGCCGCATCTTCACTACGCCTTCCAGCGTGGGTACTTCCAACTGATCGCCGAGCACGGCTTGCGGATAACTTATCGGCACGGTGCACAACACGTCCGCACCCTTACGCGTGAAAAGCGAATGGGGCTCGATGTTAACCGTAAGGTGCAAGTCGCCCTGACCTTGCATCGTGTGCTCGCCCGCACCGCGTACGCTGCGCACGCTTTTGTCTTCGACGCCGGCGGGAATCGTGACGCGCAAATCCTGACGCTTGGAAACGACGCCCTCGCCTTGGCAATCCGGGCATGGATGCGTGATGTCTTTGCCCGTGCCCTTGCAGGCTTGGCAGGGTCGAGTGGCGGGCAAGATGCCGCGCTGATAGCGAACTTCGCCTTTGCCGCGACAAACCGCGCACACTTTGGGCGTATGACCGGGCGCGGAACAGGAGCCTGAACACGTGCCGCACGTGACATTGCGCGTGACGTTGATGGTCTTTTCGCAACCGAGCGCGGCTTCTTCGAAACGAATCGACAGGTCGACTTTGATGTCGCGCGGTTTGCGGCCTTTTTTGCCACCGCGAAACACGTCGCTGAATAGGCCGCCTAACACTTCGCTGAAGGCATCGAAATCGGCTGGATCGAAACCGCCTTGGCCGCCACCGCCGCCTTGGCCGGTGAACGCGCTGTGCCCGAGCTTGTCGTAGCGGCGACGCTTTTCGACGTCGTTGAGTACGGAATAGGCCTGGCTTGCTTGCTTGAAACGCTCTTCGGAGACGGCGTCCCCCGGATTGCGATCCGGATGCAGCTCGACCGCGAGCTTACGGTAGGCCCGCTTGATTTCGTCCTCGGCGGCGCTGGGGGATACCCCGAGGATCTCGTAATAATCGCGTTGGCTGGCCACGTCTCCATGAGTGTAAGGGGCGGGCCAGGCTCAGCAATGCCAAAGGGGCGCGCGGCCGTGACGTGGGCCGTCATATTCGCTTACAAGCGCACGCCAAGTACCCAGCCCGGCCAATACGCCGCGCGTACGCCATCGCTACGCGGCGTGCAAAATAGGTATGCGTGGTCCGGGACTCAGATGCGCACGCCCTCCAGCCGGCAGCTCAACGCGCCGACGTCGGATGCATGGCCTTGCCGAGCTGTATCTGCAGCCAGCGGCGCGCCTTACCCTCTTCGCTGAACATGGTGGCAGGCGACCCGGGTGCGAGCATCATCACGGCGGACAGCGCAAAGCGCACGATCGTCGACACTTCTGGCATCACTAGCGCGCTTGCCGCGCACAGCTCACGGATGGCCCCTTCATTGCGTTTGTGGAACGCATGATGTCGCTTGCGCTGTTCGGGCGTCCAGATGGTCGACTGACCAGCTAGCACCATGGTGACGTGGCGCGTGCGCTTGGCGAGGACCTCGCGTTCGATGCGCTCGAAGTACTCAGCTTGCTCCTGGTCGGTCATCGCTTGCGGAATGCGCGTGACGATCAGCGGTCCTTCGAAAGACAGCGTGTACCCCATGTACTCATTGTGGTCTGAGCATTGGCTCGCCTGTCAACGCTTGACCCATCGGCACTCAGCGATTCGGTGCAGTTCGGTCGTTCACGAAGAAGGTCCCCGCTAGCTTGGTCGCGGTCAGGCGCCGCTCAAAACGGCCAGCTTAGACCGCCCTGACCGATCACGCCGTTGCCGAAGCGATTGGTGTTGAAGACGTACTCCACCCCAAAATCGAGCACGGCCGTTTGGGCAAACTGTAAGGTCGTGAAGCTCAAGAACGACAGCTCCACACGCAGCTTCATGCCCACGGTCTGATCGTGAAAGATGCTCATTTTCGGATCGGCCGTGGCGTAGCGATCCTTGCGCAAGTTGCCGCCTTTGCGCCAAAAGAATGCGGAATCTTGCGCGTAATAGCGGTAGCGCAAGCGTAGCTCCGCGTAGCGGCCGATCTCTTGATGCAGGCGCACTTCAGGTGCGTGCGCATGGATTTTCCACGTGTCCTGGTAGTAGCGATAACCAACACGCACGGCCGAGCGCGTAGCCGTCAGATATTGTGCAACCCACAGATAGTAAGCTTGGCGGCCGCGGCTTTCCGGATGCTCTTCAGGTCGACCGCCACCGTCTGCAAACGCTGCGGTGCGATACACGTTGGCCTGGAAGCCGTCGATTAAGCCCAGATCCGTGCCGACCGTAGCAATCAGCGTCGGCGTCAACACTTGATCGAGCGCGAGGCCCAGCGACAACGCTTTCAGCGTACCAATCCGCACGGGATCGCTCGCCTGCAAATCGTCCGGATTCTGGGCCGGTGCCATGCGATCGATCTTGGAGACCTGGTCGTTCAGGTAGTACCCGTTCAACCGTAAGGTAGTAGTGCGTTCCAGCAGACTGACTGCACCCGTGAAGCCTATACCCCGCGAGACATAGTCAGGCTCCTTGCTGAAGCGTCCGCTCGCGGACATGTCGATCTGAGTGTTGCCGAGGTCGAGCTCGTAACCGAGGCCGCCTTGGATGTCGTTGCGGATTTCGGTGAAGCCCACGTCGGACTGCACGCCTGTGGCCTGGCTTGCGCTGGTGATGGCGTCGAGCAGATAGGTTGCTTCCGCGCGCACGCCAACGGGCGTGATCAAAGCGGCGTTGACCGAGGGTGCCACCACGCGCGTGGAACGCTCCCAATAGTAATTGCCGCGTATGCCCACGCTGCCGTGGTAGCGACGGGCGCTGTCGTCATCGGCGCGCGCCCCACTCTGGCTGAACAGCACGGCACATGACAGGACGGCACATGACGACAAGGCAAAAGCGAACAGGATGCGCATCGAGCTCTTCTTCAGTTGCAGCCGCAGCCGCCGCCCGCCGCGCCTGCGCTGGCGGTGGAGCCTTCGCGTGACTCGCGCACGTGCGCCTGAAACGAGCCCTCACCGGCTTCCGATGCGGCATTCATGCTCGGTTTCGCAAGGGCTTCGCGCTGATCCGGCCGCACGTGTGCACAACCGACGAGAGCCATGCTGCATAACGCAAGACCCCACCACGTAAGCTTCACGAAAGCCACCAGCGTGCTGCGGCCACGAGTGGCGATAGTAAGGTCCGCGTCAGCTGCTTCAACCAGGGATGGCTTTGTACTTGCTCTGCCAAGCTCGGGCCCACGCGATAGTACAGGTCGATGAGCGCCCGTCCCGCGCTATGACTCGCAAGATAGCGGTCGCGCACGGCGCGTAGCACCGAGATCTCAGCGGCCAATGGTGATCCGTAGGCGGCGGTTGCGACAAAGCAGGGCGACACGGTGGTGAACTCGCGCGCCGGCGTACTGAACGTGGCCAGGGCGGGTTTGCCGAGCTCGTTGCACTTGGCGTCGCGCGCGGCCACGGAGACTTCGTAATCGGTCTGCGGCATCAGGCCCGTGAGATCGATGCCGCTGAATTCGTCGCCCGCCTTCAGATTCGCACATAGGTTGCGCGCGGGATCCTCGGGATCCACGCACACGTCGAGGGCGACCGGCAACAGCTCCTGCGCGGCGTCGTGGGTATAAGCTTGGTCCCACATGCCGCCCTTGGGCCGCACGCGCACCTCGAACGAGTTGATCGGACGATCACTCTCGGGCACCTCGAATGACAGGCGGGCCCACATATGCGAGCGCTGTCGATCGGGATGTCGCGACACATCGAGCGCAGGGACCCGCGCGGGTGGCTTGGTTGCCACGCAGATCGACTGACAGGTGCCATCGCGGGCACAAACCAACTCGCCGCATACTTCGGGATCGTCCTTGCAACTCATCCCGCACTGGACAGGCGGCACGGGCAGCTCGCACGGATTGCCCTGGGTGACTTGCAGCGACGCGCGCACGCCATCGATCAAACGCAAACGATCGGCGCCGCTACCGGGCGTGCCACCGGGATCGTCCGTAATCATGGGCTGCGCCATCGGTCGCAAATCGCCGTCTTCGCCGTTGATGGAGCCGTAACCCACGGGCTCGACGGTGTCGGCTTGGCTGACCGTGTCGAGACGAAAGGCAATCGCGTACACGACCGAAGGCTGGCCGCGGAAGGGGTAGCCGTAGCCCGTGGCCCAACTATCCCAACGACCCATGGGTTGTTTGGGCGTGGGTAAGGTCGCGGCGCTGAACGCGCTGTTGTAGTCGCCTTCGACGTTGACCTCGATCATCAGCTCGTAGTTTGCGTGCGAGTCCCAGTCCGCTGGGATCGGCGCAAGCCAGCGCGTGGCACGCTCACCGGCCGGCGTGGCACGCGAGACCGCATCGAGCTCGGGCATCACGTTTTGCGCGTGACTCCGGAACGACGCCACATCTGCGTGGTCGTAACAGCCGCTCGACTTGCAGCGCTCCACATTGCGCCGTGGCGGATAGAGCGACGTCAGCCCGAGCTCGCGCATGCTGCCGATCTTCGGGGTCGCTTCGAAGGGCTCCGCGTAGCCGCCGTTCACGTCCCTGCTCGTAATGAACCGACCCTTGTCGCTCGAGAACACGCTGGCGCAGGTCACCGCATCGAGCGCTTCTTTGCCGGTGGTCTCGCGATCGAAGGACAGACAGTAATATTCGTCCACGCTCTGATCGTTCGAGGTGCGCGAGGCCAAACCCTCAGATGTGCGGTTCTGGAAGATGACGCGCTTGAATTGCTTGGCGTTGGGCGCCTGGGCGCGGCGATGGGCCCACACGGGCAGCACGCCCTCGCGCCGACCGTAAGGCCAGCGATAGCCGCTGTTCATTTGCGATGCGCCCGGCCGATTGCCGATGCCCGCGGTGGCTACGCCCGAGGTCAGCCCCAAGGTACCCATGAACTCGCGGGTGTCGCGCTGCTCCCCTGACACGCGCTCGACCCAGACCACCATCTGCACGCGGCCCGTCGGTACGAAGGACAGCTCAAGCTGCGTGGCGCTTGGCTCATCGGCCCGCGCCGGCTTGGGAGCGCCAGCGACTCCGAACCCGAGAAGGCCCGTGACCAGACCTAGCGCTGCGATAAGCCTAAGAAAGCGCATGGAGAAACAGGGTAGCGCGGGCTTTTCGGCGTCACAAGCAACGCGCGCGCCTTCACCTCGGCGCAGTGAGCCAGCTCGCGAACCTTGGACAACAAATCCTAGTGGGGAGCCAGTGCGGCAGGGCGAATCCGGTCGAGACGAAACTGACTCGGCGCAGAACTACCGGCGGCGCCCGCGGCCTTTGCTGGCCTTGGCGGGAGCCCGACCGGACGCTTTCCCTCCGCGCTCGCGCTTGTCGTCTTGTACATCGAGGCCCGTTTCGACCTGCCTGATGCGATCGCGCAGCTTCGCCGCTTTTTCGAAGTCGAGATTCTCCGCGGCGAGCAACATCTCGCTGCGCAGCTCTTCCACCAATTCGCGCTTTTCTTCCGCGTTCTTGGGCGTGCCGTGTTTGCCGACGCCGACACTAGGGACTGCCACGTAATCGCGCTCGCTGCCGCCGGCGTCGAACGAGTTCAGGAGCGACTTGACGATCGTGCGCGGCGTGATGCCGTGGGCCGTGTTGTAGGCGCGCTGCTTTTCTCGCCGCCGATCGGTTTCGCTGATCGCGCGCTCCATGGCGGCGGTGATGCGGTCGCCATACATGATCACTTCGCCGTTCACGTTGCGTGCGGCGCGGCCGATCGTCTGAATTAGCGAGCGCGGCGAACGCAAAAAGCCTTCTTTGTCGGCGTCCAGAATCGCCACCAGCGACACTTCCGGCAAATCCAAGCCCTCGCGCAACAGGTTGATACCGATCAACACGTCGAACACGCCGCTGCGTAAGTCGCGCAAAATCTCCATGCGCTCGAGCGTGTCGATGTCGCTGTGCAGGTAGCGACACTTCACGTTCAAGTCGCCGAAGTACTCGCTCAAATCCTCGGACATGCGCTTGGTCAACGTGGTGACGAGCACGCGTTCTTTGCGCTCCACGCGGATGCGCACCTCCGCCAATAAGTCGTCGACTTGATTGGCCACCGGCCGCACGTGGATGATCGGATCCGTCAAGCCCGTGGGCCGAATCAACTGCTCCACGAACTCGCCTTGCGTTTGCCCAAGCTCCCAGTCGCCCGGCGTGGCGCTGACGTAAATCGCGCTCTTCAAAAACATTTCGAACTCGTCGAACTTGAGCGGTCGGTTGTCGATGGCGCTGGGCAAGCGAAAGCCGTGCTCGACCAAGGTCTCTTTGCGCGAGCGGTCCCCTTTGAACATGGCGCCGATTTGCGAGATCGTCTGATGGGATTCGTCGATCACGATCAACAAATCTTTCGGGAAGTAATCGATCAGGGTGGGCGGCGGCTCGCCGGCTTTGCGCCCGGAAAAGTGGCGCGAGTAGTTCTCGATACCGTGGCAAAAGCCCATCTGTTCGAGCATGTCGAGATCGTAAAGGGTGCGCTGTTCCAAGCGCTGGCGTTCGAGCAGCTTGTGGTCGCGTTCGAACTCTTGCAGGCGTTCGCCGAGCTCAGCGCGAATCGAATCGGTGGCGAGCTTGCGCTGTTCGACCGGCGTCACGTAGTGCGAGCCCGGGTAGATGCCGTAGTGATCGAGCACGGTCAGCGCCTTGCCGCGCAGGGGATCGATCTCGGTGATGCGCTCGATTTCGTCGCCGAAAAACTCGATGCGCACCGCGCGCTCTTCTTCGTAGGCCGGGAACACTTCCACCACATCGCCGCGCACGCGAAAGGTGCCGCGGTGAAAGTCGATGTCGTTGCGTTCGTATTGGATGTCGACGAGCTGCCGCAAGAGGGCGTCGCGGCGCATGGCCTCGCCGACCTTGAGCTCGATCAACATGCCCTGATACCACTCGGCCGAGCCGATACCGTAGATGCACGACACGCTGGCGACGATGATCACGTCGCGCCGGGATAGCAGCGAGCGGGTCGCGCTATGGCGCATGCGATCGATGTGCTCGTTGATCATCGAGTCTTTCTCGATGAACGTGTCCGAGGTCGGGATGTACGCCTCGGGCTGGTAGTAGTCGTAGTAGCTGACGAAGTACTCGACGGCGTTGCTGGGGAAGAGCGCCTTCATCTCTTCGTAGAGCTGGGCGCACAAGGTCTTGTTGGGGGCCATGATCAAGGTCGGCCGCTGCACCTCTTGGATCACGTTCGCTATCGTGAACGTCTTGCCGCTGCCGGTGATGCCAAGCAGCACCTGATGCTGCTCATCGCGCCTCAGTCCGGCGACGAGCGCCGCAATGGCAGTGGGCTGATCGCCCGCCGGCTCAAACTTTGTCACGAGCTCAAAGCGAGGAGACATGCCGGCCAGGGTGCCATGCAGGTCGAGCCGAGCAAGCGCGAAACTGAACTAATGTTTAGTCTCGCGCGGAGGCTGCGAGCGCCTCAGACCATGAACACGCGCGCGTAAATCAGCGTGGCCGTGGCCGTAAACATCAGCGCGTCGATGCGATCGATCATGCCGCCGTGACCAGGCACGATCCAGCCGCTGTCCTTGGTGCCGGTGCTGCGCTTGATCAGCGATTCGACCAAGTCACCACAAATGCCAAGCGGTCCGGCGACGAGCGCCAGGCAGATACCACCGGCCAATGGCAGCTCGGGCAGATAAACGAAGTGCGCGAACAACGCGCCGAGTAGGGCGCCGAACATGCCACCGACTGCGCCTTCCCAAGTCTTGTTGGGCGAGATGTTGGGCGACATCTTGCGCGCGCCAAATACTTTGCCGCCGAGGAAGCGGCCCGAGAAGTAACCGGCCGTATCCGCAAACCAGGCCAGCATCATCGACAACAACACCCAGGAGCTGCCCTTGGGCAAGGCACTCAGGCTGGCGATGCTTGCGATCAAGCCACCCACGTAGAACGGGCCGGCAACCAGCCACGCCATACGTAAACCTGCCTGCTCACTCGGCAGCGGTCGCAACAATGCCACCAAGAGCGAGCCCGCGATCAGCACCAAAACCGCGAATGGAAACAGCGGCTGCACTTGCGCGCGATAGCCATCGGTGGTGACCGCGTAGAACAGTATGCCCAGCGCGGACGAAGCGAAGATTCCCCATGTCTGCAAGACACGCTGGCCAGGCATCGTCATCGCAAATAATTCTTGGGCCGCCACCGGCAAGGCCAGGAACAAGACAAAACACGCCCACGCCCAGGGCGGCCCCAAGAACAGCATCCACAAAATGGCGGGCACCACCACGGCGGCAGTGGCCAGGCGGACGGCTAGATTCGAAGATGTTTTGGGCTTCGGGACGTCGGTCATCGCGCTCGCAAGCTCAGGTCGCGCGTCTTGTAGCACTGGAAGGGGGAGAACTGCATGGCTCCCGCTATCGCCGTAACCACCGCGCCCGCTGCCAGCTGTCCCAGACATTAGCGTGCGACGACTTTCGCGAGGGTCTCTTGCGAGGTCGTGGCCTTTGGTCCTTCCACGTTATCCGCCAAACCAAAGCGTCGATTGCGCTGCTGGAAGGCCGCGATGCCTTCGTAGAGCTGACGCTGTCCGTACTCCGGCCAGAGCTCCGGGCTGAAGTAGAGCTCGGCATAGGCGCCGGCCCAAATCAGGAAGTTGCTGATGCGATACTCACCGCCGGTCCGAATCATCAAGTCGACCGGGCCCACATCGAGCGAGGGCAGGATGTTGCTGATCGCCTGCTCGGTCACGTCTTCAGGCTGCAGCTCGCCGCTTTTGACTTTGCGAGCCAGCGCCTGCGCGGCGTCGGCGACTTCCTCGCGGCCACCGTAAGACAGACAAATGGAAAGTGTCATGCCTGAGTTCTGGCTGCTGACCTGTTCGATCTCGGTCAGCAGGTCCTGCAGATTCTGGGGCAGTCGTGATACGCGACCGATGGCGCGACAGCGAATGCCATTGCCCAGCAAGGTTTCGCGCTCGCCGATGATGTAGTCCTTTAACAGCGCCATCAGGGCGCCTACTTCTTCTTCCGGACGCGCCCAGTTCTGCTCGCTGAACGCGTAAAGGGTAAGGGCCTTGAGGCCGAGGCGTCGGCTGGCGGTCACGATTTCTTTAACGGACTTGGCACCTTCGCGGTGACCTTCCCAACGGGGAAGACCGCGATCTTTGGCCCAGCGGCCATTGCCATCCATGATTATCGCGACGTGATGGGGGAGACGGTTAAGCTCTACAAGCACCCTCGCCGGTTACCACGTGCAGCACGATCGCTTCAAGGAGATCCCAGTGGCATTGTCATTGCTCGCGAGACTGGTTACTTCTGGGGCTAAGGGAGCACGAGCTTTCGCATGACAGAGCGCGATCTTTACGCTGAGCTCGGCATCCAACGTGGGGCCGGCAAAGACGAAATCAAAAAGGCTTATCGGAAGCTGGCGCGCGAGCTCCATCCCGATCGGAATCCGGACAACCCCAAGGCCGAAGAACGCTTCAAGCGCGTGAGCTACGCCAATGACGTGTTGAGCGATGCCAAGAAGCGCCCGCTCTACGACGAGTTTGGCGAGGTCGGTCTGCGCGAAGGCTTCAACGTCGAAGCCGCGCGAGCGATGAAAAATGGTCGCGTGCCGGGCGGCGGTCGCAACGTGGGCTTCGAGGAAATCTTCGGCGCCGGCGGGGGCGCAGGCAGGGGACGCCGCCAAGGTTTTGGCGGCACCATGGAAGACCTGTTCGGCGGCAGCATCGATGAGCTGTTCGGTCGCGGTTTCGGCGGCCGACCCACCACCGGCACCCCACGGGGCAAGGCGGCAGACCAAGAGAGCGAGATTTCGATCAGCTTCGAGGAGGCGCTGACCGGCGTCGAAAGGGAGATGACGCTGATCGAGAACGGCTCGCCACGTTCGTTGCGCGTACGCATTCCAGCGGGCGTGACCGACGGCGGCAAGGTGCGGCTTCGTGGCCAGGGTGCAAGTCCGCTCGGCGCGGAGCAGGGCGATCTCGTGCTCGTGGTGCGCGTGCAAGAGCACAAGCTGTATCGACGGGAAGGCGATGACCTGCACCTCGATTTACCGATCACGCTGCTGGAAGCGTGGAAGGGCGCCAGCCTCAAGTTGCCGACGCCGGCGGGCGAAGTATCCCTCAAGATACCGGCACGGGTCAGTAGCGGCGCCAAACTGCGCTTACGGGGCAAAGGCGTGGCGGTACGGGCCGGCGGGCACGGCGACCTGATCGTGCACTTGCAGATTCGGATGCCGGACGGCCACGACCACGGCAAGATCGAGGCAGCGCTGAACGGCTTGGAGTCGGAGTACGTTGCCGACGTTCGAGCGGGACTCAAGGCCTAGACAACGCGACCCGTCCTCTGTCGGACGGCTTAGTGCTCCCCCGTTTCACGTGAAACGCGCGACCGGTATTGCGGCAAGGACCACGTGGCGTCCGGCTGCTTAACTGCGAGCTGCTTTCACTGACCGTTTCACGTGAAACGTGACACTGCATGTCATGTCGCGAGGCTCAGGGGCCCTTCGCCAAGAGCGGCGCTCCCCCGCTTCGCAGCTGGGGGTTTACCGCCAGTCCCGCCCCGTCGACCTGCTCGATCGCAATGCGCAGCGCCTCTTGCAGCGTCGGATGGACACGATAGGGCGAGGGCAGGCGCGAGAGCCAGAAAACGGCGGTCAGGGCGCCGCGCACCATGGCTGAGTCAATCACGAAGCCAACTCCGATAGAGCACGCGTGCAGCAGCTCGAACTCCTGCGCCATCCATTCGCCCAGTACCTTGCGTTCGGCGGCTCCCGCCGGCGCGAAGCCGGTGTTGTCCTGAATCGTGTAGACCAGGGGCGAGCGGCCGACCTGGAGGCGGCTGCGCATTCGCTCGGTGACCGCGTTGACGTGGCCCCGCAAGCCTTCCACGGTGGGGGGGCCTATCTGTTTGTGCAGCTCGATGGTCCCAAACGAGATGTAACGGAACATGGTCACTGCTCGATCCTCGCCTGCGTTGTTGCGCATTGCAATGGAGGCCCGTGTAGGCAGGCTCGCCTGCGCCCGACGTTCGCGCTGCTACGCTCGGCCCGTGCAGTTTTTAGAGCTCGTTGAACGCTCCCTTTTAGACCTCGACCGGCAGGGCCTGCGGCGCCGCGCCCGTGATGTCGACGGCCCACAAGGTCCCCGCATCGTGGTGGATGGGCAGTCGGCGTTGTGCCTTTGCTCGAACAACTACCTGGGCCTGGCTGGGCATCCAGAGATTGTCGCGGCACTCAACGCGGGCATGCAGGAAGAGGGCGTGGGTTCGGGCGCTTCGCGGCTGATCTCGGGCAGCATGCGCGCCCATCGCCACGCGGAAGCTGCCCTGGCGCGTTTTGTCAGCTTGCCGGCCGCCGCGCTGTTTTCCACTGGTTACGCCTGCAATCTCGGCGTGGTCCAGGCGCTCGCCACGCGCGACGACGTGCTGTTCAGCGACTCGCTCAACCACGCCAGCCTGATCGACGGCGCGCGTTTGAGCCGGGCCAAGGTCGTGATCTACGAGCACGCCAACGCCGAGGACCTCGCGCGCAAGCTGCGCAGCCAGCGTCGCGACGGGCGCATGGCCCTGGTGCTGACCGAATCGTTGTTTTCGATGGATGGCGACGTGGCCCCGCTGGCCGATATCGCGGCTCTGGCGCGTGAGCATGAAGCGGGCTTGGTGGTCGACGATGCCCACGCACTCGGCGTCTACGGGCCCGAGGGAAGGGGGCTGTGCGCGGCCTTGGGCATCGTGCCGGACGTGCTGATCGGCACCTTGGGCAAAGCGTTTGGCGCCCAAGGCGCGTTCGTCGCGGGCAGCGAAGCGGTGGTCGACCTGATTCGCAATCGGGCGCGCAGCTACATCTTTTCGACGGCTCCATCGCCAGCTTTGGCGCGCGCCGCCGAGGCCGCCACGCACGTCGTCCTGGCCGCGGACGAACGGCGCACGCAGCTGCTCGCACACGCTCAGCGTCTACGCGCGGGCTTGAGCGAGCTCGGCTATCGCGTATTGCCGGGTGAGAGCCCGATCATTCCGGTCCTGATCGGAGATCCGGAGCCGACCATGGCGACCTCCCGGGCGTTGCTCGAGCTAGGCGTGTTCGCCCACGGGATTCGACCCCCGACCGTGCCCGCCGGCAGTGGACGCCTGCGCGTGGTGCCGATGGCGAGCCACACGGTCGACGATATCGAGCAAGCGCTGGCCGCCTTTGCCACCGTGCGAGCACGCTGATGCGCGGCGTATTCATCAGCGGCACGGGCACGGGCATCGGTAAAACGTTCGTGACGCGAGCACTTGCCGAGGGCCTGCGCAGCAAGGGCGAACGCGTGGCAGCGCTGAAGCCGATCGAGACTGGCTACACGGACCCGGCCCTGTCCGATGCGCATGCCCTGGCTCACGCCTGCGGTCGCCCGGAGCTGATGGGGCACCCCGGGTTCTATCGAGCTACGCGGCCTGTTTCGCCCTACGCCGCAACCCTCGAGGGAGAAGCGGGCTGTCCGGTACCCGCGCAGCTGGTGCCGGCGATTCAAGCGGCGCTTGGCTCTGCGGACGAGCTCGCGTTGGTCGAAGGCGCCGGTGGGCTGCTGGTGCCACTCGACGCCCGTTACACCACGCTTGACCTGGCCCTGGCGCTCGCTCTGCCGCTCGTGCTCGTGGCCCCCAACAAACTGGGCGTTTTGTCCGACGTGCTCGCGCTGTTCGACTGCGCCGAGCGCCGCGGCCTGCGCATGTTGGCCGTGGTGCTGGTCGCGCAGCCGCCAGACCACGAAGATGCAAGCGCCCGTAGTAACCGCCGCATTCTGCTCGACCGCCTGCCCGTGCCGGTGATTCCGTTTCCCTACCTGACGCAAGCTGGCGCGCTCGGTGAGGCGGCTGTCAGCTCAGGCTTGGTTCATCTCGTGAGAAGCATCAGAGCGGGCGTTTGACCTTGCAGAAGTGAGGCGCCTGGGTACCTTGCCCACCCATGTCGAATCGCGTCATCAACTTCAATGCCGGTCCTGCAGCGCTACCCCTTGCCGCCCTCGAGCGTGCCCAAAAGGAGTTCCTCGATTTCGAGGGCACGGGCATGTCCATCATGGAGCACAGCCATCGCGGCAAGGACTACGAGAAGGTCCACGGCGAGGCCATCGCGCTCCTGACCGAGCTGTTGGCGATCCCAGCCGATTACCAAGTGCTGCTGATGCAGGGCGGGGCGAGCGCGCAGTTCGCGTTGATCCCCATGAACCTGTTGCCTGCCGGCAAGAGCGCCGACTACGTTAACACCGGCACATGGGCCAAGAAGGCGTTCAGCGAGGCCAAAATCGTGGGCAAGGCGCGCCTGGCCGGCAGCGTCGAAGAGGCCGATGGCACCTGTAAGCGCGTCCCCAAGGCG
>JBKJIA010000466.1:0-93396 GCA_046598735.1 Polyangiales bacterium
GCCGCGTTCAGCTGCAGCCCATGGAGGAGCCGCAATTTAGGCAGCGATAACACGCGCCGTTTCGAACCGTAATATGCCCACACGAGTCGCACATCGGTGCATCGCCCATCATCTCACCAAGATGCTGGTCGAGCGCATTCGTGCTCGAGCCGGCAGGCGCAGCCGCTGTCTTCTCCGCACTGGCGTACGCAGGCAACGCAGCGGGCGGCGGCAATGACGACTGCTCAGGTGCGTACGCATGCACCGCGCCCACGTCGGTCGGATCTGACATGTCCGCGACCACTTCCTCCGGAGGCACGTGCGCCAAGTCGTAGCGCTTCAGATGCTCGACACCGAGCGTGCGGAAGATGTAGTCGATGATCGACGTCGCGAACTTGATGTTCGGATGCCCCTCGACCACACCTTGCGGCTCAAAGCGGGTGAACGTGAACTGCTCAACATAGCTCGCGAGCGGAACACCGTGTTGCAAGCCCATCGAGACACTGATCGCAAAGCAGTTCATCAGCGAACGGAAGGCCGCACCTTCCTTATGCATATCGATGAAGATCTCGCCCAGCGATCCATCATCGTATTCGCCCGTACGTAAGAAGACCTTATGGCCCGCCACCCGCGCCTCTTGCGTGAAACCACGGCGCTTCTTGGGCAAGCGATGACGCACGGTCGGAGGCGGCGTCAGACCTTCCCGAATCATCACGCGCGCAGCTGGACGTGCAGCTACCGGCTCATGCGCAGGCGCCTCATGACGCGGCTCATGCTTGGCCTCAGCAGCGTCAACCTTCTTGTCTTTCTTCTCGCCTTCGCCAGACGAGTTGAGCGGCTGACTGAGCTTGCAACCATCGCGATAGAGCGCGACGGCCTTGAGCCCAAGCTTCCAGCCCTGCATGTACACATCGGCCACGTCTTCAACCGTCGCATCCTGCGGCAGGTTGACGGTCTTGGAGATGGCACCGCTCAGGAACGGCTGCGCCGCCGCCATCATGCGAATGTGCGACATCGGCGCGAGATAACGCTGACCGCGCTTACCGCAACGATTGGCGCAATCGAACACGGGCAGATCTTCGTCGCGCAAATGCGGCGCGCCTTCGATCGTCTGGCAACCGAGGATGCTGTAGTTGAGCTGATCGATTTGCTCCGGCGTCAGACCGAAGTGCTTGAGAATGCTGAAGCCAGGCTTGGCGGCAATCTCCGCCGGAATGCCCAAGCGCTCATAGGCTTCTTTACCCACCACCCACACGGCCAACGCTTGATCGATGTGGAACACACCGGGCAATGCCTTCTCGGCCTTGTTGATCTCGGCCTCGGTCAATCCCTTTTCGGTCAACACGCGACGGCTCAACAGCGGCGCACCCGTAAAGGTGTTGGTGCCACTGATGTACGCGACGATGTCCGCAGACTGCGCATCTGAGTATCCCAGACGCTTGAGCGCACCCGGCACCGATTGATTGACGATCTTGAAGTAACCGCCACCTGCCAGCTTCTTGAACTTCACGAGCGCAAAGTCAGGTTCGATGCCGGTCGTGTCGCAATCCATCAGCAGACCGATCGTACCCGTGGGGGCAAGCACCGTCGTCTGAGCATTGCGATAACCGTGCTTCTCACCCAGCCGCACGGCAGTATCCCAATCTTCTGCGCCCGCATTCAAAATCTCGCGGATGACGTCATCCGACGCGCCGCCGCCGCCGCCCTTTGAATTCGGCGTGAAGTCATTGTGGAAGGTATGCGCTGCATTCTGATGTTTGCG
The DNA here is from genome assembly GCA_046598735.1 of Polyangiales bacterium. Taxonomy (GTDB): domain Bacteria; phylum Myxococcota_A; class Polyangia; order Polyangiales; family DASUME01; genus DASUME01. The sequence goes on from JBKJIA010000466.1 coordinate 1,742, forward strand.
CATCACGCGCAACATCGGGTCACGGTTCTTGTCGAAGCCCGCAAACGCACCCTTCGACTCAGCCATCTCCGCGCTCACGCGATAGGCATGACCGCACAAAATCGCCGTCAACCCCGCGCACATCGCGCGACCCGCATCGCTGTCGTAGGGGATGCCCAAACGCATCAGTAAGGTACCCAAGTTCGCATAACCGAGGCCCAGCGGGCGATAGTCGTGGCTGTTCTGCGCGATCTGCTGCGTGGGGTAGCTTGAGTAATCGACTAAGATTTCCTGCGCCATCAACAGAATGCGCACGGCATGGCGATAACCTTCGATGTCGAAGCTGCCATCCTCGGCCAAGAACTTGGTCAAGTTGATGGACGATAGATTGCAAGCCGTGTCGTCGAGGAACATGTACTCGCTGCACGGATTGGACGCATTGATACGATCGGTGCCAGCGCAGGTGTGCCAGTCGTTGATCGCCGTGTCGTATTGCACGCCCGGATCGGCGCAGGCCCAGGCCGCTTCCGCGAGCTTCCTCCACAAGTCGCGCGCCTGCAGCGTCTTGGCAACCTTACCGCTCGTACGCTCGTAGGTGCGCCACTCGCCGTCTTGTTCGACCGCCTTCATGAAGGCATCGGTCACGCGCACGGAGTTGTTCGAGTTCTGGCCGCTGACCGTATGGTAGGCCTCGCCGTTGAAGTCGCTGGCATAGCCGCCATCGATCAACGCCTTGACCTTACGCTCTTCACGCACCTTCCAGGTGATGAAGTCCTCGATCTCCGGATGGTCCATGTCGAGGCAGACCATCTTGGCCGCACGACGCGTAGTACCGCCCGACTTGGTGGCGCCCGCAGCGCGATCGAACACTTCAAGGAAGCTCATCAAGCCGCTCGAAGTGCCACCGCCCGAAAGCTTCTCGGTGCTGCCGCGAATCTTGCTGAAGTTCGAACCCGTGCCCGAGCCGTACTTGAACAGGCGCGCTTCGTTCTTGATCAGCTCGTAGATGCCCATCAGGTCATCGGACACGCTTTGAATGAAGCACGCCGAGCACTGCGGCTGCTCATAGGCATTCTTGGTCTCGACCGCCGTGCCGACCACGGGATCGAACGCGAAGTTACCGCCCGAGCCTTCGATGCCGTAACGCTGAAACAAACCGCAGTTGAACCAAACAGGGGAGTTAAACGCGCCGCGCTGATGGATGAGCAGGTAGCTGAGCTCGGCTTCGAAGGTGTCGGCGTCTTCTTTGCTCGCGAAATAGCCCGCGGCCTTTTCGCCGGCTTCACGGATCGTGCGAGCCACGCGGTACACAAGATCACGCGCGCTGGTCTCACCACGTTTGGCGTCGCCATGAATGCCTGCCTTTCGGAAGTACTTGGAGACTGCGATGTCGGTCGCCAGCTGGGACCAATCGGCCGGGATCTCGGCATTACGGAGTTGAAACACCACGGTGCCGTCCGGGTCCGAGATCACGCTATCGCGGCTCTCGTAACGAACCTCGTCGAGCGGATCGACGGTGGGACGCGTGAAGAAGCGTGAAAGCTTCAAGCCTTGGTCTGCCTCGCGAAGCACAGCGCGTGCCCCCTTCCCGTTGTTCTTCTCCGTATTGTGTTCCACCGGCGACCTCCCCTTGGCTCCAACTCGCAACGTCATCTGCTTCCCCAAACTATCCACAGCTCGAAAACTGCGATTTTTCCGTATTGTTTCAAAGACTTAACTCTGCCGACCGTGCGCGTGATTGTGACTTGTCCAGGCGTTGTCATCCCGGCGTGTTCCGCCACGGTCGAGCTTGTCCACAGCAAGCCCACCGTTCCTCCACCGTACCTGTGGACAAGTCACAGCTTGTCCACAACTGCTAGGGAGCCCCCGCGCCCGACAGCACAATCGGTAGTGGTGTACCTAGGTATCCGGCTGCGTGGGTCAGGTCAATACCCCACGCGACACCGTGTGACGCATTTCGTTTTTTCCGCCTGGTTTCCAACACTTCCGCAACCCATGTCCCAAGACTGTTTTGTAATTAAAAACACAAAACAGCATATAGCACCAGCCAACTGTTCAGCTCTACCATTAGAACGGGTTGTCACGGCCTGACAACTACTACAGGTAGTGGTCCGTGTCGAACAAACTACAAAATGCAGGGGGTGCCATGTCGGATAAGGAGTCGGATTTTCGCTGCGATGTGAACTATTCCGCTTCAGGTGCGCCTAGGGATGCGGATTGGTGACGGGGCTTGCACGATCGCGCTACATCTTCCGGCATGCAAACTCGCTTCTTTGGAGGCACGGGCCTCCGCATCTCGGCGTTGGCTTTCGGCACCATGTCCTTCGGCAACGAAGCGGACGAAGCCGAGAGCGCGCGCCTGTTCGCCCGCTGCCGCGAGGCCGGCGTCAACTTGTTCGACTGCGCCGACGTCTACAGCCGCGGCCGCGCCGAAGAGATCTTGGGTCGCCTGATCGCGCCCTGTCGTGACGAGCTGGTGCTGACCACCAAGGCCAGCTTCCCCATGGGCAGGGACGTCAACGCCTGCGGGGCCAGTCGCTACCATTTGGTGCGCGCTTGCGAGGCGAGCTTGCGCAGGCTCAATACCGATCGCATCGATGTGTACTTCCTCCATCGCTTCGATCCGCGCACCGAGCTCGAGGAAGCCCTGCGCGGCATCGAGCAGCTGGTCACGCAGGGCAAGATTCTCTACCCCGCGATCAGCAACTTCGCGGCTTGGCAAACCCAGCGCGCCATCGACCTACAAGCGCAAATGGGCTGGACCAAGCTCGCGTGCATTCAGCCCATGTACAACTTGCTCAAGCGACAGGTCGAGGTCGAGCTCTTGCCCATGGCCGAGCACAACCGCATCGCGGTGCTGCCGTACAGCCCGCTCGCAGGCGGACTGTTGACGGGCAAATATGCGCAGGAGCTCAAGCCCGAAGTCGGCCGCATTCTATCGAGCCCAAGCTACCAAGTTCGTTATGGCGATGGACCGCGCGAGCAAGCCGCGCGTTTCGTGGCTCTTGCTCGCGAGCACGGCTTTGAGCCGATCGCGCTCGCGATTGCTTGGGTCGCCAAGCACCCGGCCGTGACCGCGCCGCTGCTTGGCGCGCGCAATGTCGCGCAACTCGATGCTTGCCTGAAAGCGGCTGATTTACAGGTCGACGAGGCCACCTGGGCCGCCATCGATGCACTCGTGCCTGCGCCTGCGTCTGCCACGGATCGCAACGACGATGGCGGCGAGCACGACCTCTGGAAGCGCTAGAAGACACCGTCAGGGTGTGAGCAGGCCCGAGCAGACCGTGAACGCAGGCACGCACTTCTGATGGCTGCACGGCTCGCAATCGCCGCTACTTTCGAGCGCGCACTCGAACGAACATGCGCTCGACACGCACTCATGCAGCGCCACGTAGCAATCAAGGCAGGTAGGCGCGAGATTCATCAGTAAGGGATCGGCCTTGGCACAGCTTGCCACCGCATTGGCGCGATCGAGCGACGCCATGTTGTTGCGCCAGCAAGCGTGCACCACGCGTTGAGCATCACCGCTGCAGACCACATCGAGCGTCGTTGCGGGCTCGCACACCGAGCCAGGCGCAGCCGTCAGCTCCGCACGCGGGAGATTGCAGTGGGAGCCCCCGCAGCTAGCGGCGTCGACAGGCGGTGAGGACCAAGGGCACGACGGCGGAACGGCTGCTGCATCCGCAGAGTCTTCGGCGCCGGCATCTTCGGGCGAGCCGCTGCTTCCGCCGGTGTTGCCACCAAAACCTGCGTCGCTCTCGCCTGCGTTGCTCTCGCTGTCTCCGCCATTGTTGCCCGCGTTGTCGGAGCCGCTGGGTGTCTTGCCAGGCAGATCGCTGGTAGGCCCACCGAAACAGCCACTTGTACCAAGCGCCAACGCGAGGGAAATCCCAAGTGCGAAGCACGGCGCTCCCAGCTGCGCGAGCAGCCATGCAAATCGCGGGCGGGGCAGGCGGCTGAGAGCGGACACAGTCAGCAGCTTCGCAGCTCCGGCCGCGCGCCACAAGGCACCGTCACCCGCCACGTAGTCAGAAGTGTGCGAACGCCGCCTTCCCGTCGTTGACTTCGTGGGGTAAGTCCCCAATACTGCGCGCGCTTCGACCAGACGAGATCGTCTGGACGAGCATGGCGACGTAGCTCAGTTGGTTAGAGCGGGCGTTTCATACGCGCTAGGTCAGAGGTTCAACTCCTCTCGTCGCCACCAGATTCGATTGGCTTCCACTCGCTGCCGCTGCGCCTGTCCGCACAAGGTAAGGTCCGATGGCTGAGTTGACAAAGCTCATGGGAGCAACCCTGCTTGTGCGCACTGCGCGCCTCATGTAGAACGCGTTCTACGCAGGAGGGTGTGCGATGCGCTGTACGATTCGCGATGAGCTCGATGCGGATAACCCCGAGCAGTTTTGGCGCGACGTGTTCTTCAGCGAAGCGGTGCAAGAGCAGATCTATCGCGAGCTGGGTTATCGCGATGCCAAAGTCGTCGCCCAAACGGGAAGTCTCGCGTCAGGGCTCGCGCGGCATTTCGTGTTCGTGCAGCCGCTTGCGACGCCAGGCCCGCTCAGGAAGTTGTTGGGCGCGCAGCAAACGTTGAGCGAGCACGGCGTGTTCGATGCCGAGCGCCAAGAGTATCGCTTTGAAATAGTGCTCGATGGCGCGCTGCGCGAGCGGATTCGCGTACGCGGCATCACGCGTGTGGAACAGACCCGCCCGGGCAAGATCACGCGGGTGTGCGAGCTCGAGTGTTCGTGCACGATACCCGCCATCGGTGGTTTGGCCGAACGCTTCATTGCCAATTCCAATCAAGAGATCTATGCGCGCCGCACCCAGATCGAGCGCCGCATTTTGAGCGAGCCGCCAGCAAAACTGTAATCGAACGCGCGATCGAAGGGCTTGCGTAGCACCCAGTTCACAACATGTGTGCCTAGCTCGCACCGAAATGCATTGTGGCGACGCAGCTGCTGACCCGAGATCTGCTGTGCCGCGCTCTGTGACCCCATGAGCATGCGCACCCCCCGTGCTGCTTACGGCATCTCGTTTGTGGCCGTAACGCTTTTCTCCTCAGCCTGCACCGGCTTGATCGATCTGCCGGCCGGCCCAGATTCCAAAGGTGGTGAGAACGATCAGAACAGCGTTGGCCCCGGTGGCGGTGTCACCGGCAGTAGCGCCTTACCGTTGTGCGAAGGCGAAGAACAGCCGGGCCCGCGCATCTTACGGTTGCTGACGCGGCGCGAATATCGCAACACAGTGCACGATTTGCTTGGCGTCGCACTGCCCGATGTCTCGGGCCTGCCCGTCGAAGCGCGCGTGAAGGGCTTCGACAACAACGCGGACGCGGCGGCAGTCACCAGTCGGCACGTGGACGAATACGTACGCTTGGGCGAAGTGCTCGCAACAGAAGCCGTTCGTGACCGTAAGGGCTCGCTCGTCTCGTGCACGGCGAGCGACAGTTGCGCAAAGCAGTTCGTGAGCGACTTCGGCTTGAAAGCATTTCGCCGCCCGCTATCGGCCGAAGAGGTCACGCGCTACGCCGCACTGCTTGCGAGCGATCTGACGGGTGGTGATTTCGATCAAGGTTTGCGTCTGAGTATCACCGCGATGCTGGCGTCGCCGAGTTTCCTCTATCGCTCCGAGGTCGGTGAGCCGCTAGCAGACGGAACGTTCGCGCTCACTCCCTACGAGATCGCAAGCACGCTGTCTTACCTTTACTGGGGCAGCATGCCCGACGCGACTTTGTTCGACGCCGCGAAAAAGGGCGAGCTAAGCACGCCCGAGCAACTGAAAGCACAAGCGGAACGTATGCTCGATGATGCGCGCGCCCGTGAGCAGATGGCCGACTTTGCAACGCAGTGGCTGCGCACGGACGCGGTGCTCGCCACCAACAAAGATGCCACGATTTACCCGCTATTTACGGCATCCTTGCGCGAATCGATGGCGCAAGAGCAGAGCCGCTTCTTTGCAGACATCGCCTTCGATAGGCAGGGCACGTTTCAAGATTTGTTCACCGCGGACTACGTGTTCGCCAACGCCGAGCTCGCGACCTTCTACGGCCTGCAGGCCGCGAGTGGCACCGACTTCGCGCGTATGCCGGTCAGCGAATCCTCAGGTCGTGGTGGCATTCTGGGGCTTGGTGCGGTGCTCGCCTCCCATGCACATTCGAACGAGTCTTCGCCGATTCGCCGTGGCCTATTCGTACGCGACCGTCTGCTCTGTCAGGAGCTGCCCGCACCGCCTGCGAATCTAGACACGACCCCGCCCGGCCTCGACCCCACGCTCACCACGCGTGCACGTTTCGCAAAGCACACATCCGATCCTGCCTGTCGCAGTTGTCATCAGTACATCGATGGCGTGGGATTCGGGCTCGAAGGCTACGACGGCATCGGCATGAAGCGCGAAATCGAAAACGCGATTCCGATCGATACCTCCGGCGAGCTGAGGGGACTCGAAGGATTGAGCTCGACGCAGGTCGAGAAGTTCAATGGCACACGCGAGCTCGGCCTGATGTTGTCTGAGAGTCCGACCGCGCAGGCGTGTCTATCGCTGCAGTACTACCGCTTCGCGCGCGGCTACGCCGAGACGGCCAGTGATGCCTGCTCAGTCGATCGTCTGCGCAAGCAGTTCGAAAGTGAAAACATGACGATCAAGCAGCTGTTGATCGCGATTACGTCATTGAAGTCTTTGACCCTTCGCAGCGCTGAGGAGCAGGCACCATGAGTTTCTTGAGACCGACTCGACGTAACTTTTTGCGCGGCGTAGCGGCCACCTCGTTGCTGGCTCCTTTCGCGAGTGAGCTGCTGACGGCTGGCCCACGCAAGGCTCGTGCAGCTTCTCCCAAGCGCGCCATGTTCGTGTACGTGCCAGACGGCTGCATCCCCGAGAAGTGGCATGCCACGGGTAGCGAAAAGGACTTCACGCTGCCCGACATGAGCGCACCGCTCACACCGATCAAGGACAAGCTCGTGTTCCTTTCGGGCCTTACTATGTATGCCGGCGGCGCCACCCACGAAGGCGGCATCCGTAAGGTGCTGACCGGCGTATCGGACGTGTCGCTCGACGTATTTCTTGGCCAAAAACTGGGCAAAGACACGCCGCACGCGTCGCTCCAGCTGGGCGTGGGCTCTAACTTTCAGAACGGTTCGGGCAGCATGTCGTTCATCGGCGCAGGCCAAGAGGTCAAGGCCGATGACGATCCGCTCAACGCTTTCACGCGCGTATTCGGCGGCGTGGCCGCTGGTAAGGAGGACGGCGCGGCAGCCCTTGCCAAGCGCCAAAAGCAAAGCGTGCTCGATGCGGCACTTAGCGATTTGGCCAGCATGAAGACACGGCTTGGCACAACCGAACGCAAGAAGCTCGACACGCATCTTGAGTCCCTGCGCGAAGTGGAACGCCGCATCACCGGCAACGCGATCACGGCCTGCGACATCACCGCCTTCAACGCCGCCGGCTTTGCAAAATCAAGCTCCGACAACTACCCAAAAACCTACGAGCGAGAAGACAAATTCCAAACCGTAAGCAGACTCCAGATGGACCTTGCCGCGCTCTCGCTTTCCTGCGGTGCAACGCGTGTGGCGTCGTTGATGTTCTCCCATCCTGTGTCGCCCTTACACTTGGTGGACACTGGCGTGAGCACGGCCAACCACGACGCATCTCATTACGGCGAAGCCACCAGCAACACGGCCAAGGACTTCGTGACACTCAAGCGCTGGTTCATGGAAGAGTTCGTGTATCTGATCGAGAAGCTCGACGCGACGCCCGACGGAACCGGCAGCCTGCTCGACAATACACTGATCTTACTATGCAGCGAGCTCGGCGACAGCAACCGGCACGACCATGACAACATGCCGTTCGTGCTCGCTGGCGGTGCGGGCGGCGCGCTCGAGCTGGGTCGCTCACTCAAGTACAATGGTAAGAATGCTGGCCAGAACGAGCCGCACAGCAAGCTGCTGGTTTCGATCGCCAATGCCATGGACGTCGACGTCGACACTTACGGTTATGCGGGGCACGGCACGGGCGGGCTGACCGGCCTTTTGCGCTAGACGGCGCACCTGGCTACGCAACTGAGTCCCGGGACCTGACTAGTCGCGGTCGACAGGCACCGGCTTTACGCGCCAGATCTCCTCGCAGTATTCGCGCACGGCGCGGTCGGACGAGAACTTGCCGGCGCGCGCCACATTCAGAATCGCCATGCGCCACCAGGTCGCGGGATCGGCGTAGGTCTTGGATACGCGGTCTTGTGCATCGAGGTACGACGTGAAGTCTGCAAACAGCATGTAGTCGTCACGCTCCAGCAATGGCGACGTAATCGCGGAATAGCGGTCGCGCTCGCCGTGCGAAAAGGCGCCCGACGTAAGCAAATCGATGGCTCCGCGCAGTGCGCTATCGCGCTCATAGAACGCGCGTGGCGCGTAGCCCGCACGCTTGGTCGATTGCACTTCTTCGGCCGTCAGACCAAACAAGAAGAAGTTCTCTGCGCCGACCTCTTCGCGAATCTCTACGTTCGCACCGTCGAGCGTACCAATGGTAAGGGCGCCATTCATCGCAAACTTCATGTTGCCCGTACCCGACGCTTCTTTGCCGGCCGTGGAAATCTGTTCGGAAAGGTCCGCTGCGGGATAGATGCGTTGCGCATTCTTGACGTTGAAATCGGGCAGGAACGCGATCTTGAGAAACTTGGACACCTGAGGGTCGTGATTGATCACGTCCCCCACGTCGTGAATGAGCCGAATCATCAGGCGCGCCATGTGATAACCGGGCGCAGCCTTGCCGCCAAAGATCACGGTACGCGGCACCATCCCGGCCGCCCTGCCCTCTTTGATGCGCTGATAGAGCGCAATCGTATGCAAAACATTCAGGTGCTGTCGCTTGTACTCGTGGATACGTTTGACCTGAATGTCGAAGATGCCGTCCACATCGGCGGCCACACCACAGCTCTCTTGAATGCGCCGTGCGAGCTCGATCTTGTTCAGCCGCCGCAACGCACGAAAGCGTTCGATGAAGGCCGGGTCGGTCGCATACGGCTCCACGCCCTTCAGCTGCGTCAGATCGCGAATCCAGCCGGTGCCGATCACTTCCTTGAGCAGCTCGGAAAAGCGCGGGTTGGCCAGTAGCAAGAAGCGGCGCTGCGTCACGCCGTTGGTCTTGTTGCTGAAGCGCTGCGGATAGAACGAAGCAAAATCAGCCAGCACGGTCTGCTTGAGCAAATCCGTATGCAGCTCGGCGACGCCATTGATCGCGTGACTGCCCACGCACGCCAAGTTCGCCATGCGCACGCTCTTGGGCACGTGCTCGTCGATCAGCGACATGCGCGAAGCACGCCCGTCGTCTTTTGGAAAACGCGCGCGCACGGTCTCGAGAAACCGGCGATTGATCTCGAGGATGATTTCGAGATGGCGCGGCAAAACACGACGAAACAGCGGCAGCGACCAAGTCTCGAGCGCCTCGGGCAGAAGGGTATGGTTGGTATAGCCAAAGGTTTGGGTGGTAATACTCCAGGCCTTGTCCCAATCCATGCCGTGCTCATCCACGAACAGGCGCATCAGCTCCGCCACCGACAGTGCCGGGTGCGTATCGTTGAGCTGAACTGCGTACTTCTCGTGAAACCGTTCCAGGCTCTGATCGCGCTGCAGATGGATGCGAATCATGTCCTGAAGTGAGCACGACACGAAAAAGTACTGTTGCTCGAGCCTTAGGATCTTACCCACCTCGGGCTGATCGTTGGGGTAGAGGATCTTGGTAATGTTTTCAGACACTACCTTCTGCTGCACCGCGCGAAAGTAGTCGCCAGCGTTGAACGCAGTCAGGTCGAGTGCTTCCACTGCTACCGCTTGCCACAAGCGCAAGAAATTGGCGTTCTCCACGCCAAAACCGAGTACAGGCGTATCGTAAGGTACCCCTTTTACGATGCGACCCGGGATCCAGGTCGCCACGTAGCGACCGGCCTCATCGACATGACTCTCCGTATGGCCGCCGAGCTTGACCACAAGCTCGATCTCCGGCCGCGGTACCTCCCAGGGGTAACCGTAACGTAGCCAAGAGTCCGTGGCCTCCACTTGCTGTCCGTCGCGGATCTGCTGGTCGAAAATGCCGAACTCGTAGCGAATGCCATAGCCGATGGCAGGGATCTGCAAGGTCGCTAGCGAGTCCATGTAACAAGCGGCCAAGCGACCGAGACCGCCATTGCCCAAGCCCGGCTCTTCTTCGTGCTCGATCAGATCTTCCAGCTTGATGCCAAGCTGGCTCAGCGCCTTTTCGGTCTCCTCGTAGATGCCGAGACTGAGCAGATTGCTCGCGAGTTGGGGACCTATCAGATACTCCGCCGACAGATAGGCAACCGTGCGACTTTCGCGCTCGAAATAGGCATGGGCGGTGTGAATCCAACGATGCAGCATGCGATCGCGAACCGTGTACGACAGCGCCATGTACTTGTCGTTGAGGGTTGCAACCTCCGCGAATTTGGCTTGCCGACAGAATAGGTTGAACAGGTAGTCGCGCGCGATCGACGGGCCATCGAGCCCCACCAACATGCCCGCTACGCCGTCGAGATCCGAAGGATCGAACTTCATCGTCATCGGGCAAGAAGCTAGCGCTTCCGCAGGGCCGCGTGCAGACAAAAGTCGCGGCCACTGCTATGTTTCGGCTTGGTTGCACGTGGGTGCAATCCGGACAGCGCAGGGCATCGTGCTGGAGTGGATGAAGCGCAGCGTTGCGCGACAGGCCGGAGTAATCGTGGGTGGCAGCGTGGGTTTGTCCGCGCTGCTCGTGCTCGTGCTGGGCAAAACGGGCGTGATCCCAACCTTACCAGCCTATGCTTTCGCACGTGGCGCCCTGCTAGTCGTGCCGGCGGCGGGCTTGGTCGCGGGTCTGATTTCGCAGCGCCTGCTCGGCTCACGCCTCTCCCATTTGGCCGAGGTCATCGATCGCACCGGACCCAACGACGACCTGGCACGCATTCGTGATCTCGGCGGCGATGAGCTGGGAGACGTAGGCAATGCAGTCAATCGCCTGCTTGCCAGAGTGACGAGCATCCGCGCCAGCATGATCGACCAAGAGCGCGAGCTGACACGTGCCCAGCGCGAGCTGCGTCTCAAAGAAGACCTCGCCGCCAAGACCGAAGAGCTCGGCGCCCGACTCGAAGAGCGGGCCATGCTGTTCGATATTTTGCGCATTACCAGCTCGAGCCCCGAGCTCGATCAAGTCCTGCACACCTTGGTCGAACGCATGGGGCAACTGCTCAAGTTGCGCGAGGTGGTGCTGTTCATTCACGACGAGAACAGCCAAACCTTTGTGGTACGCGCAGCCTACGGCTTTCCGCATCAAGAGGCCGTCGTCGGTCGTTCCGTGCTGTTGGGTGAGGGCATTTCGGGGCGCGTAGGCAAGACCCGCGAGCCTATCGTGATCGAGGACGTGAGCCTGGTGGAGACGTACCTCGGTTTTTGGGGCAACGCCGAACGGGAAGGTTCGCTTGCGGCCGTACCGATCTTGTATCAGCAGCGTCTGCTCGGCGTGCTGACGGTCACGCGTCCAGAACACGATCCCATCACGGACGTGCACCTCAAGCTGCTCTGCGCGATTGCAGACAATGCCGCGCTCGCGATTCGCAACGCTCAGCTGTTCGAGCGCATGCGCGAGCTGTCCACCCACGATGAGCTCACGGGTCTTGCCAATCGACGCCTATTTCGTCAGCAACTCCTAATGGAAGTCGATCGGGCACGCCGCTTCAACAAGCCGCTTTCGCTGGTCGCCATCGACATCGATCACTTCAAGCACTTGAACGACCGGCACGGTCATCCCGCAGGTGACGCGGCCCTGCGCGCCGTCTCGGAGCTGCTCGCCGGCAGTGTACGTAAAGTCGACATGGTGGCGCGTGTGGGGGGTGAAGAGTTCATGATCCTCTTGCCCCGTGCCGACCTGAGCGAAGCCAGCATGGTGGCCGAAAAGCTGCGCACGACGGTGGCAGCTGCAGACTTACCATCGAGTCGCGATCAACCCACCGGTCAGCTGACGGTCAGCCTAGGCGTCTCCGAGCTTGAGCCAACCGATGGCGAGGATGGCGAAGCGTTGATCCGGCGCGCCGACCAAGCGCTCTATGCCTCGAAGCACGCGGGTCGCAATCGCGTGTCACGCAGCGACCTACCGCCCCCGATGATAGTCAACAAGACTGACTAACGTAGGACAGTAAGATGAATCCTGGGCCTACAGGTCAGGAGAGCCGATGCCGAGCGGATCGGCCGCTGGCGCCGCGGGAGCTGCCGCCGCAGGCGCCGTCGCTTGCGTGCTCGGGTTGCAGTCTTCGTCCACACCCGCGATATCGTACGTCTCCTTCAGGCGCGGGCTGCGACGCGGATCGAAGTCGTCGCAATCCTCGTTCGTGGTGCTGCCATCGCCATCAAGGTCGCGATAGGCGACGGCCACCTGACCTGAGCGTTTGGCGACAAACTTCCCATCGAGCGTGATGCCAATCTCCACGTTCGGTCCGACGACGCGCTTCTTACCTTGGGCCAGCTCTTTCTCGAACGTGGCGGCTTGCCTGGCATCGATGCCCAATCCCATCAGGTCGGGAACCTGCACACGAATCTCATCATCGTGCCAGGCCAAGACAGTCAGGGTGACTTGTTCGCTGCCGACCTTGATCTGAACTTCGCGACCGCCCGCCTCACGCCCAAAACCCGCGCCGACTAGTCGCAATACGTCTTCGCCCACGAGCGCGGTGGTGCGCAGTGCAGGATGGCTTTCGTTGCGCACGGCTTCGAGCTTGAGTGGCTGCGTGATCTCCGGCGCCGCGCTCTTTCTTGCACGGCTAGGCAGCGCTCCCAATGCCCCGGGCTCGGCACTGGTTCCCGCCAACAAATCCCTCCTCTGCGCAGCGGCAGGTACAGCGAATCCTAGTTGGCTCGCGAGGCACGCAGCGAGAATCAGACTTTTCTTGGTCATGGAACTTTCCTCCGGGGCTTGAAGCTAGGTGCCAGCAGAGGAACTTTCCAGCTCAATCGTCGATTTTGTCGCACATGGTGTGTGTCCGGAATCACTAATTCGGGCTGGTAGTCAGGCGTGAGCGTACCTGCGCTGCCGTTAGCGGCTCCCGACCATGTTGACGCGCAAGACTCACCGCGCGTTCCACGAGCGGCGCGCTGCCTTGCGCGAGCACGCCACGCTCCAAGTACAGGTTGTCTTCGAGGCCTACGCGCACGTGACCTCCCAGAGTGATCGCAAGCTCGGCCATCGGAAACTGATGGCGGCCCACGCCTGCAACGCCCCAGTGCATCGCGGAGGGAAGCTCGCTCACGAAGAACCGTAAGACGCTCGCGCGCGCGCCTAGCGCACCCGGCACACCGAGCACGAACTGCACCCAGTGCGGCGGCGTGAGCAACCCTTCGCGTACAAGCATCAGTGCATTGTCGAGGTGGCCGATTTCGTAAAGCTCAAGCTCAGGCACGATGCTCAACGCATGAATACGCCGGGCAATGTCGCGCATGTCCGGCAACGTGTTGGCAAACACATCGTCACCAAAATTGACCGATCCGCAATTCAAGGTCGCCATCTCGGGTGCACACCGTAAGCCTCCCAAACGTTCTTCGAGCGACATGCCCACGGCGCCACCGGTGGAGACTTGGATCACCACATCGCATTGCGCGCGAATGGCAGCGATCGCGGCGCGAAATAACGTTTCGTCTTGGCTTGCTCGGCCTTGGGCGTCGCGCACGTGCAGGTGGATGATCGAAGCACCTGCGTCTGCGCAACGCTTGGCTTCGCTCGCGATTTCTTGGGCCGTGTACGGAACGTGCGGGTTCTGCGCGCGCGTGACCTCGGCGCCTACGATGGCGGCCGTGATCACGATGCCGTCGCCGGACATGCTCATTTCCTCGGGCGCTGACAGTCGAGCGGCACCACGCAGGTACCACTCGCGCGACATACGATCACCGGCTCATCGAGCACGCGCGCGGCGCTGATGGCGAGCTTGGGATCGCGTGCAAGCTCCACGACTTTGCGCGCAACGAAACGAAGCTTGCGACTGGTCTTACCCACATCGACTAGCTCCGCTTCAACTTCGAGCACGTCGCCTGCACGTACCGGTGCAAGAAACTCCACGCTGTCATAGGCGCGAAACAGTCCTTCGTCGCCATCGTGCCGAATCAAAAGCTCAGTTGCCACATCGCCAAACAAGCCTAGACAGCGCGCGCCGTCTACGAGCTCGCCGGCATAGTGTGCGTCGTGACTACCCATGCGCAGTCGATGCATTACGCGGAGCATAGCAGCCTCTTTTTCTCGATTAATCGCGTCGCGATCAGACAAGCCACATGTTTGGGTAGCGTACCGGGCCCAAAGCCCGCATCGAAACCGAGCTCGACGGCGAGCTTGTGATCGATGCGCGGTCCTCCGAGCAATAGTAAGAATCGATCGCGATCGCCGCGCTCGATCAAGCGATCCACGAGCGCGCGTGCGTTCTCTTTGTGACAACCGCGTTGGGTAATCACCTGACTGACCAGCACGGCATCGGCCCCCACCGCCTTCGCGCGTGCGATCAAAGCATCATTCTCGACCTGAGCACCAAGGTTCAGGGCCTCGAAGCTCTTATAGGCTTCCAGGCCTTTTTCGCCGGCATAACCCTTCATATTCAAGATCGCGTCAATGCCGACCGTGTGCGCGTCGGACCCGGTACAGGCGCCGACCACAACCACCTTACGGCCGAGTTGCGTGGTGACGAGCTCGTCGATCTCTTCCTTGGATAGGTCTGGAACATCGACGACCGGCACCTCGATGCGCGACATATCGACCTGGTGGCGGCTTTGTCCGTACACGACGAAGTAGCTGTGCTCGGGGCCGCATTGCTCCATGCACGTGACGAGCACTTCATCGAGCCCGTGCGCTTGCGCGAAACGGCGCGCCGCTTCTTTGGCTCGCGGGGATGGTAAGACTTCCAGTGTAAAGCTCAGCTGGATCATACCGTCACCAGCGCGGTCGCCGTATGCACGCAAAATCTTCGGACGATCCTTACTCATGACCGTACCTCCAGCTGTTCTAGAATGGGGTTCAAATAGTCAGGTGCGCGAGGCACGACGCCAGCCAGGCCTTTGCCACCGGTCGGCGCACGTTTCACGTCGCCAAACGCGCCCCGTGAGATCGCAGTCCACAACGTTTCCTTGCAGACCGTTTCGAGCAAATCGGTAGCGCGCGACAACACTTCATGCGCACGTCGTTCGATCTGTCCGCCCTCTTTCCACTGCACTTCTTCGCCCAAGTGTTTGGCAGCGTTGAACACGTAGCGCGTGGCCTTGAGCGACAGAAACCTATCCATCATCAGGGGGTTGTGAATGGCTTCACTGAACATGCCGAGTAGCTGGATGCTCTGCCCCGTGGTGATGCCGACCAGACTAAACATCGCGTCGTGCACATGGCTCTGAAAAATGTCGCCTGTCTTATGCTTCGTGGGCGGCATCCACTTGATCGGGTGGTCCGGAAAAACCTGACGGATCAGTTGGGCCTGAGCGAGCTCGATCACGAAGCTGTCTTCTACCCAGGGATCGATCTCGTAGGCGTGCCCCAAGCCTATCAATGCATCGTCTAGGCCTGCGCGATGGGCGAAGGCTTCGTTGATGAACTGACTGGCGAGCACGGTATGGGCCGCATCGAGCGCGTCGGCCGTGGTCAGGTAGTTGTCTTCGCCCGTGTTGATGATGATGCGCGAGCGCCCGATGATGCGTCGCGAAAAGTACTGGTCCACAAAGGTGCGACGCATGTTGATGTCGCGAAACAGAATCCCGTACATGGAATCGTTGAGCAGCATGTCCAGGCGCTCGACCGCGGCCATCCACGCGATCTCGCTCATGCACAGGCCTGAGCTGTAGTTGGTGCCCATCACATAACGGCCCAGCTCTTCGCCCGCTTGGTCGAGCGCTTGGCGAATGATGCGAAAGTTTTCTTGGGTCGCGTACGTGCCGCCATACCCTTCCGTGGTCGCGCCGTGCGGCACGTAATCGAGCAAGCTTTGGGCTGTGGCGCGAATCACAGCCACCACATCGGCACCCGCGCGCGCTGCTGCTTTGGCCTGCACGGCGTCATCGTGAATGTTGCCCGTCGCGACGATCACGTACTTCCAGGGCGTGCCGCCCATCACGCGTTTGGCTTTGTTTTGTTCGCGTTCGTTGCGGGCGTCATCGATTCGCGCGATGCCGGCGCGCGTCGCCTCCGTCAGCACGGCGGCAATGGCTTCGCGCGATTCCGAACCCTCAGGTGTGATCGGCGCGCGACCGTAGGCTAGTTGTTCTGCTGCTTCGAGCGCGCTGCAACGCTTGCGTAACATCTCGCGACCGAGCACAAATGCGATGCCGCGATCAAGCAGGCCCGCGGCGTGCACACGATCGACAAGCTGATTGACCAAAGGCGCGCCTTGATCGTCCACGCCCTCCACGCCCAGGGCGCGCGCGACCGTTCGCTCCACGCCCACCGTGGTATGCGCGTCGATGAAGCGCTGCACTTCCGACGCCACCTCCGCCGCTAGAAAGCGGCAGCGATTCACGACGCCCTGATCCAGCGCTACACGTCCCATGCTCGTGCCTCCCGCGCCGCACCAGCGGCCAAAAGCCGACTATTTCCGGGCGTCTATAGAGACTAAGTGGCTTCGGGAAGCGCAGCAAGGGCGGGGGTGTGTGCCGCGTGAGCAAGAGCACTTTGTGGGCAAGAGACGGCCGCGCTTACGGCTGACGCGTTTTTTCCGGACAATCCCCGTGCTGCCATGTACGTTAGTGAGCACTCACTATGGATGAACCGGCCCACGAAAATGGCACGCGCGCGACGCGGCCGCCGCGACTGCCGGCAGCAGAGCGTCGTCAGCAAATCCTAGCGGTCGCCATTCGTGTGTTCGCGCGCTCGGGCTACGTCTCGGCCAGCACGGCGGAGATCGCGGCGCAGGCGGGCATCAGCGAGCCCACTATCTATCGTCACTTCGAGAACAAACAGGCGCTCTATCTGGCGGTGCTTGAGCAGACTACGACTGAGCTTATCGGAGCATGGCGTCAGATTGCGGAAGCCGCGCCCGATCCGTTGAGCGCGCTGTCGCGCATGTCGACCTGGTACCAGCAGCAACTGGAGGTCAGGCCGCAAATGCTCGAGCTGCGCTTTCGCTCGTTCGCTGCCACGGACGATCCGGTGATCGCGGAAGCCGTGCGCGATGGTTATCGCGAAGTCATCGAGCTCGTGCGTGGTCTGTTCGAGCAAGCGATCGAAAGCGGCAAGCTCCCGAAGACGCTCGATCCGTTGGTCCCGACGACTTTGTTTTTAGCGCTCGGTGCTTTGACCGATGTGGTCGATCACCTCGGCCTGCAAGACGACCTTGGCGGCAAGCGCTTTGCCAGCATGGGCACGGAGCTGGCGCGACTTTTTCAGCACCCCTTAACCACCAAGAAGTGAGCAGACGTCATGAGAGCCCACGAAGAAAACCCGTTCTTACAAGGCAACTTTAGTCCGGTCCATGACGAGCGCTCAGACCTGAGTCTCGAAGTCATCGGGACGCTGCCGCGCGAAATCGATGGCCTGTTTCTACGCAACGGACCGAACCCGCGTTTTTCGCCGCTCGGCACTTACCATTGGTTCGACGGCGACGGCATGATGCACGCGGTACGCATCAAAGATGGTAAGGCCAGCTATAAGAATCGCTGGGTCCGTACGCGCGAATTTTTGATCGAAGAAAAAGAAGGCAAGGCAATCTGGAAGGGGTTGGAAGAGCCGCCCGACTTCTCGAACCCGCACGGCATGATGAAGAACCGGTCCAATACCTCGAGCGTGTTTCATGCCGGCAAGCTACTTTCGATCTGGGAAGGTGGACCACCCTACGAGCTCGACCCGGAGACGCTCGAAACCAAGGGTCGCTACAACTTCGAAGGCGTGCTCAAGGGCGCGTTTACCGCACATCCCAAGGTCTGCCCGGTCACGGGCGAGATGTTCTTCTTCGGCTACTCACCGCTGCCACCTTACCTTCGCTATTACGTAGTTTCGCCCGAAGGCGAGCTCGAACAGTCCGAAACGATCGATGTGAAGTTGCCGGTGATGATGCACGACTTTGCCATCACCGAGCACTACGCGATCTTCATGGACTTGCCCGCTGTGATGCGACCTGAGCGTTTGATGAAAGGTAAGTCCTTCATCAACTGGGAGCCGGACAAGGGCGCGCGTTTTGGCGTGATGCCGCGCTATGGCAAGGCGAGCGAAGTGCGCTGGTTCGAGGTGCCGCCGTTTTACATGTATCACACGGCCAATGCCTACGAAGAGGGCAGCGAAATCGTGCTCACGGGCGCGCGCATGCCGGGCACGTTCATGGTGGCGCAAAACACGGCGATCGACGCTAGCGAGCAAATCGACAGCGCCGAAGAAGGCGTCATGCATCGCTTTCGCATCAACCTAGAGACCGGCAAGACCACGGTGGAGAAGTTGGACGACGCGCCGATCGGCTTCGAGACCGTCAATGAAGCACGGCTTGGTCGCAAGGCTCGCTACAACTACGCGACCGTGATGCGCGACAACAAGGCGGTGGACGGTCCCGAGTTCATTGCGTTGCGCAAATACGATCTCGAGACGAACAGCTTCGAATCGCACGTGTTCGGGGACGGCGTGGTCGGAGGCGAGGGCGTATTCGTGCCGAAGCGCGGTGCAACCCAGGAAGATGAGGGTTGGGTGCTCGTGCTGACCCATGACACGAAGACCGAGCAGTCGGAGCTGAGGGTGGTGGACGCACAGAAGTACGCGCAGGAGCCGGTCGCCCGGATCGTGATGAAACGCCGCGTTCCTCACGGGTTCCACGCACGTTTCGTTCCAGGCAGTCAACTTGGTTGACGAGTAAACGCGCAGCGCTGCCCACGCGAGCTTACATGTGAGCAGCTCTGCCTTCGCGTGTCCCCTATCGACGCGCCATCCGCTTGGCCGTTAGGATCAGGGTGTGAACAGCTCCAAGCTATCTGTCGCGACTACCGCGCTGGACGCAGGCACCTTGGTGCGCGTCGAGGGTACAATCGACGAGTCCACGGAAATTCAGACGCTTTTGCCCGCGGGGGCCGAGGTCGTCATCTATGATCTCGACGGCGTCAAGCGCATCACCTCGTACGGCGTATTGCAGTGGGTAAAGGCACTAAAGGAACTGCGCGCCCGTTACTACGGTTTCATGCGCTGCCGGCCATGCATCGTGCGTCAGTTCAACATGGTGGCGGGCTTCGGCAAGCAGGGCGAAGTGCTGAGTGTCTACCTCCCTTACTTTTGCGAGGGTTGCGACGCTGAGTTCGAGAACCTGCTGGACCTGCGTGCGGACTTCGTGATCGCACAAACTGCATCGCCGCCTGAGGTCCGCTGCCCCACGTGCAGCGCCGTGGCCGAGTTCGATGACGTGCCCAAGAGCTTCTTGGCGTTTTCATCGGACTATCCCAAGCCCCATCCACCGGAGCTTGCGGTGCGCCTGATCTCAGAGGCGTTGCGCACGGCAGCGCCGCGCATGCGCAGCCTCAGCCCACCGATGCGCTCCTCCCTCCCTTCGCCAGCCATTCCGGTCCCGATCAGCACGCGCAACATCGCCACGTTCACGAACCCAGACTCGCGCAGCCTCAGCTTGCCGCCGTCCGCCACCACCATGAAAAGTCACGGAGGCAGCCCGGAGAGTGTCGATCGGTTGCGCAAGCTTCAAGACGATTTGGATGTGACGCGCGACAGATTGAACAAGATGATTAAGGACCGTAAGTCGAAAACATGAGCATGTCGGCGGGTAGAAACAACGCACCGACCCGGCCCCGCGGCTTTTCGGACGCCGCAGCGGGACGCGCGTTGCTCATGGAACGGGATCCAGCGTGCGCACGGGATATCGCGCGTGTATTGCGCACGGTGGTGGGAACCACGGACGTGCGGGACAACTTCAGCGCGATCGAGTGGCAAGGTAAGTGGGACGTTGCGGTCATCAACTACGATCAGCTTTCTCAGAGCGAGAAAGATCGCGTGTTTACGCGTTTCAGCGAGCTGAATGCCTCAGGGGGCCTCTTACTGTTTGCAGCGCAGACCGAGCGTGAAGAGCTCGTGACCCTGTTCGGTCGCCATAAGGCGCGCAAGCTGCTCGCTCGCAACGGTCCGGTACATGCCGAAGACCTACTCGTGACCGTGCAAAAAACCCTCCGCAAGGACATCTTCGGTTTGGATAAGTACTTGGGCTGGGGCGCCCATGCCCGCCGCCTTAGTGTCACGAGCTCGAGCGACAAAGAACACGTGCTCGCGGGTTGCCAAAGCTTGGCCGATGCCATTGGCTTGAGTGCTCGTAAGACCGAGCTGCTCCTTACCGTTGCCGATGAGCTCACCACCAACGCCTTGTACGACGCGCCGGTAGACGCCTTGTCTCGCGCGCGCCATGCCGGGCTACCGCGCAGCGAACGCGTGGAGCTTGCCCCGACCGAAGAGATTGCCGTGACCTTTGCCAGCGACGGAAGACGCATCGGCATCTCGGTCGAAGACCCGTTTGGATCTCTCAGGCCCGAAACAGTGGTGGACTACCTCGCCAAATGCTTTCGCCGCGGCACCGACCAGATCGATCGCAAGGAAGGCGGCGCTGGGCTTGGTCTGTTTTACGCGTTCAACTCACTCTCGCACTTCGTGGCCAACATCGAGCCACGCAAACGCACCGAGCTTATCGGACTCATCGAGATCGCGGGCAGCTTTCGTGAGTTCGAGCAACGCGCCAAGAGCTTCAACGTCTTCGTCGAAGAGTAAGGGCTGCCCTACCGAGACCAGCGGATGGTTTCTGCGCCACCGCTGATGATGCGGATCTGATTGAGCCCCTGAGGGTTCGAAATGTACACGCCGCCGCGCGATGAAGAGAACGCGACCATGCGGCAATCAGGCGAAAAAGCCGGGTCCTTGTTGATGCCTTGGCCCTGCGTGATGCGTGTGTAGGCGCCGGTCTTCAGATTGAGCGTGAAGACGTCGAGTCCGCCATCGCGACCGGTAAAGGCGAGCAACTGCTGCTTGGGATCCGGGCACCAGGCGGGCGTCTGATTGTAATCGCCTTTGTACGTGACGCGCTTGGCGCCGCCGCCATTGGCATCCATGACCCAGATCTGCGGCGAGCCGTGACGATTGGACACGAAGGCGATCTGCCCGCCGGGCCCACACGCGGGGCTGACATCGATGCCTGGATCGTTGGTCAAGCGGCGCACGTCGCTGCCATCGGTGTTCGCGCTGTAGATCTCGGAGTTGCCATCCCGAGTCGACACGAAAACCATACGGTTGCCGCAGGCCGATACGCCCATGTTGAGACCGTTGCCGCGAATCAGTGGCTTGTCGCCGCTGCCTGCCCGCGTGATGAACATGCCGTCTGGGCTGAGCACCGAGTACCAAATGCCGCCGGGGCCAAACGCGGGCAACATCGAGACGCCTCGCCCGCCCGAAATACGACCGACATTAGCCCCGTCGAAGTCCGCTACGAAGACATCTTTCTTACCGGGGCCCTCGCGACGCGCGAAGGTAAGGCGCGTGCCGAACGCGGCGGCCGTGCCCGTCAAGACGCGCACCACCTCGTTGGCAAAGTCGTGCATGAACGTGCGCAGATCGCTGGCCGTACCTTGATACGTGCGCTTGAGGGTGGCGTCTTTGCCGCGCGCAAGCTCGAACAAGTGCATGGTGACGGAGATCTTGCCACCCGTTTGCTTGACGTCGCCTTTGATCACGCCCTGGGCGCCCACGCTCTGCCAGGATGGCGCGTTGACCGTAAGGCCCTCGGCCTGCAGGTCGGCGACAAATGACGCGGGGTCGAGCACCTTGAACAACGAGATCAACGCGAAGTCGTTGCGCAAGATACCCGCGCCTTGCACGGACGAACTACCCTGCAAATCAGGCACGGCGATGCGATAGAGCGCTTGCTCGGGCGCGCTGACATCGATCACGGGCGCCGTGGGCAGGGGCGCCTCCGCGGCCGGTGTGTCTTGACCTCTTACAGTTTGCAGCGGAGCAAACCACAGTGCGACACAGCACACAGTAAGGGACAGCGTAATCAGGGCTTTCATCTTCATCCTATTCACCAACGGATCGAAGTAAGGGGAACATTCCGGGTAGCAGCGAGGCAGCGCGACGCACCAGGAGCTCAGCGCGCATCGGAGCCGCGAAAGCGCACTGGCAGCGTGCTGTTATAGAACGCATCACGCAATTCGGCGGGTGGCTCGGGAATACTGGCGTTGGCTGCGATCAGCTCCTGCACGCGATCGAGCACGCTCTGATCGAATAGCGGATCGCCACTCGATTGCTGGATCTCCACGGACTTGATCCGGCCATCGTTCAAAACTTCCACGGCTGCGATCGCCGATAGGCCTTGGACGCTCTGCACGACGTTCGGCACGGTCCAACCGCGGCGAAAGAACAACGTAAGCTGGCCGAGGTAAATGTTGCCCGCCTGCGCCGTGGTCGCCGTACCTTCAGCGATGCCCTGCGGGTCGCCTTCCTGTTCGTCGGGCACGTCCTCCGCGAACTCTTTGGTGCGATCGACCAGGTTGTCGAGCATGGAGTCTTGGGCTTCGGCCGGGCGATCTTTTTTGTCTTTGGGTTTGGGCTCGGTCTCCTGAGCGTCTTTAGAAACCACCACACCGTCAGGGGTGCGCTTGACGATCGGAGGCACCTTACGGTTTGGCAGTTTCGTGGGGTCGAAGGGCTTACCCAAACGCACGAACTCGGCGGCGATAGTGTTGGGCGGCAACTTCACGAGCTTGCGATCTCCGACCGGGATCGCCAGGCCCAAAAAGATCAGCAGCCATTGCGAAATCATCATCGCGAGGGGCACGAACACGTGTGCCGTGATCACGGCGGCGCCGCCCGCAGCCAACATCCCGGGCGAAACGGGCTGACGCGTGAGCAGAGACGGCGGACGCTCCTCGCTGACCACCACTACTCCGATGCCAAGGGGTCAGTGACGAGCCCGAGCTTTTGGATGCCTGCCTTGCGCACGATGGCCAGGATCTTGACTACGAAACCGTAAGGTACGGTCTCGTCGGCTTGGACGTAGAGCTCCTTTTCGCGCTTCATGCGGTCGTTCGACAGTAAGGTTGCCTCGAGCTTGTCAAAGGCGACCTCGTCACGGCCCAGATACACCTTCTGGTCCTTGGACACCGTCAACAGCAGCTTTTCCTCGTTGAGCTCCACGCGCGGCGCTTGCGCGGCCGGCAAATCTACCTCGACGCCTGTATTCATCATCGGTGCGCTCACCATGAAGATGATGAGCAACACCAACATCACGTCGACCAGCGGCGTGACGTTGATCTCTCCGATGGGTCCTTTGCCGCCACTACTGAACGCCATGCTCTGCTTGCCTCGCTGCTGGGACCTGAGTCAGTTGACGAGGAAGTGACGACGCACGATGTTGAGGTAGTCGCTCATGAAAGCGTCCATCTCGGTCTGCAGCACGTGGATGCGCCGGATGAAATAGTTGTACGCCATGACGGCGGGAATGGCGGCCACGAGGCCGACGGCGGTCGCGATCAACGCTTCTGCGATGCCGGGCGCCACCACATCAAGGCTTGCGCTCTTTTGCCCGCCGATTTGAATGAACGAATTCATGATGCCCCAGACCGTGCCGAACAGTCCGACGAAGGGCGCCGTGGAACCGGTGGTCGCTAGAAACGGAATCATGTTTTCCATGATCGTGACCTCGTTCATCGAAGCGCGACGCAACGCACGCTCGACGTTGGTGAGCTCGCCGGCACCGGCCGCGCGTCCGCCTGCGGCACCGAGCACGCGCGCAAGCTCCACATAACCTGCGTGAAAAACCTTGGCGAGCGGCGAGGTGTTGACACTCGCCAGCTGTCCGTAGACGGCTTCCAGACGCTGCGCAGTCCACTGTGCTTGACCCGCGCTCTGGCCCGATTCCCAGAAAATATCGAGGAATTTGTTGCTCTGTCGGGTCGCGCGCTCCAAGCGAAACAGCTTCGCGCCGATGATGAACCAGCAGATCAGCGACATCATCACGAGCACCACGAGCACCAGCTTCACGGTGGGCGATGCTCCGAGCACCAGCTGCCAAGGGTCGAGCTGACCGCCTTTTCCGGCGGCGGAGGCGCCTGCATTGAGCCCGACTAAGTTCACAAAGATCAGTGTGTCCATGCCGTTTTTCTGCGCTGATGTTCGGGGGGATCCCGGACCCGTTCCGTTCAACCACGACCCTGCCGGGGTGTCAACGAAAGCGCGGGCACGCTTATTTCCGTGTGCTGCGCGTTCAGCCCCCTCAGGCTATGACGGTCTGCCTTCTTCTTGACGGGGCGGACTATCGACGCGACAACGTCAGTGGCCCTCGTCGGGCGGAGTGCCACCATCGTGGAAGCCGGAGAAGGAATCATGCGTAGCGCATGCGCATCACGCCCAAGGCGTGCGCGGCTCATCGTGCTCGGAGCTGTGTTGGGGCTGGCCTTCGCCGCTGCAGACTCAAGCGCGCAGCAGCAAGATGTGAACCCGATGGAGGTTTCGCGCGAGCACATGGAACGCGGCCAGGCGCTGTATCAGGCCGGGCGCTTCATCGAATCCGCCGAGGAATTTTTGCGCGCCTATGAAGCGCAGCCCTTCGCGGCCTTCCTTTATAACGCGGGCGTATCGTACGAAAAGGTCGACGATCCGGGCCGCGCAGCGGATTATTTCGGCCGCTATCTGGGCGCCGATCCGCAGGCCGACGATCGCCGCGAGCTCGAGAATCGCATCGAGCGTTTGAAAGGGTTAGCGCGCGCACGCGAAACCGAGCACGTGGCGGCAGCGGCCGCCGCTCAAGCAGAACAGAGCGCCGATGCTCAGGCCGCGGCTGCTGCGCAGGCAGAGCTTGCGAACGCCAAACAGAAACTAGCGCTGCTCGAAGCACAGCTCGCGGCAGTGAAAGCCTCGGGCCAAACGTTCAAGTCGTTGTTGTCGGTGCAGACCAAGCCCGAAGACGCGACCATCACGCTCAAAGACGCTCAGGGACGACAGATCGGCAAGGGCACGGGCTCGCCATTCGCGCAGACCTTGGATGAAGGCCGCTACTACGTCGAAGTCGAGCATCCCAAGTACAAGACCATCTCCACACCGGTCTCGATCTCGCCCGGTAAGGTGTACGTGATCATCACGGAGATGAGTCAGGGCCAATTTTTGGGCTTCTTGCGCGTGGCCACCAACGTGCCGGGCGCGCAAATCTTCGTGGACAAGAAAGAAGAAGGCGCACTCGGCAAGACGCCTTTCCAGAATGCGATGGCCACGGGCGCCCATCACGTGTGGATCGAAAAGCCGGGTTACGAAGTCGTGGAACGCGATGTCGAAGTTGGCGTGGGCGACGACGTGGAACTGCGCGTGGACTTGGTGCGCCTGAACTATGGGCGGATTCGCGTGCTTGCTAGCCGACCCGATGCGGAAGTGTTCATCGATGGTAAGCCGATTGGACGCGTGCCTGTGGAGAGCGATGTTCGCGGTGGACCTCACCAAGTACTGGTGACGGCGCCCAACATGAAGAACTGGCAAGAGACCGTGAACGTCAGCAATGGTCAGGTCACGCCAGTGCGCGTGCGTCTGCGACCTTCGGTCAGTCGCGCGGGGGCCTGGGTGACGGCGGGCGTTGCCGCGGGTTTCCTCGGCGCGGCAATCGTGGCGGGCGTGATCGGCAAACGCGTCGAGGATGATCTGAACAAGGCGCTCGACGGCGGCATTCTGGCGCAGGACGATCCGCGCATCTTGCGGGGCAAGATCCTCTACATCACGTCGGACATCGGTTACGGGTTGGCGGCTGCACTGGGCGGTCTTGCTACGTATTACTTCCTGCGGGATCCATTACCTGACTCCGAAGGTCGCGCGCTCGAGTCACGTGATTGGACATTCCTGCCGGCGCTGAGCCCGCAACGTGCAAGCGCCAACTTTAACCTGAGCTTCTAGGCGGAGGGCGGCATGTCGAAGCTCCATTCATTGCGTTCTGTGCTGCTCGCGGTCTCGGCATTGTGCCACGTGCAAGCCTGCGATTGGCGCGTGTTCGATGACCTCGAAGCGGATGCACCCGTGCGCGTGCTCGACGCTCCTGACGGGTACCGCCAATCCAGGTACGGGCAGGTCGTGATCACATCGAATGGTAAGCTCGGTGGACGCGAAGTATCGCGAATCGTGGCCAGCGCGGGCGCCGAATCGCCGGTGGTGGTCCAGCGGGTTTGGAATGGTGAGGATCTGAGCTCCGGCCGCACGATTCGCTGCAAGAACAAGAACCAGTGCAACAAGGGAACGGGGATCGGAGCCACGTTGGTACCGGTGGAGGTCTGGGGCAAGAACCTCAAGGTCGACGGCACATCGCTCGAGCAGCAAGGTTGCGTGCTTTCGCCCGGCGTCCCGAACGGTTACATGTTCTGCGAAACCACGGCGTCCGCAAATCAGTTTCTCGATCTCGGCGTACCCGTGCGCGACAAGACCACGGTGCATTTCAGCGGCGCAAGCTTACCGTCTGACCATCCGCTGGGCGTAGCGCTGGTGGCCGCGCAATGGATCGAAAATCGTAGCAACTCACCGCTCGGAGCTGAGCTCTATCGGCTGCCTGACGTGCGCTCGAGAACGGCGCCTAAGCTCGTGAAAATCGAGCTCATGGATCCCGGCACCAAGGCGCCCTTTTCCGAGAACGAAGCGCCGAACGATTTCGGCTATTCGATGGCGACGGCGACGAATGGTAAGGGGGAGCTGGTGCTTGCGATTTCTCAACCTCGCAACAACCGCGTGATCATCGCGACGTTTGATGCGAAAGAAAACGGCGACGACGTCAACAGTAAGCTGCGCACGCGCGCCTGCATCAAGACGCCAGAGCCCAAGCTCAAGGGCTTTGGTAAGGTGCTGACCTTGGGCGACATCGACGGTGATGGCGAGCCCGAAGTGTTCATCGGCATCGACCCACTTGACGGTCAAAACACGAACCAGGCCTTTCGGCAACGCGTCTACGTGTACGCGGGGGCGAGCATGCCCGCTGCGTCCGAAACTGAAAACGGAGTTTGTCCGCTCTGGGATGACGAGCCCGTCCACGTCGGTTGCCACAACGGCGTGCGCAGCGTGGGTTGCGACAATACAGCATTCGGCGCGGCGCTCGCCGTAGGCGACGTCGATGGTGACGGCTTCGGCGATTTGATCGCGGGCGCGCCGAAAGCCGACGTGCAAGGCGAAACCGAGGCGGGCGTGGTCTGGATCATTCCCGGCAGCGAAGGTGGTTTGGTGTTCGACGACATGACCAACCTCTATGCAACGGGTCTTGGTAAAGAAGATCACCTGGGTACCTCGGTTGCAGCGTTGCGCACCAAGGATCGTGACGAGCCGGTCGCAGGCGCACCCGGCGGAGAAGCGGTCTATCTCTTCATGTGCAGCAAGCTCGAGGGTGACCTGTCGCCTTCGAGTCTGTGCTTGCCCAAGTAGCCATGGCGGCCGAAAAAAAGCAGGTCCTCGTCGCCGATGATGAGCCCAACTTGCGCCGTGTGCTCGCAGCGCAGCTCTCGCGCGATGGCTTCGATGTGCACGTCGCCGAAGATGGCGAACAGGCATTGCGCGTACTCGGCGAGCATCACATCGACGTGGTGATCACGGATCTACGTATGCCCAAGCTCGACGGGATGGGTCTGCTCAAGCGCATCATCGCCGATTACTCAGACGTGCCGGTGATCATGATCACCGCGCACGGCACTGTGAACACTGCGGTCGAAGCGTTGAAAGTCGGCGCCTTCGATTACGTCACCAAACCCTTTGACCGCGCGGAATTTCAAAGCGTAGTGGCCAAAGCTGCGCGCACGCGCGAGCTTGCAGGTCAGCTGTATCTGGGCGGCTCCGAGGAGCGCGGGCGCTTTCGGCTGATCGGTGAAAGCCAAGCCATGCAAGACGTTTATCAGCTGATCGATCGCGCCGCCGACACACCGAGCACCGTATTGATCACGGGCGAAAGCGGCACCGGTAAGGAGTTGATCGCACGCGCGCTCCATGAGCACAGCTCCCGCAAAGACAAAGCGTTCATTCGCGTCAACTGCGCAGCCCTGCCGCCGGAGCTCATTGAAAGCGAGCTGTTTGGTTACGAAAAGGGCGCATTTACAGGCGCTGTCACCAGCAAGCCCGGCCGCTTTGAGCTCGCTGACGCCGGCAGTCTGTTCCTCGACGAAATCGGCGAGATTCCGGTCAGCATGCAGGTGAAGTTGCTGCGCGCGATTCAAGAGAGCGAGTTCGAGCGCGTGGGTGGCGTCAAAACCATTCGCGTAGACGTGCGCTTGATCGCCGCCACCAATCGCAATCTTGCAGAGGACATCGCGACCAGTCGCTTTCGCGAAGATTTGTATTATCGGCTCAACGTCGTGAACGTGCACTTGCCGCCGTTGCGCGAACGTAAGACGGACATCCCGCTCTTGATTGAGCACTTCTTGCGGCGTTTCAACACACGCTTGAAGAAAAACGTGCTGGGCGTGGATGCTATCGCCATGGACCTGCTGACGAGTCATGCCTGGCGCGGCAACATTCGCGAGCTTGAGAATGCGATCGAGCGCTGCGTTTTGTTTTGCGATACGGACCGCATTCACGCCTCGGATCTGCCCGCGGAGTTGCGCGACCAAGCACGTCCGCGCGAATCTGGCGCGGCACCTTCGATCCACGTTCAGCTCTCGGATGCCATCGATCTTACTGAGCCGCTCGCAGAGTCCGTCGCGGATGAGGGTGGCCTTAAGGAAGCCGTGCGCGAAGCAACGCAGCGCATCGAGCGCGAGCTCATTTTGCGGGCGCTCAATCAAACGGGCAACAACGTCACGCACACCGCTCGCCTGCTCAAGATCTCGCGCAAAAGCCTGCAGATCAAGATGAAGGAGTTCGGCCTGCGCGAGGAGGGCTAGATGGCGACTTCGGTCCTTATCGTCGACGACGAGAAAAACATTCTGCTGACACTCAGCCGCGCCTTACGGATGGAAGGCTTCGACGTCGATGTCGCTGGCGGCGGTAAGCTTGCGCTCGAGAAGGCACGCACGCGTAGTTTCGATGTCGTGCTGCTCGATGTGCAGATGCCCGATATCGATGGCCTTGATGTGTTGCGTGCACTGAAAGCAGACCGCGAAGACTTGCCAGTGCTGGTCATGAGCGGACACGGCAACATCGACACGGCAGTGACGGCCACGCGCATGGGTGCGCACGATTTCATCGAGAAGCCGATCAGCACGGAACGCTTGCTCGTGTCGCTGGCGCGCGCGCTGGAGTCCAGTCGCTTGACCCAAGAAAATCGCGAGCTGCGCGAAGCTGCGGGCACTCAGGGAGCGCTGATTGGCGCAAGCGAAGCGATGCAACGATTGCGCGAGCAAGTGGCGCTCGCAGCCAATGCTCAGGCGCCCGTGTTGATCACAGGCGAGCGCGGCACCGGCAAAGAGCTGGTCGCCCACGCGATCCACCTCGGCTCCAAACGTAAGGCAGGCCCGCTTGAAAAACTCAACTGCGCTGCGGTGCCGCCCGATCTAGTCGAAAGCGAGCTATTCGGTCACGAAGCGGGCGCGTTCACGGGTGCGACCCGACAGCGGAAGGGTAAGTTCGAGCGCGCCTCAGGTGGCACGTTGTTTCTCGATGAAGTCGGCGACATGCCCCTGCCCATGCAAGCCAAGCTATTGCGTGTGCTGCAAGAAGGCGAGCTTGAGCGCGTGGGCGCAAGCGAGCTCGTGCGCGTCGACGTGCGCGTGGTGGCGGCGACGAACAAGGACCTCGCCGTCGCGATGAAGCAAGGAGAGCTGCGCGAGGATCTGTACGACCGTCTGAACGTCTTACCTTTGCGCATCCCGCCGTTGCGCGAGAGAAAGAGCGACATTCCGCTACTCGTCGAGCGCTTTCTGGTGCTGGCGGGCAAGCAGAACGACAGGCCCGGCAAACGTCTTAGCGAAGGCGCGACCGCGTTGCTCGCTGCGTACGAATACCCAGGCAACGTGCGCGAGCTCAAGAACTTGGTGGAACGGCTGGTCATCCTTACGCCACAAGCCGAAGTGACCGAACGCGAGGCGCGTGCGCTCTTGCCGATCGCTGCGGGGAGTGCTGAAGGCGTCAGCTATGTGCCTGGCAAGAGCTTGCGCGACATGACCGATGACGCGGAGCGCGCATTGATCAGACAAGCTCTCGCCCACCACTCAGGCAATGTGACGAACACGGCGGATGCGCTGGGCCTCGAGCGCAGCCACCTCTACAAAAAGATGCGCGCGCTAGGTCTACGTTAGCTGCATGAGAGTCTGCTGAGCATGCCTGACGATGAATTGAAGAGTGCGCTGCACCCCTCGGCGCCGGCTGAGCCTGACGATTTGGGCGAGCTGACCGATGACGCGATCACGGGTTCCTTTCGCATTCTGCAGCGCAAACACGGCCATCGCTATTCGCTCGATGATGTGATCACCGCCTTCGTCGCCGCACGCGCGCTGCCTTCAGCGCAACGCTGCCTCGATCTCGGCACGGGCATCGGCTCGGTGCTGTTGATGCTCGCGTACAAACTACCGCACGCTCAATTTTACGCGGTCGAAGCGCAGACCAACTCGTTTCGCCTGCTGCAAGACAACGTGGCCCGCAACGGCTTGTCTGCACAAATCACCCTCGTGAACGGCGACTTGCGCGACACGGTGGGACGCGCGCCGCTTACTGGCGCGTTCGACCTTGTAACCGGCACGCCACCTTACGTTCCTCCCGGTCAGGCAACACCCTCCACCGACGCGCAACGTGCCTATGCTCGGCAAGAGTATCGCGGCGGGGTGGAAGCTTACCTTTCGGCCGCAGCACGCGTGCTCGCGCCAGAAGGTCAGGTCGTAGTCTGTGCCGATGCGCGCTTTCCCGAACGCGTAGTGAGCTTCGGCCGCAGCGTGGGCCTGATTCTTACCGATAAGCTCGATGTGATTCCGCGAGCGGACACCAAAGGCCCTCTATTCAGCGTATTCACGCTGATCCGCACAGAGGTGCTCAGTGCGAGCCCCCACAAAGAAGCTCGCGACACGCGCTGGATCGCACGCAACGCCGACGGAACGCGCAGTCAGGCATACCTGGATTTGCGGGCGTTTTTCGGCCTGCCCGCACGTTTCTGAGGCCTGCCCCAGCGGTAAGCCTTCGCACGGGCGGAAGAAGCGCATTCCAGTAAGCTGTGGCCGAGATGTCCGAGCAACCTCCCGAGCACAAGGCCACAAAAGCGCCCGCCAACGCGCGTCCCCGAACCTCGCTGACGAACACGGGCGGCGAAACGTGGGTGGCAGGCGATCCCGATATCAGCCAAGTGCTCGCCTACGCGATGCAAGTCGACGGCGTCGAGCGCGACCAGCTCACGCACGGTTTTCATAGCTACCCTGCGCGCATGCATTGGGCCACGGCCGAGCGCATTCTGAGCGCGTTCGGTCCCGATGCGACACGCGTGCTCGATCCATTCGTAGGCAGCGGCACCGTGCTCGTGGAAGCGCGCGTAGCCGGTTGCGCAGCGACGGGCGTCGACCTCAATCCGCTCGCTGCGCGTTTGGCGCGCGTGAAGTGCGATCCGCTCGATGCCACACGCCGCGCCCAGCTCGCTACGTTCTCGCGCGAAGTCGCAGCTCGCTCCGAAGAGCGCGTGCGCGCGCGTGTGCCCGTGCACGCGCAACTGCCTGAAGGCGAAGTCGCGTGGTACCTGCCGCACGTGCTCAAAGAAATGGCGGGTTTGTTCGAGGAAATCGGGGCCGTCAAAGACGAGAGCTTGCGCGAGCGCTTGCTGATGGTGTTCTCATCGCTCGTGGTCAAGTTCTCGAAGCAACGCTCAGATACCGCCGAAGAAGAAATCGATCGACGTTTGCGCAAAGGCTTGGTCACGGAGTTCTTCGTGCGCAAGACCTCAGAGCTGTGCGAGCGATTGGAGGCGCTAGAGGCCGTTGTTACGGGCCCCTTCCCGCAAGTATTGAACGGCGATGCGCGGCGTCTGCAAGATCGCGTGGGGACAACGGCGCGCTTCGATCTCGTACTCACGTCTCCACCTTACGGTGGCACCTACGACTACGCGTCCCATCATCAGAGGCGCTTTGGTTGGCTCGGCATCGACGGCTCGCAGTTTGCCGCGCGTGAAATCGGCGCCCGTCGACACGGCGATGCGCGTGCGCGTTTCGAGGCCGAATTACGCGCTGCCTTGAGCAGTATCCACGAAGTCACCGTGCCTGGCGCCCTGTGCATTTTCCTGATGGGCGATGCGCAGTACGGAAGCGAACGCGTACCGGCCGACGAGCTTATCGAAGCCTTGGCAGACGACGTGGGTTTCGAGCCACTGGCTCTTGCATCCCAAGAACGCGTGGACTTCGGCGGCGGTGCGCCGCGCCGCGAACATTTGATGGCCCTAGAACGCTCCTGAGCAAAAAGTCGAGTTTGTGGCGGTTCGTGCCGGTTCTTGGACCTGGCCCACACGCACACGTCATCGTCCTCTCGCGATGGCGTGTGCTCCACGTAGCGACCTTCATGGAACGGTGCTCGATGGGCGCTACCGTGTGGACGCGACGATCGGCATCGGGGGCAGCGGCGCCGTGCTCGCCGCGCAACGACTGTCAGACAGTAAGGTGGTCGCGATCAAAGTATTGCAGCAGAACGCGGCAGCCCATGCAGACTTTGCCCAGCGCCTGCGCTGCGAGGCCGAAATAGGCCGAACCCTACGGCACCCCGGCGTCGTGCGCTGCATCGACGAGGGAACGCTGTCTGACGGTTCACCTTACTTAGTGATGGACCGGCTCGAGGGCGAAAGTCTGGCGGCCCTACTTTGGCGCCTCGGCCCGTTGCGGCTCGAACACGTCTGCGTCATCGGCGCCCGCATCGCCAGCGTGCTGCACACCGTGCATGCCCAAGGCTACGTGCATCGCGACGTCAAAACCGAGCACGTTTGGCTCTCGCGCGCGCCCGACGGCGACTTGCATCTGCACTTGCTCGACTTCGGTGTCTGCCTCCTGCCCGACGTCACAGCCATGCGCGTCTCTGCCAAACCGGGCGAGCTATTCGGAACGCCCGGCTATATGTCGCCCGAGCAGGCGCGTGGTGATGCGCCCATCGACCCGCGCTCGGACTTGTTCGCGCTTGGTGTCGTGCTGTTCGAAGGACTGACCGGTGAGTTGCCTTTTCAAGGTCCAAACCCGGCCGTGTTGATGCGACGCGTGATCGAAGAGCGTGCCCCTTACGTCGGTGCCTTGCGCAAAGATGTGCCGCAGGCCTTGGCGCAGATCATCGCGCGCTTGCTCGATCCCGATCCCAATGCGCGCATGGCGAACGCACGCAGTACCGAACGCGCACTGCTCGCGCACGCTGGCGTTGCGCACCAACAAGCACGAGCGCTGGCAGCGCGGGTGCAGCAGGTCCACGAGCCAAGCGCCGAAACGCAGCTATCGCGGCAAACTACCCCCACGCGCAATCTCGCCCTGACCGCGAGCTGAGAACGCGGCTCGGAACGCTCGCAGATCAGCCGACCTGAAAAGGCGTACACCCGCGAGCTGGCCTTGCGCACACACTGCCACACGCGCGCTCGCGTTTGTCGACGCGAGCCCGGCGAACCTCAAGGCAAATTTGAGATAATCGTGAATGAACGGTGTACCCTTAGGCCTCGTGGGCAGAACCTCGTCAGCGGGTGAGCTGCTCCGAGTCGTTGGGTCTTTTCGGCTTTTCGCGGGGGTTTTCGAGGCATGTTGGACAAGATTCCGCCAGATCGCCGCTGGATGCTGCTCATTGCTGCAGGCATCGGCGCCGCGCTTGGCTACTACCTCAAGCCAGACCGTCCAACCGAAGGCTTGATTTACGGCCTCGTCGCAGCAGCTGGCGTCATCGTGGTCGTGTTGAACGCAGCCGGTGGTGGCGACTTCAACGCGCTGCTCAATGCGGTCCGCGGCACGAGCGAGGGCATGCGCGCGGCGCGTCCGCTGGGCGCGGGTCCGCAAGAGGGCGCCGTGTACGACGCGCTCGATCAGCTCGCAAAGCAAGTATCAGGCCTCGACACGCGCGCGTTGGGTGCCGAAAAGAGCACGGAAGAGCGTAAGGGCGAGCTTGAACGTCTACGCACCGAATCCGAACGTTTGCGCACCGAATCCGATCGCCAGCGCAGCGAAGCCGATCGCTTTCGCGGCGATGCTGAGCGCTTTCGCGGCGATGCTGAGCGCGACAAGAGCGAAGCCGATCGCCAGCGCGTGGAAGCCGAGCGGCAGCGCAGTGAAGTCGAACGCATGCGGAGTGACATGGAGCGCTCTCGCATCGAGCTCGACGCATCACGCCGCGAAACCGATGGACTACGCCGCGAGCTCGACTCCATGAGCTCGCGTAGCGACAGCGCCACGAACGAAGCATCACAACATCGCGAGCGCATTGGTCGTCTTGAAGCCGAGCTCAGCGGCACGCGCGGTGACGTGGAAGCCGTACGACGCGAAAACGAAGGCATGCGCGTTCGCCTCACCAGCATGCGCAACGAAGTGATGGAGCTCGAGAAGGTGGTCGGCGATTCGATCGCTGAAATCGGCGAAGGCGTCGATGAGCTTTCGGCCTCGCTCGAGCAGACCATGCGCGCGATTCACTCGCAGGCGGATGCCACGAAGGAGCTTGCGAACAACGTCGAGATGTTGGCCTCGAGCGCCGAAGAATCGAGCTCGTCCATCCTCGAGATGACTGCCACCAACGCAGAGGTTGCGGACAACATGTCGAGCCTCGGCGCAAGCGTGCGAGAGACGGTGTCTTCGATCGAAGAGATGGCGTACTCGATCAAGGAGGTTGCACGTAACGTCGACGCGCTTTCGCTCACTGCTGAAGAGACGTCGTCATCGATGAACGAAATGGACGTCTCCATCGATCAAGTGCGCTCGAATGCGAACGAGACGGCGCGCTTGTCCGAAGAAGTAGCCGTCGACGCCGAGCGCGGTGCAGAAGCCATTTTGAAGACGCTGGAAGAGGTCAATCGCATCAAGGAGACCTCGAGCGAAAC
Organism: Polyangiales bacterium; assembly: GCA_046598735.1. Taxonomy (GTDB): domain Bacteria; phylum Myxococcota_A; class Polyangia; order Polyangiales; family DASUME01; genus DASUME01. The sequence continues at coordinate 36,621 of JBKJIA010000466.1, forward strand.
CGTGAACATCATCGCTACGCTCGGTCAACGCATTGAAGCTATCGGCGATATCTTGAACGTCATCGACGACGTCGCCGAGCAGACAAACCTGCTCGCACTCAACGCTGCCATCATCGCCGCGCAGGCAGGTGAACATGGTAAGGGCTTCGCGGTCGTTGCCGATGAAATCAAGGACTTGGCCGAACGCGCCGGTGCATCGACCAAGGAGATAGCCGAGCTTATCAAGACGATTCAGGCCGAATCGAAGAACGCGATCAAAACGGTGGAACGCTCGAACGCTACCGTCGATCACGGCGTGCAGGTGTCTGCTGAAGCAGAAGCCGCCCTCAAGAAGATTTTGGATTCGTCGCAGAAGTCCACGAACATGGTGCGCGCCATCGCCCGCGCCACGGTGGAGCAGGCCAAGGGTAGTAAGCAGGTCACGGATGCGATCGGTCGTATCGCGGAAACCGTGCAGCAGATCGCAGCGGCCACGAGCGAGCAGGCGCGCGGCTCCGAGCTCATCATCAAGAGCGCAGAAAAGATGCGCGTGATTACCCAGCACGTGGAGCGCTCGTCGCAGGAGCAGGCGCGCGGCGGCAAGCAAGTTACGCAAGCCATCGAGAGCATCTCCACGATGGTCAATCAGCTTAACCAAGCGCAGCGGCAGCGCGCGGCGGAGGCCGACCAGTTGATGGCGGCGGCCAGCCGTGCACAACAACTGGTCCGCGACTTCGAACGTCAGATGCGAGCCCTCGGCAGCACGGCCGAGCGACTCCACAACATGGCGACCACCACCTGACAGGCCACGAGTAGCGAGCGGCGCGGCACCTTCTGCCTGTTCCGCGAATCTGCTACACAGTCGGGAGAGCATGTTCGGCATCGGCTTCGGCGAAATGTTGGTGATCGCCGTGATTCTGCTGATCGCAGTAGGACCGCGGCAGTTGCCGTCGTTGATGAAGACGGTCGGCAAAGGCATCCGTGAGGTGCGCAAGGCCTCGGGTGAGCTGCGGCGCACGGTCGGCATCGAGCAAATGCTCGCGGACGATGACCTGCGCGATCCAATGCGCGACAAAACACCGCCGCGCTACAAGCTCAAGCCCGCCGATTTGGAACGTGAATCACCGCCCGAAGGCGTGGACGTGAACGCGCTCCAGCACAAGACCGACGAAGCGGCGCGCGTAGCGGCTTCCACCAACGACGCAGCCTCCGCACCAGTCGCGCGCGATCACCCCACGAGCGAGAAGAGCTGATGGCGGCGATCGAGGAGGAGCCCGACGAGTCGGACGAGCACATGACGTTCATCGAGCACCTCGAGGAGCTCCGCGCACGTCTGATTTCGAGCATGATTCCGATCATTCCCATGTTCATTCTGGCGTGGATGTTCCGCGAGGAGATCTTTTCGCTGCTCGTGATTCCGCTCAACGAAGCCTGGACGAGCATGGGCATGGGTAAGCCCAAGCTGCACTTCTCGAGCCCCGTGGATCCGATCGTCGTCTATCTCAAACAGTCAGGTGTCGTGGCCTTCTTAGGCTCGAGCCCGTGGGTGTTCTATCAAGCGTGGGGCTTCATCGCGCCCGGCCTGTATGCGAAAGAGAAGAAGCTCGTGATCCCGTTCGTGGCTGCAAGCACGGTCTGCTTCACGATCGGCGGCTTGTTCGGCTGGTTCTATATCTTCCCGCCCACGTTCGTGACCTTGCTCGAGTTCGCGGGCGAATTGCCCGGCGGCAAAGTCACGATCGAAGCCACGCTGATGATGGGGGAATACGTCAGCTTCATCTCGCAGATGCTGTTCGTTTTCGGCATTACGTTCGAAGTGCCGGTGGTGATCGTATTTCTCTCGTTCGCGGGCATCGTGACCGCCAAGCAACTGGTTGGCTTTGGCCGTTGGTGGCTGGTGGTCTCGAGCGTATTGGCCGCGATTCTCACGCCCACGCAGGACGCCTTGAGCATGTTGTTGTTGCTCGTGCCGCTGGTGGGCCTCTATTACGTGGCGGTGGTGGTCGCGTACTTCGTCGATCTCAAGCGCGCGCGCACGGCTGCCGCCGAAGCGTAAGGTCCGAGGCGCCCTACCTCGCGACCTCACGCTCGCGACCTCACGCTCGCGACCTCACCCCTTGCCCCTCTCCACTCGTAAAGAGGGGAGGAGATCTGGCTCCCCTCGCCACGGAGTGGAGAGGGGTTGGGGGTGAGGTCAGTTGGGCGCGAGCTCGGGTTCACATCTGTGGCGGATCAGCGCCGGGAATCCCGTCGGCGATCGAAAAGATATCGCCCCACAAGCTCTGGCCACCATCGATGTAGAAGCTCTGGCCGGTGATGAAATCCGCGGCTTTGCTACCAAGGTAAACAATCAGGTGGCTGACTTCTTCGTCGCGTCCCAAGCGCTTGATCGGCGTGGCCTTGCGCCCCATCTCGAGCAACGCAGGTGGATACTGCGCGGTGCCGCTAGTTTTGATCACGCCCGGAGCCACGGCGTTGACGCGAACCCCGTATTGCGCCCACTCGATGGCGAGGGACTTCGTCATGTTCTCTACGCCTGCACGCGCCGCGCCGGTGTGCACCATGCCTGGAAAGCCGCGCGCAATTTGGGCAATCACATTGACGATCTTGCCACTCTTTTGCTTGATGAACGCGCGCGTGGCGACCGCATGCGTCACGTTCCAGGTGCCAAATAAGTTGTTGCGCACCACGGCCTCGAAACCCTTGAGCTGCAAATGCTCAGCCATGGTCGGAAACTGCCCGCCCGCGTTGTTCACGAGCACATCGATGCGACCGAACTGAGCGAGCACCGCGTCCACGAACTCGATCACCTGCTCGGGCAAACGCGTGTCGCAGGTCTTGGCGAAGACGTCGATGCCCATGGCAGATAGCTCGGCCTTGGCCGTGTCGAGCTTCTCTTGTTTGCGCCCGCAAATCGCTACTTTCGCGCCTAGTTTGCCGGCCTCCTCGGCCACACAGCGCCCGATCCCGCTACCGCCGCCGGTGACGACGACTACCTGTCCCGAAAACATTCCGGATGCGAATATCTGTTCCACCGTGTTTCCTCCGAGGCCGGCCGTATACCAGTTTCGTGGACCCCAAACCAGGCGATGGCACGAGCCGCATGGTACGAGCGTCGTCGATGCGCGCTCTTGGCCCTGCCGATGCACTGGTCGCCTCGTGGCGGCTGTTGAAAACGCGTCCTTTGCACACGCTGATGCTGGGCGCCGCACTGCTTACGTCGCTGTTATCAGTCGTGTGTGGCGTGGGAGCCTTCGCCGCGGCTTGGTTCTTGTGCGAGCTGTTCGCCTTACAAATCGGCATCGGCACGGGCCAGCCACCTCTGCGCACCAAGGCCTGGCTTTGGGCCGGCTTCATTCAGGTGCTGGCGGTGCTCGTCATGAGCTCGGTGGCAGGACTAACCTTACTGTCTGTGGGGCCGGACGTGCTGCTCGGTGGAGGCCGCGTTCAAGCCAACGCCCTTGAACAGATCGGCCTGACGATCTCGCTGCTGTTGATCGCCGGCAGCCTCTCCTTGGCGCTGACCGTGCATTTTGAGCATACGCCGGCGATTCTCATCGATCGTGGCGGAGACTTGTCGTGGGCTTTACTCGAAAGCGCGCGCTTGGTCGTGCGCAGCGGCTCGCTGCGAACTTGGCTTACGAGCGGCGCCGCGCACGGTTTGCAGATTGCGCCGGCCGTGTTGGGTATTTCACTGGCCAGCGTGCTCGGCTCGATGGAAACGCTGCCCAAGTGGGCGCTGTTATTCGTGCCGTTGTGCGCGCTGTGTCTTTCGCTCGGGCAAGGCATGGTGGTGTCGAGCTATCTCGCGCTGCGCGATCAAGTCGCGACCCCACCTGCAGCGCACGATGCCGCGCGGCCCTCGAAACGTTTCGCAGCGTTGTGGACGAGTCTGCTCGCCGTCGCACTCGCCGGTCCTTTGTGCGTGAGCGGCGCCTTGCTCAGGCCCAGTCGCCCGGTGCAGAGCACGCTCGCCAAGAACGCCCGCGTGATGCTCGAGGTCGTCGCCAAGCCCGAGCCACAACAAGAGTACATCCCTGACACCGCCTTGGCCGTACGGGTCACTCAAAAAGCCGCACGCGTGATCGCAAGCGATGGCGGTGGCGCAGGTAAGATTCCGCTATTGCCGGGACGCATCGCGCGCGTGCGTGTGGCCCGCATTTTCACGCTTCCATCGTGGGCCGAGCTGTTGCCCGCTTCGACCAGTGCGCACGCCATCGAAGTTACGCTGGAAGATGGCCGTCACTACACCACGTACATCGACGAAGCCGGCGTACGCCTCGATGATTCGGCCACGCGCCGCTTGTCTGCCCTATTGCCCGCGTGGGCCGTACTCGGCCTCGCGCTGTGTCTGGCGTGCACTGCGCTGTGGATCGCGCGCGCCCTACCCCAGCAAAAGTGGACGAGTGCCATTTGGCTTTTGCCGCCATCGTTGGTCTCGCTGTGGATCGGCTTGTGGGCAGCATTCGCCTAACGCAAGCTGCCGTTCGTGTCTGACAATGAGAGCCGCCAAGCCGCCATGAAATCCGCTTACGCACGCGGCGATCATCAGCGCGCACGGAGCCTCGCCCAAGCGTTGCTCGCTAGCGATGAGGCGGAAGCCCAACAAGCAGCGACAGACGTGCTCAAAAAAACGGAGCCCGATCGGATCATCGAAGCCTTTGCGCTGCTAGGTCTCGGCGTGATCGCGTTCCTCGTGTACAACTACGTGCTGTGAGCCATCGCGTCATCCCATTCTCAAGTGCGTTCCTGCTCTGCTCGCTGGCATGCGTCGTATCTTTGCCTGGCTGCGGCGCGTCACGTCCCAACACCCCTGTGCAAGAGCGGGCGACAGTGCAGCGGCTTTACCCCATGCGCATGGGGTCAGTATGGACTTACGACGTGGAAACTGGTCAGGGCTTGCCCATCCTCGCCATCACGCGCGTCACCGCCAACGACGGTCAACGCGTAGAGATCTCCTCGGGCGGAGATCCCATCCACTACGAGCTGAAACCTGAGGGTCTGTTTCACAGCGATCGCGACGGCTACTTGCTCAAGCCACCTTTCAACAAGGGTGCCACCTGGGACGCAGGCGGCGGCGCAAGCGCTCAGATTACCGAGATCGGCCGCAGCGTCGAAACCATGGCCGGCGCATTCACGGACTGCATCGAAGTCAGCGAGACGGGTGGCAACAATAGTAAGGTCGTACGGACCGTGTATTGTCCGGACGTGGGCCCGGTTGAAGTCGAATCCAGCATGCACATGGATTTGAGCGGCCAAACCGCGCGGGTCGTGGCCAAGTTGCGCGGGTACGACTTCTCCGCCGCGCTCGCCAACCCTTGAGTTAGAACGCAAATCCGCGAGTTAGAAGGCGCGCGGCGCACGGCCCGCCACGAGATCGGCGGCGCGCACGCTAAAACCAGCTTTGGTGGCCTCGTGCGTGAGCACGTAAAACCTATCGGCGAGCACGGCATCGAACACGCTCGTCGCGACGAGCGCGGGTGATATCCCTTCGTTGACGGCCTTTGTCAGCGCCGAGCGCGCGGCTTCGGCCTGCGCGTCGACCTTGCATCGATCCCCATCGCCTTCGCGCAACACGAGCGAAGTTTTGACCCACGACGGGCACACCAGGGTTACGCCGATGGCGGTTTCTCGTTCGCGCAGATCGTGATAGAGCGCTTCGCTGAAGCCGACGACCGCGAATTTGCTCGCGCAATACGCACCCAGTCCGGCCACGGTGAGCAAGCCCGCCGCCGACGCGATGTTCACCACGTGCCCTTCGTCTGTTTGCGCCAGCATGCGCGGCACAAAGGCGCGCACGCTGTGGATCACGCCGAACAGATTCACATCGATGACACGCTCATACTCTTCGAGCGGCGTGTCCCAAGCGCTGTTCGCGTAGCCGACGCCCGCGTTGTTAATGAGTAAGTGCACCGCACCAAATCGCTCGTAGGCAGCATCCGCCAGGCTCTCGACCGAATCCGGGTCGGTCACGTCAGTCGGTACGGCTAGCACTTGTGCGCCCAACGCCTCGAGCTCGGCCGCGGTCTCTCGTAAGCGCCCTTCGCGCTTGTCTGCGAGCACGATCTTCATCTCGCGCTTGACCGCTTCCAGCGCGACCGCGCGACCGATGCCATCCGCGCCGCCGGTCACCACTACGACTCGAGTTGAAAGCGATTTCATGGTGTCCGGCGTACCACTGCTGGCTGCGCTTGGCACTGCTTCTTGGAGAACTCGCAGCGCCGTCGCTGTCCGGCCCCAAACGAATGCGACGCAGCGCCCGGAACTGGTCTAAAGTCCCCTGCGTGGCGCCTTGCCCCTGAACATGGGCGCGGGTATTCTGCGCGCTGCTTCTATTAACGCGCGCGCGTGCGCGCGCTGCTGGACAGGGCACCCTATGCGGCTTCAGCGCCCGTGAAAAACCTCTAGCGCGAAGCCTTCAGCCCGCTTCCTTAGCCAGCCGTAGCAAATACAGCATCGAGCGCCCTGCAACCGCGTCAAGCGCCTCGATGCAAGAGAGAGTCGAGCGAATGACCGAGCCACAAGACGGCGTAGTGACAGCACAACCCGCAGCGCCAGTTCCCGTCGAGCCCAAGGTTTATGGCGAAAGCTCGATCCAAGTGCTTGAGGGCTTGGAAGCAGTTCGCAAGCGCCCAGGCATGTACATCGGCGACGTGCATGACGGCACGGGCTTGCACCACTTGATCTGGGAAGTGATCGACAACGCGGTCGATGAGCACTTGGCCGGCAAGTGCAACAACATCCACATCGTGCTGTACGCCGATGGTTCAGTGGCTGTGCGCGACGACGGCCGCGGCATCCCCGTCGGCATGCACGAGCGTGGTGTGAGCGCCGCCGAAGTCGTGATGACGGTGCTGCATGCAGGCGGCAAGTTCGACAACGACAGCTACAAGGTTTCCGCCGGTCTGCATGGCGTGGGCGTGAGCGCCGTCAACGCGGTGAGCGAGTGGCTCAAGGTCGAAATTCATCGCGAAGGTAAGACGCACTTCCAAGAATACCGTAAGGGTTTCCCGATGGCGCCCATGGCTGCGATCGGCACCACCGAGCGTACCGGCACGAAGATCACCTTCAAGCCAGACACTCAGATCTTCACGCACACCGAGTTCTCCTTCGACATCTTGAACAACCGCTTGCGTGAGATTTCGTTCTTGAACGCGGGCCTGCGCATCGAGCTAGAAGACGAGCGCGACGGGCGCAAGCACGAGTACTGCTTTCAAGGCGGTATTCGCGAGTTCGTGGCCTTGCTGAACAAGACGCGCCAGCCCTTGCACGAAGAGGTCGTGCGCGTGCTCGATACCCGCGACAACGTGGAGATCGACATCGCCATGCAGTGGAGCGATGCCTACAACGAGCAAGTCTTTTGTTACACGAACAACGTCCACAACAAAGAAGGCGGCACGCATCTCACCGGCTTTCGCACGGCGCTGACCCGCACGTTGAACAGCTACGGTGAATCCCACGGTTTGCTGAAAGACCTCAAGGGCTCGGCGATGAGCGGCGAAGATGCGCGCGAGGGCTTGTCGGCGGTGGTCTCGATCAAGCATCCCGATCCCAGCTTCGATTCGCAGACCAAGTCGAAGCTCGTGTCTAGCGAAGTCAGAGGCATCGTCGAAGCGGTCGTCAACGACAAGCTCAATGCCTTCCTCGAAGAGAATCCGCAGACGGCCAAGCGCATCATCGCCAAGACGTTGATCGCAGCCAAAGCGCGGGAGGCTGCACGCAGGGCGCGTGAGCTCGTACAGCGTAAGGGCGCCCTCGACATCTCCAGCTTGCCCGGCAAGCTCGCCGATTGCCAAGAGCGCGACCCGGGAAAGAGCGAGGTCTACATCGTCGAGGGTGACTCGGCAGGTGGCAGCGCCAAGCAAGGTCGCGACCGACGCTTCCAAGCAATCTTACCGTTGCGCGGCAAGATTTTGAACGTGGAGCGCGCGCGCTTCGAGAAGATGTTGTCGAGCGCTGAAATCGGCACGCTCATCACCGCACTCGGTTGCGGCGTGGATGGCGGCGGCAACTTCGACATCGAAAAGCTGCGCTATCACAGCGTGATTCTGATGACCGACGCCGACGTCGACGGCTCGCACATTCGCACGCTCTTGCTCACGTTTTTCTATCGGCAGATGCCAGAGATCATCCAGCGCGGTTACCTCTACATCGCCCAGCCTCCGCTCTACAAAGTAAAGCGCGGCAAGAAAGAGCAGTTCCTCAAGGACGATGAAGCGTTGAGCCGCTATCTGCTCGATGCTGGCATCGACGGGTTGTTCTTGCGCACAGGCGAAGGCTTACCATTGCAAGGCGAACCATTGCGAAGGTTCCTCGATGAGTTGGCGCGTTGGCAGGCACTTCTGAACAAGCTTGCGCGCAAGCTCGACGTCCGCGTGCTCGAGGCGTTCATCCGCGCCACCGACGTGCGTCTCGATGACTTGAGCGATGAGCCCAAGCTCGACGCGGCGATGAAAAGTATCCGCGCGTACCTCGATGCCAAGTATCCCGACTTTGGCTTCCTCGACATGACGGTGACGCGCGACGAAGAGCACGGCCGCTTCACGCTGACTGCGCAGAGCCGTATCGGAGCCGCTACGCGCATCACGCGCTTTGACTTCGACTTCCTGTCGAGCGGCGACTTCGACAAGCTGCACGAAATCGACGTGGGTGTGCGCGCACTCGGCAAGCCGCCCTTTTACGCGCTCGATAGCGCCGATGAAGCGATGGATTCGGGTAACTTGATCGGCGACGCCGATACCGTGTTCAAGTACGTCGATACGCGCGCGCGCAAGGGCTTGTCGGTCCAGCGCTACAAAGGTCTAGGCGAAATGAACGCCGATACGTTGTGGGAGACCACGATGGATCCGGATGCGCGCATCCTCTTGCAAGTACGCGTGGACGATGCGGTCGAAGCCGAGCGCCTATTCAGCGTGCTGATGGGTGACGAAGTCGAGCCGCGTCGCGAGTTCATCGAGACCAACGCGCTCTCGGTCAAGAACCTCGACATCTAGCGCAAAACGTCAGAACTCCACACCGCGCCGGGCTTTGATGCCGGCTGCGTAAGCGTGCTTGATCGGGCGCATCTCCGTCACGGTGTCGGCAATGTCGATGAGCTCCTGCTTGGCGCCGCGACCGGTCGCAATGATCGTGAGCTCGGTCGGCTTGTTGCGCAGTACTTCGACGACTTCGGCGATGGGTAAGTAGTCGTAGCCGAGCACGATATTGATCTCATCGAGCACGAGCACCTGATACTTCGGGTTCTCGCCGCGGCTCGCCTCGATCATCTCTTTGACCGCGTCCCAACCCTTGCGGGTCAGCGCGATGTCTTGCGCACGATCTTGCGTATTCCAGGTGAAACCGTCGCCAGCCACCACGTGATCGATCTCGGGGAAACGCGCAAAAGCGGCCTGTTCGCCGGTCTTCCAGGTGCCCTTGATGAACTGCACGATGCCCACGCGCTGACCGTGGCCGGCCGCACGCAGCGCGACGCCGAACCCCGCCGTGCTCTTACCCTTACCATCGCCCGTGTTCACGATCAGCACGCCACGCTTGATCGTCTTGGAGCGCACCTCGGCGTCTTGCTCGGCTTTGAGCTTCTCCATGCGCGCTTTGTGCTCGGCGTTGAGCTGGGCTTCGTCTTGATCGGTCACGGCTTCTCCTGGGAATGGTGCGCCGCCTCGACCTTGACGCGCGCATCATCGCTAAGCCAGCGCTTGGTAGCGATATCCATGGCGCCCAAGACGCTCGCCCCGATTGCGCTACCCACGGCCGTGTGTTTACCCGCGTAAATCTGCGCATCTCCTGTCGCAGGGCATGCGACCACCACGCAGTCAGTACCGGTGCCCGTCGCAGGCTCGCCGCTGACTACACTCGCCACATCGAACGCTGCCAACGCGGCCGTGCGCGCTTCGACTACGATGGACAGCGCTTCGATCAACCCCGCGTCAGATAGAGGAACCGACACCTGACACAGGATGTTGATCGTGCCCACGGCTTGCCGCACATGCACGGCATCGCCGACACGGAGAGCATTGCCCATGCCCACGGTCGCGACGGCATGCGCAGACACGCCGTCCACTGTGCGTAAGGCTTGCGCGAACGGTGCGAGATAACGGGCAGTCAACAGGCCCACCACCTGGCCGTAACTACGTTCTGTCAGACGATTTCGAAATAGCTGCACCGGACACGTATGCTCAGCGAGCTCTTCCCGCCGCACGAAATGCCAGACCACCTTACTGTGTTGACCCAAGCCTCCGCCGATCACGGCCCAGCTCAACGTGCGATGGGGCGTGAGTAAATCCGCTTCAAGAAAGCGCTCGTCTGCAGACAACGTCAGTCGCATGTCGCGCTGCGCCTCAGACCTTACGCATGGCGCGCGCGGCATCGAACATCTCGACGAACGGCTGATAGGCAGCGCGGCTACTCGCTATCACCGCACCGTTGCGCACGTCCACGGTCGAACCGTCATAGCCGCGCAATCGGCCACCTGCCGCCAGCACGAGCGCTGCACCTGCTGCGACATCCCACGGTGCTAGGCGCTGCTCCCAGTACACATCGTAAGTTCCGTCTGCAACCATCGCGAGGTCGAGCGCGGCGGAGCCACAACGTCGCACGCCACGCACGCGATTCTTGATATGCACGAACTCGCTATAGTTGTTGTCGGGATTTATGGCTCGATCGCGCGGAAAGCCAGTCGCGCAGAGCAAATCGATCACTTCCTCGCGCTCGGCTACGCGACAAGCCTCCAGGTTGCGCATGGCGCCGCTTTCGACGCTACCGCTCCAAGTCACGCCCAGCGCAGGCGCGTGAATCACGCCCAAAAGCGGCGCACCAGCGCGCGACAGTCCGACCGACGCGCAAAAAAAAGGATGGCCATGCGCGTAGTTCATCGTGCCATCGATCGGATCGACGTAGAACACCAGCTCATCCGGACGATCGGCAACCGACGAGTCGTAGCTCTCTTCGGCGACCACGCGAATCTCAGGGAACGCGCGGCGCAGCTCGGCAAGGATGTGTACCTCGCACGCGACGTCGAACTCGGTTACCAGATCGATCGCGCCCTTTTTGTGAATGGCAGTGCCCGCGCGATAACCGCGCATGGCGATTTCACCGGCTTCGCGTGCGATGCGCTCGATCACGGGCACCATCGTGCTGAGCGGCAGGGTCATGGCTGAACGGTTGCCATAGCGGCTTGGCTGGCACGCAAAGTAAGACCCGCAATCACGCGTTCGAGCACGCCTTTGAAATCACCATTGGACATGATGACTACCGTATCGCCCGCATGGGTTTGCTCGAGCAGACTGCGCACGATGCTGTCGTGATCGGGCGCGGCCTCTGCGCGCTTGCCCGTAGCTGCAATGTGCTCAGCTATCGTGCTTACGTCCAAGCGCTCGGCTGCTGCGATTTCCAAGCGTCCGACGGGCGCAAGGATCGTCCAGTCTGCGCTTTCGAATGCTGCGGCGTAGACGTCTTGATGCAGTTTGCGCGAGGCCGTGGCGCTGCGTGGCTCGAACACCGCGATGACCTTACCGTCTGGATGACGCGCACGAAGCCCGCGCAAGGTCTCGCGTACGGCCGTTGGGTGATGGGCGAAGTCATCGTAGATGCGCACGCCGTCTGCCACGGCTACGAGCTCCTGGCGCCGTTTTACGCCGCGGAACTGGCTCAGGCTGCGGGCGAGCTGTTGCACGGCCACGTTTGCGCCCTCCGCACAAAGTGCGATCGCGGCCACGGCATTGCGAATGTTATGGGCCCCCGACAACGGCGAATGCACGCGACCACAGCTCGATCCGCCAAAGAACAAATCGAACGGTTGCTGATTGCCAACCGCGGGCGCCGCCGCAGCAAGCCACACGGGCACGACATCGCCTGTATCATCACCGTCGAGCGCGTAGAAACTCACGCGACAACGCGCGTGGGCCGCAAGCTTGCGCACTTCCGGATCGCCTGCGTAAGCCACGAGCAAACCATCGGCCGGAATGCGCTCCACAAAACCTGCGAACGCCGCCCGATAGCTTTCGATCGTCGGATAGATGTCGATGTGATCGTGTTCGACGGACGTGATGATCGCAGCGAACGGCCGATAGCGGAAAAACTTGGGTTGCTTCTCGAAAAACGCGCTGTCGTATTCGTCGCCTTCGATCACGAACGGCGAATCCGCTGCACCGAGTCCGAAGCTCTCCGGAAGATCTTGCGGCACGCCACCGAGCAAAAAGCCGGGATCACGACCGGCCGCCCGCAAAAGTTGTGTAACGAGCGCCGTGGTTGTGGTCTTACCGTGTGTACCGGCCACGACAAAACTCTGCCGATCGGCAAGGAACAGCTGCTCGAGCGCTCCCGGCATGGACAAATAAGGCAGCCCACCATCGATCGCCGCGCGTGCTTCTGGGTTGTCGCGTCTACATACGTTGCCCACCACGACTAAATCGGGAGCTGGCTCCAGGTGCTCCGCTAAGAAGCCGCGCTTGGCTTCGACACCCCACTGCGCGAGCTTGTCACCCATTGGGGGATAGAACGCCGTGTCACTCCCTGTTACGCGATGTCCAGCCTTACGTAAAAGCCCGGCCAGCGCGCCCATGCCCGTGCCCGCGACGCCTATCAAATGTACGTGTTTCATCGACACCCACACAGCGTACCCTCACCCACGTCATGACGCATGAAACGCGCAATTGTGAGAGTAAGTAAGGGAACAATGAGGTGAACGGGAAAGCACACCGTTGACACGGCCGCTGCACGCCGCATCATGAGAGAGTAGGCACGAGCTCGTGAAGCACCGATTACAGGCCTCAGCACGGCGGTAAACAAGATGGCGGAACGGCGTCCAGAGAAGTCAAAGAAGTCGCTTAAGGCAAGGGCGCAAGATGTCATCCAGGGCGTACTGCAGGACGTGTTGGACGCAGTCGGATCGATGATCGCCCCCGCTCCCCAGCTCGTTCCGATTCCCGTGCGCTCCAGGCAGCCCCGGCACGGACGCCGCTACTAGACGCGATGTTCGTTGCGCGCGCCGCTGCTAGACAGCGTGATCGCGCTGCAAATGCCCAGGGGCTGAGCCGCTCTCGAGCGAGCGCCAAGTCGGCGCCGTCTTTGCGGTCACCCTGTCCGAGTCAGGCTTCGCCTTTATTAGTTTCGTCTTTATCGGCCTCGTCGTCGGCTTCGTCGTCGGCTTCGTCGTCGTCGTCGTCGTCTTCGTCGTCACCTTCGACGATGTCGTCATCGTCGTCATCGTCGCCGTCGAGGGACACGCTTACGGCGTTCTGCTCGGTGTCGGGCAAGGCCTCAAGCTGACGCTTGAGAAGCTCGGGATCCACGAGACCCTTTGCGATGTTGCGCTCTACGACACGCTTGTCGACCAGCTTATTGGAGTACGTCGTCATGGGCGCGATTGTGGGAGGCCCGTGAAATGCTGTCAACTGGCGTTCAAAACGTCTGAAATGCGAACTGAAAGGCGCCCACCACATCGAACGGCGAGGTGGAGATGCTGCGCACACCATAGTCGAGCGCAAGCGACGCAACGGGCGTTTGAAAGCGCAAACCCATGCCCACGGTGGTTTCCACCTGACCTAGGTCGAGCGCCTTCGGATTGGCCCACAGATTGCCAATATCCGTAAACACGCCGCCATATAGCTCGGAAAACAACGGAAACCTTAGCTCGGATTGGACCGCCGCAAACGTCTCGCCGCCGCGCGAAACGATGTTGTCGGAGTCGATGTTGGGATTGTCTTGCAGGTCCTGCGGGATCATCTGATTTTGATTGAAGCCGCGAAAGTTGGCACCACCGAGATAGAAGCGGCGATTGGGGTAGCTCTTGGAGTTCTTCTCGAGGTGCACGATGCGTCCGTAACGAGCTTGCGTGGCGAGAATTAACCAATCCGCGAGCGGAACATAGAACGCAACGCTCGCCAGGAAGCGCAATAGGTTACTGCGGAAGAGCACGCTCCTATTGCCTGCGTCGAGCGTGATGTTGGCTTGCTTGTCTTGCAGCGTGTGCGCCCACTCGGAGTTGAGCGAGATCAAGGCGCCGCGCTTGGGGTTGTAGGTGCGGTCGCGCAGATCCCAAGCCCAGTTGAACTGCGTGGCAGCGAGTGTGTTCTTACCATCGGGCACGATGGCAGACGTGGGAAGGTTGCCGTAGCTCACGCGCTCCGAGCCATCTCCGTGCAAAGCGAACAGATAGAAGTCGCTCGCCTCGACCTCTTCGGCGACCGACAACGTGACGCGCTTGATCGGCCGATAGAGCACCGTGCCCACGACACTTTGCTTGGTCATGCGAAAGTCGCGCTGGATGTCTTGGAGCGATACGAGATCGACCGTGACGCTGTTCTTGGGAAAATGCGGAATGTACGGAATGCCGGTGGTGAGCATCGCTTGGTATTCGAGGCGCTCACTCAGATCGAGCGACGTGTAGCGCTCTTCGATCTGCTTATCCAAGAACACGAACTGGTAGCCGAGCTGACCGCGGAAGGTGGTGCTAACGGCGCTGCCGAAGAGGTTGCGATAGCCGTACTCGAAGCCCCCACGTATGCCTTCACCGGTACTGAATCCCGCATTCCAGCCCAAAAACTGCGTCTTACGTTCGCCTACGCTGACGACGATGGTCTTGACACGCGCGGGCAAATCTTCGGCATCGGGTGAAACGGTGACGCTCGTGAACACGTCGAGCGCGAACAAGGCGTCTTGGGTTTTGCGCGCGAGCGAAGGACGATAGACGTCGCCCGGCTTGAGCATCACGCGGTTTCTGATCATCGATTCGTTCGAGCGTTCGCCGCCTCGTACTTCGATACTGCCCACTCTGACGAGAAAGCGTTCGACGGTGTCGAAGGTCACTTCGGCCCGTGTCTTGTCGTCGGACATGCGCACGCGCGGCTCGACGGTAGCGTAGAAGAAGCCTTGTTCTTGGTAAGCCTCGACCACGCGCAGGCGCGCCTCTTCGAGCTTGAGATAGCTAAATGGCGCGCCGCGCTTCAGGCCCGCAGCATCTAGCAAGCTGCGGCTCGGCAGCTGCGCATTTCCTTGAACCTGAATGTCGTAGAGGAAGGTGCGCGGGCCTTCGGCTATCGCGACTTCCACGACGGCGCGACCCGGCTCAGGCAGTGGAATGACCTTGGGCGATGCGACTGCAACACTCAGGTAGCCATCCGCGCGATAAAGCTCTCGGATGTGCTCGATGGCTTGCTCATAGGTGGGGCCGTAAAATATGCGGCGCGGATCGTGCACGATCGGAGCCTTTGCCGAGCGACGCTCTTGCGCTTTACCACCGCCAAACCCGAGCTCATCGGCTACCTCGGAATCGACGGGCATGCGCACGGTCGAGCCCGGCAAATCTTCTTCGAGGTAGCTGTAGATTTGGTCGCGCAGCAAGTCGCTGTCGAAATGGTAAGCCCCAGGAAAGCTGATGGCGGAAATTTCGAGTTGAGCTCCAGGCACGATTTGCACGTCGACCACGACCGAGCTCAGTTCCCACGCTTCGCTCGACTCGCTCTCGGTGAGCGGCTCCTTCAGCCTTACGGTTCGAATGTGCGCTTGAGCATCCACGAAGCCGTAGCGACGGTACAAGTCGAGCAGACGGTTCTCGAGCGCGTGCAGCGACGTATCGCCGACCAGGCGTTCGGCCCCGAGATCGAGCGCCTCGAACAGCTCGCTCTTGGATAGCGGTTCGTTGCCCCGAAATCGCACTTCGTGATGGGGGCCGACCGCGCTCGGGACCAACACGCGGGCACGACGCTCTGTGCGCTCGATCTTGGGCGCTCCGAAAGCAGCCGCGTAAAAGCCGGTACGGCGCAACAGCTCTTGGGCTTGCTCTAAGTTCTCTTTGATCTTGGCTTCGTCGACGATGTCGCCCACGCCGAAACGCAGCACGCGGCCGAGTCCCTTACGCCTTGGTAGTCGGTCGCCGATGAACACGATTTCGATGATGCGCGTGGGCTCGCCCTCGACGATCTCTACGCGTACGACTTTGCGGCCCGGGTCTTCGGTGTCGCGCAACACGATCTTGACCTGAGCTTCGTGATAGCCGCGGCCGTGATAGGCCTCGGCCACCGCAGCGGTCCAGAGCGAGAACGCGGTGTCGTCGATCTCGCTTTCTTCACGCACGCCGACCAAGCGCAAGATCTCACGGTCAGTCAGGACGCGGTTGCCGATCATCTCGACGCGCTGGGCGATCACGCGCGGTGCGAGTAGAAACACCACCGCCACGCCGCCACTCGCCGGCACGACGTCGATATCGATCTGCGCCCAACGCCCAGTGTCGGAGAGCTTTTGGATCGCATCACGCAGCAGCGCGCGCGTGAGCTGTGCACCCTTACGCACGAAGAGCTCGCTCTCCGCTACGCGCCCCACCTGTTCGCCGGCGACGCGCACCTCGACGATGCGCAGGTTCATCCACTCGGCCGGTATTTCGGCCCGCACCGAACGGCAATACAGTAAGCACGCGCCGAGCACTACCAGCGCGGAAAAAAGGCGGCGCCTCGCGCGGCTCGCTGCTGCGGACAAAATGCTCACGGCTAGTCGTGTATCTCAGTCAAACTCGAGCCGCCAGCGTAGATCCAAACCCACATTGCCAAACTGCGAAGAAGTCGTGGTCTGCACGTTGTCGTAGGCGGCTTCCACGCTGGTCTGGTTGCTAAGGCGCCATTCGACACCGGTCTTGAAGTTCGAGTCCGCTGTCAGGCCCGTGGTGGCGCTGGCGCGTACGGTGTCGGTCAAACGTTTGCCCACCACGACTTGCGGTTCCGTACGATTGGTGCGCACGGAATAGGCACTGGTGACGTTGAAGTCGTCGATCAGCGGCAAGGCGCGTTTCACCTCGCGATCGACGCCTGAAACGGTGGCTAGCGCTTCGAGGGCTGCGCCACCGGTAAGACTACCCGTGCCCAAACGCTCCGCTTCCGCGCGCGTCAGGCCCGCCGTGAGCAGCAGTGCGATATCTTCTTGCGCGAGTGCGGGATCGCTCGATGTCTCGATCTTGAGGTTGTCGGTCTCGCCCGAAGCATGCAAGTTGATGAGCCAGCGAGCGCCCGACGCATCGGCAGCGCGGCGAAATTCCGTACGCGCATGCACATCGAGGCGCGGCGTGATGTGATGTTCATCGTCGAAGCGCACGGTGCCTTCGTCGAGCGTGAACGTACTGCTACGGAAGCGCAGCGTGCCGCGCGTGAGCGCCAACGTGCCGAGCACACCCACGCGTTGATCGGTGCCCAAGATACGGAAGGCGCGCTCGCTATCTTCGATGCGCAGCTCGGCGCTCAATAGATTGTTGGCGATGCGAATGGGCTCGTCGTCGACGATCTTCAGATCGAACGCGAGTCTATCGAGCGCGGGATCGTAGACCTCACGATACACTCGTTTGGCCTGCGAAAGACCGGTAAGACGTTCGGTAATGCCGAGGGAAAAAGGGCGCTTGTAGCGTGCGCGCAAAAGACGCACGGTGCCTGTGAGCTCTGGGATACGAGCACCGGCATCGAAGTTCAGACGCGTGTCTGCTGCAAACGCTAGCTCCACGCCACCATACGGTTCGATACTCACGTCGCGCACCGTCAGAAAGAACTCATAACGGTCCAGGCTCTGCCCTTTGAGGGCGGCGGAACCACGCATGTTAACTTTGCCGCCCGAAAGCGTGGCATCGAAGCGTTCGAGCAAGACCTCCCGCTCACTGAAGGCAATGCTCGCGGAAATCTTTTCAAGCGGTTGCGGATAGCCTTCGAGCAGCAGCGTACCGTCTGCGAGCGAAGCGCGGCCGTAGATGCTGGGCGCTGCCACTCGGCCAGTGACCTTGACGTCGAGTGTGAACTGTCCAGTCGAACGCGAGATGCCGGGCACGAGTGCCGAGAGCGCGCTCAAGTCGACATCGCCATGCAACGTAGTCTGCAAACCCGAGGCCATGGCAGCGCCACCCTCGACCGTAAGGACCGAACCATTGCCAATCAAACGCGCACGCTCGATGCTCGCGCCGCGACCGGTCAGACGTACGACCAAGGGCCCGTCGCTCTCGATCCAGGCCTTGTCGCGACCGATGCGTGCGTTGAGTAAGGTGACTCGACCTTGCAATGAATCGAGATCGGCCATGACGCCGCCGCGCAAGTCCACGTGCCCGCTGAGGGCGCCTGTGATGGGCTCGTCGGTTCGCTTACGCGGCCCAAATAACCAGGCCATCGGAAGCTTCTCGAGATCGAGCGTGCCGCGCACAGGCAGGCCCTCTGCCGCGCCGACCGCCAGATCGAGTGCAAGTCTGTTATCAAAGCCTCTGCCGCAAATCAGATAGGCGACGGGTGGCGGAGGCGGTCCACCGTCAGAGATGATGTCGTCGCTTTGCCACGTGGCGTGTACGAGACCGATGCGCGCGCTCGCGCAGCGTTCACCACGCGGGGGATGATCGACGTCCCACTGGGCCGCTGCCTGCACCCACGGATCGTCACGATGCGTGAGCTTGACGTAGCTGCGCAAATCGCCCAGCGAGCGCGTGCCAAATGCGGCCCCGATCAGCTCCACATCGAAGCCTGCCATCGGTTGCGCCAACGTTCCGCGCACGACGCCAACGGCGTTGAGATCGCCATGGATGTGCTCTGGCATGGTCGCGAGCGCTTCGAGCTCACGCAGGTTCAGTTCCTCCGCAAGCATGGTCATGTTCAGCTTGGTGCCGAGATCCATGCTGCCGGAAGCGTGAAGCGCACCCTTACCTTTGATCAGATGCAGCTCGGAAAGCGCCAACTGCACGCCGCGTGTGCCGTCGGAAATATGCCGCCACGTAAAGACTCCGTCCACGCGTCCGCGGTTGAAGCGTATCCCGTGCACGGTCGCTTCACTGACATCGAGATCCGCATCTACGGCGAGTGTTCCATCCGCGTCATCCCCGGCAAAGCCAAGTGAGTAATGGGCGCTGACCGAACCCTTCACGACGCCTTGGTAAGGTTTGAAGTCCGCATCTTCTTCGAGCACGAACGTGTGATAGAAATCCGCCAAAGTCAGCCTATTGAGGCGAGCGCTGCCATCGATCGAAAAGTGCTGGGTAAAGTCCAAGAACAAATTGTCGATCACGTAGCGCGTGCTGTTCTTGGCGACCTGAGTGTCTTTGAAGCGCACCGCCAGGCCTTCTTGTTCGAGCACGGCGTTCGTCTTGACGTGCCCGAGCCGATAGCCATCAATGGAGAAATTCTCCATGGCAAGACTGCCCGTAAGCGTGGGATTCGAATAGGTGCCGCCCACATCGAGCTGGAACTTACCTACGCCTGTGAGCGGCATGCCGACGAGGCCCGTGCTGTCCGCAAGGTCGAGGTGATCGCCATAGGCCGTGACGCCGAGCGCGTCTTTAAAGCCCAGATGCACCGTCGCGAATATCTCGGAATGGGGCAAGAAGCCGTGCAGATCCTCGAAGCGCAACGCGTCGGGCCTGATCGCTACGCGCCCCGAAACCTGCCCCGGTGGCGTGCCGATGATCTCGGTCGACGTCGGGTCATGGTAAGCGCCTGACAGGGTCTTGAAGCTCACGTGCTCGGCCCAAATCGGGCCTGCTATCGCGATCGGGTTGACGGTCCCCTTGATCTTGAAGCCGCCCTTCAGCACCCACTTCACCACGCAGTTTTGCGTGACATCGAGCTGGGCCATCAGTTTTTCGAACTCGAGGTGCGGCACGTCGCCCTGCACTTCGATCGGCATGTTTCCGGTCAAACCCATGCGGCCAGAGATCTTGGCGACACCACCGTTCTGAACGATCAGTCCTTGGCTGCCCGGCAGTAAGCGAATCTCATCCGGCGAGGCTTCGAGCTTCAGATCGAGCACTCCGAAGCCGAAACCTGCCACGTGCGCGTCGGCGAGGTGTACGTCGGCCACGGCGTGCGGAACCTTGCCGGCGCCATCGATCGTGGCGCGTAGCGAAAGCTGTCCATCGATCGGCGGCAGGTCCACGCCCAGCGGCCACTGCGCAATCTTTTGCAGATCTGCCTTGAGCTTCAGGCGCAGCGCGTAACGCCCGTGCTCTACCGGTAGCGCAACCTTACCATCTTGAATACTCAGGTCGAAGGTGCTTGCCTCGACGCGCAGGCGCTTCACCTCGATGGCGTCCGGCGCAAGATGCGCTTCGAGCGCAACGCCCTTGACCTTCTCGCGCCCCGCTTCGTGGTCGACGTAACCTTCACCCACGGAGAGCTGCAACTGCACACGCGTTCCGTCCGTGACGCGCGCGACCAAGTTGAGCCGCGACAACTCGCCTGAAAATGTAGGCGTTCCGTCGACGACCAAGCGCGCGCGGCGCACGATCAGCTCCTCGAGGGGCACTCGTTCTGTCGCCGTGGCCTCACGCTTTTTCTTGGTGATCGGCAGCTCGGGCAGATTGACGATGCGGCCGTCTTCGATCCGCAAACGCACGTACGCGCCCTCGACCTGCAAGCGCGCAATCTCGACGCGCCCCCGCAACAGCGACCACAGCGCAGGCTCGATCGTCACGCGCGAGGCAGTGGCTAGCAGACCCTTTCGCGGATGGGAGACTCGAATGGTTTGGGCCACGACGCGAAAAGGCAGCTCGAATGAGATGGGTCCAAGCTTCGCATCGAGCCCGAACTGCTCATGGATTGCGTCCGCCATACGTGCGTGGATGTGAGCCCGCACGCGAGGATGCTGAAGCGCACTCCATCCCAGGATGGCGCACAGCGAAAAGCCGAGCAGTATCCAGCGCTTTCTGAACCTGCGCCCTGTGGAGACGGACATCTTGGTGGCCTATCTATCTGGATAGCACGAAGGCCCCGAATTCTCGTGATTTCAGGACCTCAACGTTGTCAGACGCCCGGGACGCGGACACAGTTCAAGGCATGGATCCCAACAAAGCGGCCTTTGGTCTTTCGCGCGAAACCACGATCTTGCGCAACGCCGACGGAAAATGGTTTCAAGACGGTGAGCCGCTGGAACACGAGCGCCTCACACGCGCCTTCGATGGCTGGATCGAGCGTGCCGAAGATGGGCGTTTTTGCCTGAAGAACGACATCAACTGGGCTTACTTCACGCTCGAGGGCGCCCCCTTTTTCGTACGCAGCGTGAGGATTCAGGACGGCATCGCACAGCTCACGCTATCGAGCGCACGGGAAGTCACGCTCGATCCGCATACCCTGCGGGAAGGGCCCGACGGGGCACTGTACTGCGATGTCGGCCCGGATTTGTGCGCTCGTTTCGACAAGCACGCGGCGATGCAATTGTCGGAGCTGATCGGCGAAGATGAGCTTGGCCCCTACGTGCAGGCAGGCCATGATCGCGTGCGGCCGCCCCGTGTCAGCGACCCGCTCAAGCCCCTGACGAACACTCAGATAGCCAAAGAAACGAGCCCATGAACAAGAGTGCAGACAAGGTCGCCGCCGTGCTCGCATTTGCGCTCGGCGCCCCCTTCGTGTTCATGATGGTGCAGAGTTTTTCCGAAGGCGAGGTCAGGCGTCGCGAGATCCCCGTGCGCGCCATGATCGGCGACGAAAGCTTCGAAGGCTTTCGCGACGGCGACAAGCCCAAGCAGCACTATTTCGGACGCGATCGCTTGGCACCGGACTTCGAGCTCAAAGATCAACACGGTAAGCCTTGGAAGCTGAGCGCCCAACGCGGCAAGACCGTCGTGATGAACTTCTGGACGGTCACCTGTGGGCCGTGCGTGGAAGAGATGCCCTCACTCGAGCAACTCGCGTTGATCGCTAAAGAGCGTAAGGATGTGGAGGTCGTCGCAATCACCACCGACAAGAGCTGGGCGGACATCCAGCATTTGTTCAAGCCAGACTCGAAGCTCAAGGTGTTGTTCGATCCCGAGAAGAAAGTGGTGCGCGACAAATTCGGCAGCAAGCTCTTTCCGGAGACGTGGGTCATCGATCCCAAAGGCGTGATCCGTTTGCGCGTAGACGGCGGCCGCGATTGGTCGGCGCCGATTGCGCTCGAGATGATAGGAACGCTGTCGAGCTGAGCTTACGGTTGTTGGCGCTCCCGCAACCTTACGGTTGCTGGCCCTCGAATAATCTTACGGTTACTCGCTGTTGAGCGGCCCGAACAAGACCGCGCCCATCACGACGAACACCATGTCGAAGGCGCCCAGGATGCGCAGCCAATTGCCGATTTCGTCGATCGTGGCGCCGCCGAGCACTTCGCGCGTCGCGACCACGCCAGCGAGCAAGGCCGGCGAGACGAGCGGGAACAGCACCACGCTGAGCACGACCTCTTTGGTTCGCGTGCGCACGCCCATGGCTGCGAACAACGTGCCGGCCGCTGAAAAGCCGATGGTTCCGAGCACGACCAAGGCAGAGACGGGCAACCATACCTTACCGAGATCGAGCCGATACAGAACCGCGATGATCGGTACGAGCAGGACCTCGACCATCAGTAAAAACACCAGGATGCCGAGCGCCTTACCGAGAAAGATCGCTGGCCGCGGCAGGGGCGAAAGCAATAGTCCTCGCATCACATCGTTGTCGCGCTCGCGTTGCCAGGTGCGGCCCATGGCGAGCACGCCAGAAAAGGCGATGCTGATCCACAAGACACCGGGCGCGACGCGACGCGAGGTGACGTCGTCGAGGTAGAACGACAGCGACGACATCACAGCGACGAGTAGCGCGAAAAAGCCCGTGGTGATCAGAATCTCGCCCGTGCGCAGCTCGATGCGCATGTCTTTCTCGAAGACGAGCCAGCTGCTGCGTAGCAAGCTCACGCCGCCTCCTCGGTGCTGACTCGGCCGCGCGATAAACGCAGGCGACGATCGGCAAGCGCATCGGCCAATGCGACATCGTGCGTGATCAACGCCACGATCGAGCCACGCGTGCGTTCGATTTTGACGGCTTCGACCAGCTGCGCTGCGGCGCGTACATCGAGGCCGGTGCTGGGCTCATCGAGCAAAAGCAAACGCGGTTGATGCAAGAGCGCGCGCGCCAGCGACATGCGCTGCAACTGCCCCCGCGAATAGGTGCGCGTAGGTCGATCCCAAAATGCGGTGGCTTCGAAGCGCTCCCCGAGCTCGTTCACGCGCGTGCTGGGAACGGCGTAAATACGCGCGAATAACTGCAGATTTTCGCGGCCGCTCAGCTCGGGATACAACATCGCTGCGTGGGCGAGCACGCCGAGTGTGGCGCGCAGATGAGCGCGTTCGCGCCAGGCGTCGAGCTTGCCGAAAAAGAGCGTGCCGCGCGTGGGGCGACTGAGCAGCGAGAGAATCTCGAGCAGCGTGCTCTTGCCAGCACCATTCGGCCCTTCGATCACGGTGATCTCGCCCGCACTCAGACTCAGGTCCACACCCGCGAGGGCACGCGTTGCGCCAAAGACTTTGACGATGCCTCGCGCCTCTACGCGATCGAAGTCGAACGCCACGACCGCGAGGTTAGCACGAAGGTTCGGCCACTTGACGATTCCTGGGCGCGCCATGCGCCAGCATGCTCAGTGCGAGTGATTCAGAGGCCGACGAACACAGCGCGTACATCGTCGTCATCGTCGATGGCGGACAAGAATGCTTCGACTTCGGCGCGCTTTTCGTCGTCGAGCGCGACCGGGTTCTTGGCCACCCACACAAGCTCCTGCGAGGTGAGATTCCAGCCGCGTGCGGCGAGCGCACGACCGACGGTGTCGACCTCCGTGGGCTCGGTGAGAAAGCGCGTGCTGCCTTCGTCGCCGGCTTCGACGTCTTGCGCGCCGGCTTCGATGGCGGCCTCTTCGGGGTCATCGCCCTTGGCAGGTGCCGTCGCTTCGATCGCGCCGCGGCGCAAGAAATCCCACGATACGGAGCCGCTGGCACCGAGTTGCCCCTTACGGAACAGCTGGCGAATATTGGGTGCGGTGCGGTTCTTGTTGTCGGTCAGGCACTCCACGATTACGGGCACCTGATGGGGCGCAAAGCCTTCGTAGACTACCGTTTCGAAGTTGGCCGGATCGTCGAGCAAACCGGCGCCTTTTTTGATCGCACGGTCCAGCGTGTCGCGCGGCATGGACTGCTTTTTCGCAGCTTCCACGGCCAAACGCAGCCGCGGATTCATGCCTGGATCAGGCCCCGCTTTGGCGGCGATCATGATCTCTTTGGCGAGCTTGGTGAACAGACGACCTTTGGCGTCTGCTGCCTGCGCGCGGCCCTTGGCTTTCCACTGTGCACCCATGGAGGCTGGATCTAGCTCACCGGCTCGAATTCGGCTCGCGAATCAGCATCGCCTTCCACACGCTCTTCAGCCTCGTCCGGTGCCCTTGCAAGCTCTTCGCGCCTCAATAACGTGACGGACTCCGATTCGGGGTCGAAAACGATCACCACGTGCCCGCGCTCGAGCTGTGCGCGTACGCTCTTTTTCTTCGCGTCAAGCGAGTGCTCCACCAGCCCGTAATCGGTGCCCTCGCGGGTGATGAACTCTTCGAGCAGAGCCTCTAGCGCGGCCGTACTCAACTGCGCATGGGGAACCGTGACGAAACCGGCCATGATCGAGGGCTTTCGTTGTGAAGCGACGCACTGTCCTATCAGGAAAAGCGGCCAGCACGTCGTAGAATCGCGCGGTTCGAACGTACACTGCCCGGCCGAGGTGAGCGCGTGCTCTTCAGCGAAGCGTCGTTTTTGTGTTGGTTTCTACCCGCCGTACTCATGTTGTATTGGCTGACGCCGAGTCGCTTGCAGAACCTGATGCTGCTGCTCGCAAGCCTGTACTTCTATGCGTACGGCGAGCGCGTCTACATCCTGATCATGCTGGCTTCGATCGTCCTCAACTACACGTTGGGGTTCCTGGTTGCAGACGGCAAACAGAGCCGTAGCTCCCGCGTCTGGATCGTACTCGCGATCGTGTTCAACCTGAGCTTGCTGGCGTTCTATAAGTACGCGAATTTCGCGGTCGAGAATCTAAACTTACTGTTTGCGAATTTCGGCGTCGCCAAGCTGACGATCGAGCGCGTGCCTCTGCCGATCGGCATTTCCTTCTACACGTTTCACGGGCTTTCCTACGTGATCGACGTGTTCCGTAAGCGCTGCGCTGTGCAGCGGGATCCGTTAATCGTCGCGCTCTATATCTCGCTGTTCCCGCAGCTCATCGCCGGTCCCATCGTCCGCTACGTCGATGTCAAAGACGAGCTCAAGTCACGTCGTACCGATGTTGAAACGTTCGGCTCGGGCGTGCGCCTGTTCGTGATAGGTCTCGCGAAAAAGATGATCATCGCCAATGCCGTGGCGCGCCCGGCCGATGCCATCTTTGGCTTACCTAGCGATGAGCTAACTGGACCCGTGGCCTGGCTCGGCGTCGTTTGTTACGGCCTACAAATCTACTTCGACTTCTCGGCCTACTCCGACATGGCACTGGGCCTAGGGCGCATGTTCGGTATCCACTTTCATCCGAACTTCAATTACCCCTACATCTCGCAGAGTATTACCGAGTTCTGGCGGCGCTGGCACATCTCGCTCTCCACCTGGTTTCGCGACTACTTATACATTCCGCTCGGTGGTAATCGCGTCTCGTCGGCGCGCGTGTATTTGAACCTGATGATCGTATTCTTCCTGTGCGGCCTGTGGCATGGCGCCAGTTGGAACTTTGTGTTTTGGGGCATGTATCACGGCTTTTTGCTGATCCTCGAGCGCTTCAAGTTATCGGCCTGGCTCGAGAAGCTGCCGCGGCCGCTGCGTCATGCGTATGTGTTATTGCTCGTGCTAATCGGCTGGGTGCCGTTCCGCGCGGACACGTTCACCTCCACGGTGGACTTCTTTGGCGCGATGTTGGGTTTTGCCCAACCTGCCCTGCATGCCCTACCCGTTTCGGCTTACCTCGATCCGGAAATCATGATCGCGATCATGTTAGGGATCGTAGGCTCGACGCCCATTCTGCATACCATCGCGACCCGGCTACGGACGCTGCCGGATTCCATGACGCGCTTTGCCGAAGCCTTTGAGGTGATGAGCGTGATGGGTACCTTCGTGTACTGCACGATGTTGATCGCCGCGGGCTCGTACAGTCCGTTCATCTACTTCCGTTTCTAGGCGCTGCGCCCAACGGTAAGAACCCATTTGTTTTCGAGTAGCTGAGGATCCGACACCATGACCGTACCCGCCACTTCGTTTCCGATGCGCAAGCGTCAGGCCTTGGCCCTGAGCGTGCTGTTCGTAGGGCTGCTTTGGTTGCCCACGATGGATTTGGTGTTCGGCATCGATCGCAACCCCGTGCGCTCGCGGGAACCCATGCGGTTCCCCACCTTCGATCTGGCGTTGTCCTCGCTGAAGAAGTACCCAGGTGAGGTCGAGTGGTACCTGCGCAATACGATGGGTTTTCAAGGCACCCTTTTGCGCTTGAACGGTCTATTCAAATTTCACGTGCTCAAGACTTCCGCCAACCCTCAGGTCGTGCTGGGCAAGCAAGGTTGGCTGTACCTCGAAGAAGACATCAAGGACTATCGGCATCTCAATGCCTTCAAGCCGGAGGAGCTTGAAAAATGGCTCGAGGTGGTCGGTGCGCGCAAACGCTTCTTAGACAAGCGCGGCATTCGCTACTTCATCGTGGCTTGCCCCGACAAAGAGCTAGTCTACGACGAGTACCTGCCGCAGGCGTTCAAACGGGGCCAAGGGCCCTCTCGTGTCGAGCAGTTTGCAAGGGCTGTGCGCAAACGCTTGGGTGTTGAAGTGCTGGACCTGACGGAAACGCTGCGCGCCGCAAAAGGTAAGGATCGCCTCTACCATAAGACCGACACCCACTGGAACGACTTGGGTGCCTACGTGGGCTACGACGCGATCATCAATCACCTCGCCCACCACTATCCGAGCCTCAAGCCTGTCGAGCGCAGTGCGTTCAAACTCGAGGACCGCGCGGAAAAAGGCGGTGATTTGGCGCGCATCATCGGACTCAAGCTCGACATCCAAGAACGCGCCCTGCTCCTGCACAACCCGGGCGCCCAGGCGCGTTTGCGATCCGGGCGCCCCATTACCTATCAGACCTTGGACGTGGGCGAAAACCCTAAGGTCGAGACTGTGTCGCCGCGCGCCGAGATTCCCTCGGCCGTGTTCGTGCGCGATTCGTTCGGCGAAGCGCTGATGCCGATGTTGTCTGAACACGTGGGCAAGGCGCAATGGCTGTGGACCGACTACAAGTTTCCCGCGCGCGAGATCGATGAGATGCGACCGAGCCTGGTGGTAGAGCAATGGGTAGGTCGCACCCTATCGAACTACAAGGCCGAGAACCCGCCTGAAGTGAACCAGTAAGGTTTCCTCGCGGCAGAGCCGGTGATGGCATCGGTGATGGCATGGGTGGTGGTCGGTGCTGCATTGGCGGCCGACGGCGGAAGCTGGCGGATGCGCGCGTTGTCTGAGCCTATCCGTACGAGATGATTGACGCCGCGGCCGGCATCGCCGCTGCAAACCGGGCTTGTGAACCTCACAACCACCCGGAGCGATGTCATGCGCAAGTCTTCAAGCATCCTGTTTTTCGCATTCCTGCTCAGCGCCTGCGGAACGGCTGAGTCCGCAGCGAACGTCGGCGAGCTTTCGCTTTCGTTGTCTACCCAGGCCGGCGGCCAAACTTACCGTTTGAGCCAAGCCGAGTTCGCCTTGAAAGGTCCGGTCGAGCAAGAATTCTCGGCCGAAAACGATGATCCGATTGCGTTGACCTTACCCATTGGCAGCTACACCCTCGAGCTCAAGGATGGTTGGGTGCTGTCGCGTGTAGACGCCGACGTTGCGATTCAGGTCGCGGCCAAGCTCGACAGCATGAACCCGGCGGCGCTCGTGATTGGCCCCGCCACCACCACCCAAGCCATGCTGCGCTTTTCACTGGCGGATGGCACCTCCATGGAAATGGCCACGGGTTCGCTCCACGTCGGCGTTAAAGTGGGCGACGAAGACACGGATGGAGGCACGCCTGCTACAGACTCGTGTACCCGCGGCCTTCTCGTCAATGAGATTGACTATGAGCAGACCGGCGTCGATGATGCCGAATTCGTCGAGATTCTGAACACGGCCAGCTGCGCGGCAAGCCTAGGCAACGTGACGCTCGAGCTCGTCAATGGCGGTGATGGTAAGGTATACGGGCGCAGCATGCTCTCGACCGCCGGCGAGTCGCTGGCTGCGGGCGCACGCCTGGTGGTCGGTAGTGCCAAAGTGCTGGCGACCTTACCCGCCGAAGTCATGCGTATGCCGCTGGGCTCTGGAGGCTTGCAGAATGGCGCGCCCGATGCCGTGCGCTTGGTGGAAGGCAGCCGCGCGATCGATGCATTTTCTTACGAAGGTCAGGTCGCAGGCTCGGTCGAGGGTGCTGGCGCGGCGACCGACGACGGGGAAGGCACGTTTTCGCGCTGTCCGGACGGTTTTGATCACCACGACAACGCCAAGGATTTTCGCTTGGTGCCGGCCACGCCGGGCGCTGTCAACGCTTGTCCGTGATCAGAACAACGCGGCCACGATGCCATCGAGCATGAGCCAACGTTCGACCGGTACGAACATACGGTCCGCTTCGATGCGTAAATCCCCCTGCGCGAGGCGGCGCGTGATCTCGCGCTCTCGGCCCACGCGCGGATCGACGCCCGTGCGCTCGGTCAGTCCCGCAAGGTCGACACCCTCCGACGTACGCAAGCCGAGCATGAGCGCTTCGCGAATCACATCTTGAGCCGCCAGGCTTTCTTCGAACACTTCGACGTCGGGGCCGCTTGCGCGCTGCATGTAACGGGGGGCATCGGGATGATTGCGGTACCGTCGCGCGCCCTGCTCCGTGCGCAGACAACCCACCGCAGCGGCGCCCAAACCTAAGTACGCACCACCACGCCAGTAATGCAGATTATGTCGGCTCTCTTCGCCCGCGGTCGCGTAGTTCGACACTTCGTAGTGCGACAGCCCGCGCTCTGCGAACAGCCGATGGTTCCCCTCGAACATGCGCGCATAAGTCTCATCCGGTGCCGGGCGCAGCAGGCCCCTGCGTGATTGATCGCCAAACGGTGTGGCTGGCTCAATGGTAAGGGCGTAGGCAGACACATGCTTGAGCCCGCGATCGAGCAGCGTGCGCACGTGAGTATAAAATGTTTCGGGGGTCTGATTCGGTAGACCGAACATAAGGTCGGCACTCACGCGCTCATGGCTCGCCAGCGCGGCATCGATTGCATCGAGGGCCAGTTGGCGATCGTGGAGTCTGCCCAAGAAGGTAAGCTCGCCATTGTCGAGCGACTGCACACCGATCGATAAACGATCCACACCGGCCTCGCGCAAAAGCTCCGCATGCGCGCGGTTCAAGGAGCTGGGATTGCACTCGACGGTGACTTCGACCTCGGCGACGGAGTATTGAAACGCAGCGCGGATGCCTTGCACCACGCGGCCCAAGGCCACGGGATCCCATAGCGAAGGCGTGCCGCCGCCGAAAAAAACTGACACCAACTGCTCTTTAGCGAGCGCCTGCGCCCGTTGCGCGAGCTCGCGTAAGACCGCGTCTGCATAGTCTGCGTGGGGAATCTCATCGCGCCCGAGCGGTGACGTCGCAAAGTCGCAATACGGACACTTGCGCAGGCACCACGGGAAATGAACGTAGACGGATAGACCGGTCATGGGCAGCTGTAGAGCGTGACTTGCCGCGCACCGCATGCAAGGGCACGTGCTTGCGAGGCCTGCCGGTCAGCCTCAAACTGCATGGGATGTCTTTCGCTACAGATCACGTAATTCGTGCGCTCACCGACGATGGATCCTTTCGCGTGCTCACCGCGCGCACCACCCTCACGTGCCGCGAAGCCGTGCGCAAACAGTCAGCTCAAGGTGATGTGGCGCGCCATTTGGCGGACCTGCTCACAGGCACCGTGCTGGTGCGTGAAACCATGGCGCCTACCCTGCGTGTGCAGGGCATCGTGCGCGGCGCAGCAGGAGGGTGCACCATCGTGGGTGACTCCTTCCCAGACGGGGGCACCCGCGGTCTCGTCAACTTGCGCAATGGCGCAACCCAGCTCGATCTAAGTCACGACGCAGTCATGCAGTTCATGCGCAGCTTACCCAATGGCGAAGTACACCGCGGTGTCGTGGAAGTGCACGAAGCTGGCGGTATGTCGGCCGGACTGATGGCTTACATGCAGGATTCCGAGCAAATCTTTACGGTCACTGCCGTGCGTTCGCTGTTTGATGCAGACGGCAGCGTGCGCTCTGCGGGCGGCTACGTCGTGCAGCTTCTGCCGGATGCGCACAAAGATTTGGTCGCGATCATGACCGAGCGACTGGCCGCAGATTTCAGTGACATCACGCGTTTTGTGGCGGCCGATGATTTCAATCCAGACACGTTGCTGGAGGAGATCCTCTATCAAGTGCCGTTTGCGCGCGTGGAAACGCGCGACGTGCGTTTTCACTGTCCGTGCAGCCAAACGTCGGTGCTCGCCAGCTTGTCCACCTTGCAGATCGCGGACATTCAGCAGTTTATCGACGATGGCGAGGTGCTCGACATCGCCTGCGATTATTGCGGTAACGACTATCAAGTTGCGCCCGACCAACTACGCGGACTCGTATCCCAGAGCTAAGCATGTTGTTTCGCGTGATCGCACTCGTATCCGTCGGTGTCGTCGCGGGCTTCGTGCTCGGCGGCGTGGGGCCACAACGAGAGCTAAGTAAGGTTTCCAGCGAGCTCGCGCTGCTGAAACGTCGCATCGATCGCCTCGACAGGCCGAATCCGTTGCGGGAGCTGTTGCCAGGATTGGTCGCGCGGGGCGAACCGAACCGTAAGGGACGCGAGCTCGCTCGGCAGACGCCGTTGCCCGCCCGAAACCAAGGGGCTGCGGGGAATGGACCTGACGGTCACCCGCGAACTGCGGACACGGGTTCAAGCGGCGCCGTGATCATCCGTGGCAGCGAGGACGACGGTCTGCGTGCTAGGGCCGCGCCACGCGCAGACGAAGATACTCAGCTCGCCCAGGCAGATGCCCAGCAAGCCGAGGACCAGGGCAGCACAAGCCGTAGGCAGCGCAGCGGGTTTGGGCAGCTGAACCTTGCGCGCTTCGACGAGCTGTCCGCCGCGCAGGCGATGCGCTTTGCGGCTTCGCGTGCCGCCCTTATCGAGCAGGCAGGCCTCAACGAAAAAGAAACCGCGGCGGTGGATAGTACGGTCAAGAAAATGAACGATGATCTGTCCGGCTACGGCGAGGAGATTTTGTCGCAAGCATCGTCGGAGGAGCCACCCTCCCCGTCGCAGGCCTTGGGTCTTGGGCACGACGTAAGCGGCATTATGTACGATGGCCAAAAACAGCTCGAGGGGATCGTAGGCAAGCGCGCCGAAGGCGTGGAGCCTGGCGCACTCGAGATCTGGAACTACGTCGACATGGCCCGTCTACGCCCCGCCGCGGAAAAGTACTTACCCGGCGCAGGCCCCGCTGCTGACACGCAAGGGACAGCGCCTAGCACCGCTGTGCCAGCACCTTCCAATCCTGACACTCAGGACGAAGAGTGAGGTCTGTGCGCGATGCGCTGATCGTCGCGGGCTTCGAGCTCCTCGAGGCCCTGCGCAGCAAGCGCGTGTTGGTCCTGTCACTTCTCTACGTGGGAGGCTCGGTCGCAGGCGCCGTGTTGTTCGTCGATCTGCTCGCCAGCATCGAAGCCACCTTGGCCAAAACCTTGTTCGTGGCCGATCCGAGCAAACCGGGCGCGATGACGTTCGCGCTCCTGCAGAGCGAGCAGTTTCGGGCCGTGGTCAATCGCTTGATCCGCGATCCTGACCTTACGGATCGACTGATTACCTTACCCCCGCTTGCGACCTTCTATGGCTGGCTTGCGCTCACGTTCTTGCCGGTACTGGTGATGCTGACGTCGGTCGAGTCGATCACGCAGGACTTGCAGTCGGGTGCCGCGCGCTTTTCGCTCGTACGCTGTGATCGCTTGAGCTGGGCCGTGGGCAAGCTGCTCGGGCAAAGCGCATTGATGTTAGCAAGTCTGACGCTCGGCTCGCTAGCCACTTTGCTGGTGGGGCTATTCCGAATGGATGGGATCGCGTTGCTGCCGACCTTACTGTGGTCTCTGCAGCTCTCGTTGCGTGCCAGTGTGTTCGGCTTTGCTTATGTAGGGCTCGCCCTGGGGCTCTCGCAGTTGACGCGCTCGGTGCAGATCGCACGGGCGCTTGGGCTGGCTGTGCTAGCGCTCTTCGGAGCGATGCGTGCCGTGCTCGAAAGCGATTGGACGATCGAGCGCGCACCAGTGATCGCTGCAACGCTCGGTCGTCTGTTGCCACGTTCCCACCAGATCGATCTGTGGCGGCCTGAGCTCAGCGCGCGTCTGCCGGCCATGGTCATGTTAGTCGCCTTAGGCATTAGTTTTTTCGCGGTAGGTCACGTCGTACGCAAACGCAGGGACGCCTGATGAACGATGCGCTGAGCTTCGATCAGGTGCACAAGCATTACGGCAAACGCCGCGCGCTCGATGGGCTCACCTTACGCGTGCCGCAAGGCAGTATCTCGGGCTTGATCGGGCCGAACGGCGCAGGGAAAACCACCACTTTTGGCGTAGCCTCAGGTTTGTTGCGCGCGGATGCGGGGCGCATCGACGTGCTCGGGCAAGGACCTTACGATCCCTACCGGCAGCGCGGCTTACTCGGACTCTTGCCACAAGACTCGGAGCTCATTCCCCATGGTCGGGTAGCGATACAGCTCACCTACCTTGCACGCTTGCAGGGCTTGAGCGCGAAAGAAGCCGACCGTGATGTCGCACGGGTGCTCGAGCTCGTCGCCTTGCGCGATCGCGCGGGTGAACGCATTGGTGCGCTTTCCCATGGCATGCGCCGCCGGGTCGCGGTGGCGCAAGCGCTGCTCGGTACGCCTAAGCTCGTGCTGCTCGATGAGCCTACGAGCGGCCTCGATCCGCACTTGGTCAAGCAGATGCGCGATGTGATCGTAGAGACCAACCAACGTCAGCGGGTGACCTTCGTCGTGAGCTCCCATGTGCTCGCCGACTTGGAGGCGATCTGTGATCACGTGATCTTCATCGAAGCGGGGCGCACCATCCAGAGCGGCTCGTTGAGTCAGATCACGGGGCGTGGGCAGCACATTCAGGTGAGCGTGAAGCGCATGCCTACACTCGATCAGCTGCATACAGCGTTAGGTGAGCTGAGCTTCGCATGCGCGGAGCAAACCATCAGCGTGCAAGTCCCGACGGGCGCTGAAGTGTCGTCGATCAACGCACGATTGCTGCGCGCCTTGCTCGACCTCGACGCTGGCGTGCTCGAAGTGAAAGCGGGCGGCAGTCTCGAGCAGACGTACTTGGCAGAACGTAAGGCCTGGCAGGCGCGCAGCGCACAGGGGTAAGCAGGGAATCACCAAATTCCACCGCGGCTTGCGCCATGTACTGCCGACGCGTGGCACAGTGCCTGGCCATGGCCGATCGCATCGCTGACTTTTTCGCGGAGAAGACCGCGCGCCGCGGGTTCGCATTACTCAGCTTTCTGCTGCTGCTCTTTGCGTTTCGCCACCTTGCACTGTTGCTTATCTTCTTTGTCTCCTTCGAACGTGCGCTCTTCTTCTCTGCCGGCCTTTTGTCGCGACGCTGGGGTCTCAGACGTCTGACCGCTCTCGTGCTCGTGCTGTTCACGGCCGCAGCGTTGCTCGTGCTCGTGGGCTTCCTATCCGCAGGCCGATTGACCCGACTGATCGTGGAAACGCGGCAGACGTTCCCCCTGCGCATCGCGGAGTTGCGCGGACATCCTTGGTACCTTGCCATGCGCGAGCACCTGCCCGATTCAGAAGACCTCGCGCAGTCCGCCGAACATTACGCAGCCGATATGGCCAAGTCTGCAGCGGCCGTCGGACGCGCCTTTCTATCGGCCATCATCGGTTTGATCCTGGCCGTCGTCTTCTTTCTGGACGCTGAGCGCATTCATGAGTTTCGCAACACGCTATCGGAACGCTCGCTGTTCGGTACGCTAGTGCGTTGGGGCGAATACCTCGCAGAATCCGTGGTCCTTACGGTGCAACTTCAGCTGGTGGTGGCCGCGTGCAATGCCGTGTTGACGCTGCCAGTTCTGCTGTTTCTGGGCGTTCCCCATGTACCTGCCCTGATGGTGTTGATCTTTGTGTCGGGCCTTATCCCGGTCGTTGGAAATCTGCTTTCGGGGGCTGTGCTGGTGCTACTCGCATACCAAGTCAAAGGATGGCTTGGCGTTGGACTATTCATCGGCCTTACCTTCATCCTGCATAAGATCGAGTCCTATTACTTGAACCCACGGTTGACTGCACGACACGTGGCATTGCCTGGCTTCGTCCTTATTTTGTCGCTGATCGCATGGGAGCATTTACTGGGTTTTGCGGGTCTGTTCGTATCTTTTCCGGTGCTCTATTTGGCCGGAAAGATTCGCGCCGAGTTCCTGCAAGATGACTTACGAGGGGCGTCGACCGCCAGGCCGAAGGCCCCCTCTGCCTCGCCCTGAACCTTACGGTTTGCTAAGCGCGGGCTTGGGCTCCACCAGCTCGATCAACATGCCGCCTGTGTCTGCGGGGTTCAGGTACGCCATCTTGAACGACGGTAGCTCGACCATCCCGTTCGGCGTGACGTGACCCGGTCGAATCCCGCGCGCGGCCAGGCGGGTTAGTACCTGACCCAAGTCGCGCACCGTCCATGCGACGTGATTGATGCCGGGCCGGTCTGCGAGCAGGATCTGTTTGAAGTAGTCCGACACTGGCTCGATCAGCTCGAACTCGGCGCCGCACACGCGCACAAAACCGAAGCGCGTCTCGCAGGCTTCGCCAAATGGCGGAGTCACCGTGATCTGATCGGGCGTCAGCTCATAGACATGCGTGAAATGGGCAAGCGTCGCCTGCAGGTCGCTGGTGATGTGCCCGACGTGCCGTAGGCCGACGATAAGGTCCTGAATGCCAAGCTGCATCATTCGTAAGCGAGCGCCTCTTTCACATCCATTCCGGCAGCCTTACGCCCCGGAAAGAAGCCGGCAAAGGCGGCAGCGCCCACCACGAACAACGTCATGCGAATCGCCGTGTCCATGGGAAAGCCGTAGGCCAAGTTCCAACCACTGGTGGCCGTGCCGATCACCTTCAAGAAGATGTAACCCTGCGGCACGCCCGCGATGACCCCGCATACCGATGCCGCCAAGCCAAGGAAGCCCGCTTCGACCACTAAGCTCACCACCACCTGATTGCGGGTGGCACCGATGGCGCGCAGCATGCCGATTTCGCGGATGCGGTCGATCACGGCAGCCAACATCGTGCCGATCACGCCCATGATCGCGACGAGTAAGGTAATAAGCTCGGGCGCCTTGGCGTACGCAAACACGCTCTTGGCGACCGACGACAGCTCCTTACGCAAATCATCGTGCAACGTGACGAACAGACTCTGGGTGGCACCCAAGCGCTCGCGGATGGTCTTGACGATTGCCTCGTGGTTGGTCTTGTCGTCGAAGAACATATCGACACCATCAACCTTGTCGTCCTGCCAGAGCGAGCCGTACCACTTACGGTCCATCATCATCCAGCCTTGATCGTAAGAGTAGTCGACCACCACGGCGTAGACCTCGAAGGCCTGCGCGCCGGAGGGCGTGTCGAGCTTGACCGAATCACCCACAGACAAATGATGAATGTTGGCCATGTTCTCGGAAATCATCACGCGCTGCTTGTCAACGAGTGCTGTGTCACCGATTACGGCGGGGCCTTCGATCACGTGGCGGCTGCGACCCTTTTTCTTCGATTGCTCGAAGTAGATCTTAGTATCCACCGAAGCTATCTGAGCACGACGACCATTGACGTCGTGGAATACGGCGCGCACCGGGTTTATCCCGATCACGCCCGGAATGTTTTGCAGCTTGTCGACGACGTTCGGCGCAAACGGAACGTGATGCCGATCGAGCAGCGGAGAGCCGGCCGTGATCAGTGCGTCGGCGGGGAACGCGTCGTCTGCCCACTGCACGACCGACTGCTCAAAGGCGCGTGCATAGGCGCCCACGCTCATGCTCATCGCCACCGCGAGCATCAGCGCCACGACGGTGATCGCGCTGCGGCTCAACGAACGTTCTACGTTATCAAGCGCAATGCGACCGGGTATGCCGAGCAACGCTTCAACGATCTTGACGAGGGCAAGGCGCAGCCACTTGACGGCAAAGGGCACGAGTAAGGTCAGCCCGATCACGAGCACGATGCTGGCGATGTAGCCGTTGATTTCGCCGCCGCGCATGGCGGGGATCCAAGACAAAAGCGCGATCACGATGCCCGCCACCGCCAAGCGACCTTGGGACATGACACCCGACATCGAGGTGGAGCGCGAGGCGCGCAGAGCTTCGGCGGGATCGACTTTGTTCGTTTCGCGCGCCGGCAAATAGGCCGCGATCAAGGTGGTGATGAAGCCGGCCGCTATGCCGGCGAGCGCGACCTGTCCGGTGATGCGCGGGGGCGGTGGATGGATGGGCATCACGAAGCGATTGACGGTGCCTTCCACGTTGGCGAGAGCCACGTTGGCAAGCTGTTGTGCGAGCACCAGGCCGAGGGCCGTACCGATCGCGGCCATCACCAAGGCCTCGAGACAGAACAACCACACCATCTTGTTCTTGGTCACGCCGAGCGCGCGCAAGATACCCACCTCGCGACGACGCTGCGCAACGCTCACGCTGACGGCGTTGTAGATCAGGAACATGCCGACCCAAAGCGAGACGAGCCCGGACATATTGAGGCCGTTCTTGAAGGCCCACAACGACGCCACAAGACGCTGCGTACGCCCCTTGGGAGCTTCGACCTGAGCCTTACCTTTGATGAGCTTCGCGATGCGGGCCTGCACCTCGGGAACCGGCACGCCTTCCTTGACGACGATGTCGATGCGATCGACCGAATAACCGCGCGAAAAGCTGACCTGCGCGGCATCGATGAACATGACCACGACTTGACCGCCGAACGACGCGGCAGGGCCGGCATCCTCGAGCAGACCGCGCACGAAGAACTCTTTGTTGCCCTCCGAGGTCACGAGCGACAACGAATCGCCGACCTTCAGACCGCGGCCTTGCGCAAGCTTCTTCGATACTAAGATCGCGGTCGGATCGTTCACGAACGCGAGCGGATCAGAAATCACCGAATCCTTACCCTCTTGCGCAAAGGGTAGGAAGAACGTGTCGCCCAAAAAGTCGACGCCCAAAACCAGGAGCGCGCCGCCTTTGCCGTCCGGGGTGCGCGTGGTGACCTCGAGCATCGCGGCAGCGTGATCCACGCCATCGATGTCTGCGATGTCGCCCGTAAGCGAGCTTGGAATGCCAGCGTCGCTACCAGCAACCGTAAGGTCTGCTTTGCCGGCTACGCGGTCCACCATGTCTTCGAACGCGGCCACCAAACTCGCGTTGGTGGCGAGCACGGCGCACAGCATGCACACGCCGAGTGAGATCCCGAAAATGACGAGCGCCGTGCGAAACGGAGAGTGACGCAAGTGTCGTAACGAGATCTCACGCAATAAGGTCCACATAACTCAAGCTCCGGTAGCGCGGGGCGCCATCGCGTCCCGTCACCTTCAAGCGACTGGTGAAATAAGAGAGGTGCTAGAGACTTGAAAATCAGCCGATGCTGGGCGTGGGCACGTGACCTATCACGGAGGGCATCGGCTCCGCGTGCATCTCGCTGCCATGCGCGCCCGCAAACACGGCATCGGCCGTCTCTGCTTGCATGCATTCGTCGGCGGCAAGCTCACCGTCGCGAATGGTAAGGACGCGATCAGCCACGCGCGCAATGCGCGGATCGTGCGTGACCAAGATGACCGTACGACGCTTGTCGACCGCGCCGCGCAACAGACGCATGACCTCGCGGCCGGTCTTGGAATCGAGATTGCCCGTGGGCTCATCGGCCAAGAGCACGGGCGGATCCATGATCAGACCACGCGAAATCGCGACGCGCTGCATCTCGCCACCGGACAGCTGATCGGGACGATGGTGCATGCGATCGCCGAGACCGACGCGCTTCAGTAGCTCTTCGGCGCGCGCTTCCAGATCTTTCGACGGACGGCCCGCCAGCTTTGCGGGCAGCATCACGTTTTCTTTTGCCGTCAAGGTCGGCATCAGATTGAAAAATTGGAACACGAACCCGATCTTGTCGCGGCGCAAACGCGTGCGTGCGTCGTCGTCGAGCGTGCCCAAATCGGCACCGGCGACGATGACTTGACCGCTGGTCGGCTGATCCAAGGCACCAAGAAGATTCAACAATGTGCTTTTGCCCGAGCCCGAGGGGCCAACGATAGCCGTAAGAGATCCAGCTTCGATGCCCGCCGAAATGCCCTTGAGCGCCTGCACACAACTTGCGCCCTGACCGTAAGTACGGCGGACGTCTTTAAGCTCAATGATCATGACCGAGCGTTTTATGTGGAATGGACGGGAAATGGTAGTTGCTTTTTCCCAGGTGGTGAGGCGGAACGCACATCCGCCCACGTCCAAGCTTGGCCGTAGTGGAAAAAGAGGTCTCTCGCCGTCATGCGCCCAACATCGGGATACTGAACGGATCGTCCGCTTCTTGCCTTTTGCGGTCCCAGACTTAGATTGCGCGCGCGTGAACCTATCCCCGGCCGAGAAGTACTGCTGACTATGTCAAAGCGCGATTACTACGAAGTGCTCGAGGTTGAGCGCACCGCCTCTGGCGATGAGATCAAAAAGGCGTACCGCAAGCTTGCGCTGAAGTACCACCCCGATCGCAACCCGGACAATCCAGAAGCCGAGGAGATGTTTAAGCTCGGCTCCGAGGCGTACTCGGTGTTGAGCGATCCCAGCAAGCGGCCTCGCTACGATCAGTTCGGGCATGCGGGTGTCGATGGCAGCCAAGGCGGCGGCTTCCAGGACATGGGCGACATCTTCAGCCAGTTCAACGACCTGTTCGGCGACTTCTTTGGTGGCGGCGGGGCCGGCGGCGGTCGCGGCCGACAACGGCGTGATGGTCCGACCCAAGGCGCGGACTTGCGCACGGTCGTGCAGCTCACGCTAGCCGAGGCCGTGTTCGGCGTGAAGAAGGACGTGGAGCTTGCCCATCCATCGCCCTGCGAGAGCTGTCATGGCAGCGGCGCGAAAAATGGTGCGATCGCCACCTGCGCCACCTGCCATGGTAAGGGTCAGGTTTCCCACGCACGCGGTCCGTTCTTGATGAGCAGCACCTGCCCGTCCTGTCAGGGTCGCGGTTCAGTGCCCAAGGAAGCGTGCCCGAGTTGTCGCGGCGCAGGCGAAGTCCAAGTAGACCGTAAGGTCAAGGTCACCATCCCAGCGGGCATCGATCACGGCCAAACCTTACGCGTGGCAAGTCAGGGCCAGGCCGGACGCAAGGGCGGGCCCTCCGGGCACTTGTACGTGACCGTCGATGTGGCGGACGACACGCACTACGAACGCCAAGGCGTCGACTTGGTGCACGAGTTGCGCGTACCCTTCCCAGTGGCCGCGCTCGGTGGTGAAGTCGAAATTCCTACGCTCGAAGGCGAAAAGGCCAACGCTAAGATTCCGGCGGGCACGCAGCCTGGTCAGACCGTGGTCGTCAAAGGGTATGGTGTGCCGCGCCTGGATGGTCGGGGCCGCGGCGACCTTATCGCAGTCGTGCAGATCGATGTGCCTAAGAAGCTGTCGTGGAAGGCCAAGGGTTTGCTCAAGGATCTGCGCGAAGCGCTCGCCAAAGACGAGTGATAAACGCTGCTGCGCCGCCGCTTTGGACTAGAGCGCGGCGGGCAAGCTGAGCAAGGTCCCGGAATCGAGCCAAGCGTAGATGCCGTAGCTTTGCAGCACGCGTCGCGTGTAGTGGCGCGTTTCATCGTAAGGCACGTTTTCGATCCACACGTCGAGGGGCTCGCTCGCGCGCTCGGACAGCCAGCGCTGGGTGGCGCCGGGGCCCGCATTGTACGCAGCCGGCACGAGCGCGAACTGCCCGCGCAAACCGGAAGCCAGCGTGTTGATGAAACGCGTACCGAGCGCGAGATTGATGTCGGGACGACGCAACGCCTCGGTATCGGTCGGCAAGTCGAGACCGCGCGCAATCATACGTGCGGTGGGCTCGATGATCTGAATCAAACCGTAAGCCTGCGCGCGGCTGACGGCGCGCGGATTGAAGGCGCTCTCTTCGCGCGCCACGGCACGCACAAACGCGCTGGGCACCTGCTCTTTGTCGCACGCTTCTTCGATCATGGGTGCAAACGCGGGTGGATACGCCAAGCGATAGAACGCGAGATCGCGGCCCTTAGGCGCACGTTGCAACAAGTCGAACACGCGCTTGCGTGCGAGCTCGACCGAAAGGGTATGGGCACCGGCACGATCGAAGAGAGCGACCGACAACCAATGAAGCTCGGAATCTGCAGACTCCGCAAGGAAGCCCAACGTGCGTAGCTCGGTCATGGCAAGTGCAGTATCGCCAACTTGCAGCAGGGCGACGGCACGCAGAAAACCTGGGCGTGCCAAGGCCGCGTCCGCTGCGAACACCAGATCTGACGGTTTGACGGCGGCAAGTTTCTGCAGCAGCTCGTTTGCTCGCTGGGGCGCAGACGCGGCCAGCCGCGCAAAAGCTTGCTGTCCGTAGTAGCTGAGCGGCGTGTGCAAAAATAGCGCGGCAAACGCTGCTTGCGCCGCGGACTCGTGGCCGGATTCCGCTAGAAAACGGGCATGCCAGTAAGGTGCGCGACCGTGCAAGTCCTCCGCGTCCTCTCGCTCGATGCTGGCATCGGCGAGCAAGGCCGCGGCGCCCGCTGCGTCGCCTTCGGCATAGACTTGCCAGGCTAAAGCGAAACGCGCACGTGACCGCATGTCGCCGCCTGGATAGCGCAATGGTAAGGATTGCAAACGCGCGCGCGCCTCATCGAGGTTCCCCATGTCGCGCATGACTTTGGCGGAACGAAACAACGCGTCGTCGGCCAGACGATGCTCAGGTGCTTCTGCTTGCAGCGCGTCATAGTGATGAATCGCCAGCTCGTTTTGAGCGAGGGCCGAGAACGCGCGCGCCGCATGGTAGCGAGCCCAGGCGCGTTGATCTGGGTCGTGGTCGCACTGCACGGCGACGTCGGCCATGCGCTGCGCACCTTCCGCGCGAGCCCGACGATCGAGCAGCAACTTCGCGCGACCATAGCGCGCGCGACACAGTAAGGTCGGCGGCAGATTCGGCTCGGCTTCGAGCGCAGCGTAGGCGCGTTCGGCATCGCTAAATCGCGCATCGGCGAGCAGCGCATCCGCCCGTGCCAGCACGTCTTCTGCCGCGGGCTTGCGCAGGCTTTCGCGTGTTTTCGGCGGCAAGGTCGCGAGTACTTGCGCTGCGCTCAGCTCGGCCGCTCGGCTCAAGCGGGTACCTGGCAAACGGTAAGCCACGCGGCGATACAACGCGAGCGCCCGCACGCGCGCCTCTTCGTCCGGACGCACCGCGAGCAAGTCCGCAAGTGGTAGCGCGACCTGGGCGGCTGCGCCTTGATCGGACATCGCGCCGAGGGATGCCTCGAGCTGCGCTATCGCTTCGTCGACACGGCCGAGCTTGGCGAGTAAGCGGCCACGCACGCGCTGCGCGGCTTCCAGACCTGGAAAGACCTCGTCCTCCGTAGCGATGAGCAGCGGCTCGATGATGGTAAGACCGCGCGCGGGGTCGGTTCCCTCGAGCCACTCTGCAAGATTCAAACGGGCCCACAAGGCAAGCGGGTGCTCGCTCTCGGCCAGCGGTCGCAGCACGTCGACGGCTTGCGGGACGAGGCCGCGTTCACGCGCGATCTGGGCCGCCATGAAGCGTAAGAGAGGCGCCTCGGCTGGCTCCGCAACCAGGCCCGCGATCGCCAGCGCATAGGCGCGATCGAACGCTCCGCTGGCCCGCGCGTCAAGCACCGCTCTGCGTGCGGAGCCCTGCGGCGCGACCACCACATTGGGATCGAAGGTCGAAAAAGGTGCGGGATCTGCCGCCAAAGCGTGCGAAAGCCGAGCTCCAGGTTCATCGGAACGCGCGCTGAACAAGGCGAGCGAGCCTGACAGAGCCAGGGAAAACACGACGAGGCGAGGCAGCAGCACTCCTTACGGTATGTGTTTGCCGCTGCCGCAATCAAGATTTCGCGCACGGAGCATGCGACTTCCTAGGCCGGGCTAGGAAAGGGTTAGGGGAACGGGGCGGAAGGCTTAGCGCCGACGGGCGCGGTGCGTGTCTTCGGCATCCTCTTCGCTGCGCAACTCGAGCTTATGGGCCCGTGCGGCCTCGCGCTGCGCCATCACGTGCCCCACAGCCCTGCGCCCAAGCTCGGCGTCTAGCAAACTGCGCTCGGCGAGCTGCACCCGGAGTTGGGTCTGCGCGCGTTGGGCCTGGGCCGCGCGCAGCCTCTGCTCGCTCTGCGCGGCAGATACGCGTGCACGGCGCTGCATGCGCTCGGCCCACGCAAAGTCCGCGACCGTGTCCAAGGCCACCTCGGCGCGGGCGCGCTCTATCTCTGCACTCACCTGTTGCAGACCTGCGGCAAGCGAGCGTACGAGGTCGTCTAGCTTCGTAAGTTGCGCGCGTTCCTGGGCCAAAGCTTCGCGTGCTTGCTCGACCGCATCGGCGCGCAGCTTCTCGAGCGATCGTAGCCCCTCGCTCATGGCGCGGACTACAGCGCGGGCACGCTGCTGATCACACTAAAATCAGCATCGACGGGGTCGGCCTGCTCAGCCCTGGGTGCCTTGCCCCAGCTGCCCTGAAAGGCGGCGGTGCCGAGCTCATCGACGATGCTGTCGCTATCGCTGTCCGACACGAGCAGCTCGCCGCGCACGCCGATGCTGGGATGATCGACGTCAAGCGTGGTCAATTTTGCGGTGGCCTTCATGAGCAGGACATCGATGGCGCTGTCGCATGCGGCGCTTACGCAGTTCCCGTCACAGGCGTTCGCGACGACAGGTTGTTTGGCGGCCCATTGCACGAGCTCGTCGCAACCAGATTGGGGTGCGAGTAAGCCTACAAGACCGTTCTTTTCCGCGGCCTCGATCGCATCGAGCAAGTGCCCCGCATAAGTGCCGAGAGGGAGCTGAATGCGAATCGTGTCGACTGCGATCACGGCCCGCGCGTCGTCGTACTGAGCATCGATACTCGTCACCGGGAGCAGCGTCGCGGGGCAGCTGAGTGAACGCATGCCATCGGCCGAGCGCGACTGCATGGCCGAAAGTGTCAGGCTCATGGGCACGCCCGCGACCGAGGTCACACCGTAAGATGCCTGCAACGCCAGACGGCTGCCGCGGTCTTGAATCTCCGAGCCCAGCTTGGCGAGCCAGGGCTGCGGCCCCGCGTTGGCGCCGTTCAAATCGGCCTGCAGAGACGTGTCGAGCGTCCCGCCCATGCGCGCCACTACCAAAGCGTCGGCGTCCGCGCGCCTGCCTGCCCTGCGCATGCCCGCTTCGATGGCATCGAGGAAGTAATCTGCGCCAGCCAAGTTGGCGGTGCTAAGCACGGATTGTCCGCCCGCGATCGCCGTTTCGCCTGCACGCTGCGCAGAGCGGGCCACGTCGAGCTCAAGCGTGACTTTGTAGCTACCGCGTAAGGTGAGCGCGCGATCGCGCAACTCGATCGTGACGCCCTCGATGGTGGGCCCCGGCGCGACCGGCACGTCGATTTCCGTGCACCCATCTGCCAAGACGCCGCCGCGTCGACCGCTGCCCCAGCCGATGATCGCGTAGTGCAGACCCGGTCCAAGCTCGAACGTCAGGCTGCCTTCTGGGTTATCGTAAGCGTCCGTGGTTTCGCCCTTGGTCGCGTTCGCGAGCGCAGCCAGGGCGGCGTCGCAGCCCAAGCCAGGCAGGACGGTTACCGTGCGCAGAGCCAGGTCCCGTAGGCCGGAGTAGCTCGCCGTCACCTGCACCTCGCGCACAGCGCTCTTCGAGACCGAGACATCGACATAGGCGGGCGCCGCCCCCGCAGCGCTCGCTCGCACGCGAAACTCCGCAGCATCGCTGCCTACGGTGAGCTGCGCCACCGCTTCCCCGTTTTCATCGGTGACGGCCTGGGCCCAGATCCCCGCGTTGATCGAGCGCTCTGGCGACAACGAAGCCCCCTTGGCATCCCCTACCAAGGCGAACTCGATCGCTACGCCAGCGAGCGGCTCGGGCCCACCCTTACCGTCGAGGTTGTCGGCAAGATAAACAATGCGGATTTCAGCCGTGCCGCGCGGGGCCACCCTGAGTTGCGTGGGGCTCAGCACCGACAACGTGCCGCCCTGCGTACTCCCATAGTTACCGTCGGTGTCGGCCGATTCGGCAGAGTCACCACAGGCTGCAAGCACCGGGCAAAGCAGGCAGGTAGCGAGTGCGATGATTGATCGGGTAAACATCGGAATTTGGGAGAAAACCGCCTAGGATCGGGAAGCTACGGGCTGCGCCTGGGAATCGCAAATCCGCGTTTGTGTCTCAACACAGCTCGGCCCACTGGGCATTCCCGTGTCATTTCGGGAGCTATTGCGCAAAGCACAGCTTGCGCGCGCCTCGTGCCCGTCGCCCCAGCGTGGTAGGCACGGGCCGTGTCCTACTCGCTCGTCGTCGGATTGCGCTATCTGCGCTCGAAAAAGCGCAAAACCATCTCGGCCATCACGTTCATCGCGGTCGCTGGCGTGGCGCTCGGCGTGGCCGCGCTCCTCACCGTGATGTCGATCACAGGCGGCTTTCAGGATGCTTTTCGCGCCAAGATTCTGGGCGTGAACTCGCACGTGTTGGTGCTGAAATACGGTGTCGATTTCAGCGAGTATCGCGAGGTCGTCAGCCACGCCGAAGACCTCCCCGAAGTCGCAGGCGCCGCGCCATTCGTGATTCACGAAATGATGTTGTCGAAGGGCAGCCGTCTATCGGGCGTGCTCGTGAAAGGCATCGACCCCGAGCGCATGCCTAAGGTGCTCGATTTGCCGAGCCAAATGGTGCGCGGCTCCCTTGAAGGCTTGCGCATGCCCCAGCGCATGCCGCCTGAACGCACGGAAGCTGAGCGCATCCATTTCGAAGGCGAAGAAGATCTCGATGCGTATCTGCGCGGTTTGCATGCGTCAGATGCCGACGCCGCGGCTGACGCGCAACCGCTAGAGCCCATCGGCAAGCAGGTCCCGGGCGGCAAGGTTGCGCCAAACCCTAACGC
Organism: Polyangiales bacterium; assembly: GCA_046598735.1. GTDB lineage: Bacteria > Myxococcota_A > Polyangia > Polyangiales > DASUME01 > DASUME01. The sequence continues at coordinate 81,498 of JBKJIA010000466.1, forward strand.
GGCCACGAGCGCAGCGCCGACCAAAGCCACGCCGGCCGCGCTGCACGTGCCCACGCCCGATGAAATGGAGGCGGCGCTTGCTGGCGGCGACGTGGCGCTGCCCGATGACGCCGCGGAGGCCAGCGCGTTTGCCAACGGTCGTTCGAAGGAAGCCAGCGCCGAAACCTTGCCGGGCGTGATCGTAGGCGCAGGGCTAGCAGACAGCTTGGGCCTCAAGCTCGGCGATGAAGTGCGCATCATCTCGCCCTTGGCCGGCCTCGACACGTCCATGTGGCAACCCAACGGAGGCGCGCCGCGCGCCATGCCCTTTCGGGTCACTGGCGTCTTTCAAGCGGGCTTTCAGGAATACGACACGCGTCTTGTGTACGTCGATCTCTACGAAGCCGAACGCTTCTTCGATCACGGCGACAGCGTCACGGGCGTGGAGATTCGTTTAGACGACATCGATGCCGCGCCTGCAGTCGCACGCAGGCTCGAAGCGGACTTGGGCGGCGGTCCCTATCACACGATGGATTGGCAGGAGCTCAACCACAATCTGTTCACCGCACTCGAGATGCAGAAAGTCATGCTTAGCCTGGTGATCGCCACCATCATCTTCGTGGCCGCGTTCAACGTCGTGGCGACGCTGATCATGATCGTGCTGGAGAAGAAGCGCGAGATCGCGATTCTCAAGGCCATGGGTGCACGCGATTCCGGCATTCTCACCATCTTCCTGGTGCAAGGCGTGGTGATCGGCCTGATCGGCACGGCGATAGGCTTAGTGCTCGGCGGCATCGTCAGCGGCTACTTGAGCGTGTATCGCTTTCCGCTCGACCCGAAGGTCTACCTAATTGACCATCTGCCCGTACGCATCAGCCCGCTCGAGTTCACGTACTCGGTGTTGATCGCGCTCGGCATTTGCATCTTCGCAACGCTGTTACCCAGCCTATGGGCAGCCCGACTGACCCCAGCCGACGGCGTTCGCTACGAGTGATCGCGTCGTACAGCAAAAGACTCACAAACTCGTCGCACCAAACCTTGACAGACACGCCTGGCCGGCTAACTTTGGGCCTCTCTGCGGGACTAACTCAGTGGTAGAGTGCGACCTTGCCAAGGTCGAAGTCGAGGGTTCGAATCCCTTGTCCCGCTCAAAGATGTGTGTGTGTGACGAAACGGGCCGGTTAGCGAATGCGCTGACTGGTCTTTTTCGTTTTGGGAGTCGGTTGGGCTGCGAAGAAGCCGGCCTTACGAAGGCCGAACGAATCGAACTCCGTAAGGTTCTGCACCACGGGCGGCATGGTCACGCACTCGCACGGCGCTGAGTTGGCAGCGCGAAAACTGGCCGATCCCGCCCTCGCCTGCAAAGGTGCGCGCGCAGGAATGAGGCACGGACGCGCGGCGCCTGGCCACATAGAGCACCTCGCGGAGGATTTGATGAAGCGTTGTTTGATTGCAGCACTGTATTGCCTGTCGCTCAGCGCGGCAGGTCTTCTGACTGAAGACGCGAAAGCCCAAGATAGCTCCACGGCCACGGACAGCAGCGCGAGTGCGCCCGCTCCAGACGAGGAGGGATCGAGCAGCCACCGTTCCGGAGCCATTCGTGATACCGGTGAGCACACCCGCCCGCTCGCCCTCAGCGCCATGGCTTACTTGCCCTGGTATTACGGTTTTGGCATCGGCGTGAATGCGCGTCTCGAGATCCCGATCGTGCCAGATGGTTTCATCTCGGCGATCAACGATCAGGTCTCGCTCGAGCCAAGCTTGGGGCTCGGCTATCGCAGCTACGGCCTCGGCGCGTACAGCGACAACCTTACCTTCTTCGACATCACCCCTGCGTTGTACGGCATGTGGTCGTTCCACATTACGCCGAAGTTCCGGCCCTACGGCGCCATCGGCCTTGGCTACGACATCGCTATCTGGCTCAACGAAGATGACCTCGTGGGCGCCGGCAACGCACGCACCAGCTACTTCTATTGGGACCTCGCAGCGGGCCTGTTCTACAACTTCAGCGAACACCTGGCCTTCCGCGGAGAGCTCGGCTCACAAGGCCCCAAAGCAGGCTTGTCGCTGCTGTTCTAAGCATCCGCATCCAGCAGCGCTGGAGCCGCTCATCGCCGTTGGCAGGTCCCCGGGGGGCGCATGGAGCTTGCGGGCGGGCGGCAGCCTGCTGGCGCTAGGGCCAGGTCGGGCGAATGATCACGGGATGGCGGAAACCGGGGTAGGCGCGGGCGAGTTGCGCGCGTCGGAGGAACTGAATCAGCGCATCCTCGAGGCCGTGCCCGGCGGGATCGTGCACGTGGCCAGCGATGGCACGATCCTTAGAGCGAATGCGGAGGCCTTGCGTGTGCTCGGCCTTAGCTACGACCAGCTTACGCAAAAGTATACAACGGATTTCGAAAGCGAGACCGTCTGGGAGGATGGATCGGCGTGCGCGGCCGCAGACTACCCCGTCAGTCGCGCCCTGCGCACGGGCCAGCCGCAACCAAGCGCGATGATCGGCGTACGACGTCCGGATGGACAAGTCTCGTGGGCGATCTTCACGGCGGTGCCGGTGCTGGCAGCGGACGGCAGCGTGACGGGTGCCGTTGCGACGTTCCTCGACATCACTGCGCGCAGGCGAGCCGAAGAGGCGCTGCGCGAATCCGAGACCTGGATGCGCTCGCTGCTGGAGAGTGCGCCCGGCATCATCTTGCATATCGATCGCGAGCAGCGTGTGTTGTTTATCAACCGGTCCGTCGCGGGCGCACGTACTGAGGATGTGATCGGCCGATTCGTTACCGAGATGGTGCGTGAAGGAGACCAGGAGCGCGTACGCGGCGTCGTGCAGTCCGTGCTCGATACCGGAGTGCCCGCAAGTTACGAAGCTCGCGGCCCGCGCGCCTATGGTGACCCGGTGTATCTCGTCCACGTGGGAGCCGCTAGGTCTGGCGATGAGATTCGTGGCGCCACGTTGGTTGCCACGGACATCACCGAGCAAAAACAAATGGAGGGTCGCCTGCTGCTCTCCGATCGCTTGACTGCGGTCGGTACGCTTGCCGCGGGCGTTGCCCACGAGATCAATAACCCATTGACCTACGTGCTCGCGAATCTGGAATGGATCGCCGCAGAGAGCGACAGTAAGATTGCGACCAAGAAACGAGCGGCCGATGCACTCGACGGTGCCACCAGAATTCGCGATGTTGTCCGCGATCTGATGAGCTTTTCGCATCGAGATGACGGCGCGCCGGGACCGGTCGCTCTGAAGGATGTGATCGAGCGGGCAGCCCGCGTTGCCAGTCATCAGTTGGCCACGCGCGCACGCTTCGTATTTGACTACGAAGTCGTACCCCCCGTGCAGGGCCAGCCATCACGCCTAGGGCAAGTCTTTCTCAACTTACTAATCAACGCGGCGCACGCGATCCCGCCCGGGGATGTGGAAGGCAATGAGATCCGCGTCGCCACCCGCGTGCTGCATGAAGGGATGGTGCGCTGCAGTGTCAGCGATACCGGCTCCGGCATCGAACGCAGCTTACTGGGTCACATTTTCGACCCGTTCGTGACGACGAAGCCGGTGGGAGAGGGCACCGGGCTTGGCCTCTATACCTGTCACAATATCGTCAAGTCCCTTGGCGGTGCGATCTGGGTCGAAAGCGAAGTGCAACGCGGCACCACCTTCCACGTCGACCTTCCTGTGCATACCCGTGCTTCAAGCCCGGCGCCCTCCCCGGCCGTACGCCCCTCGTCCGTTGTCAAGGGCCTGCACATCCTCGTGATCGACGACGAGCCCAGCATCGCGGCCTACCTCAAGCATGCCCTGTCAGAGCACCAGGTGGCGACGGCAGGCTCTGGTGAAGAGGCGATGGCAGCTCTGGATGCGCTGAAGTTCGACGTAGTGCTCTGCGATTTGATCATGCCCGGCGTGACGGGGATGGACCTCCATGACCACACTTTGCGGACGAATCCGGCGCTCGCCAAACGCTTCGTTTTCATGACCGGCGCGGTTTTCACCGAACGGGCGCAACTCCTCGTCGGTAGCACGCCCAATCCGGTCATCTATAAGCCTTTCGGGATTCCGGACGTATTAGGCGCCATCCAGCAGGTCATGGCCGAACCAACCTGCACCTAAGCTAACCGCCGGCCCCCGGAACGCCTTGCACGAGGCTGCGCCCGTGGCACGGTCGGCCGCCCGTGCTCGTACTCCTCCTCCTCGTCTTAGCCTCGCTAGCAGGCACTGGTGTGGCCCACGCGCAGGCAACAAGCGCTTCCAAGCTCACCGACCGCGGGCGCGTCATGGTCGACGGGGGACTTGGCGCACGCTGGTTCCACGCCAGGCAAGAGTCCAACCTTCGACAGCCCGCGCCGTGGCAGGCGCACGTACAACCCGGCGTCACGTACTTCGTGGCAGATCGCGTGGGCATCGGCCTGTCGGTAGGCGGTTCCTTTAGCCAGCGTGACGACCGCTTTGGGCTGCGCTTGGGTGACTCCTGGACCGCCCGAGTTCGCACCTACGAGCTGTGGGCCGGCCCCCATGCCGTGCTCGAGCTTCCCTTGCTGGACAAGGTAAGTCTGCTGGCTGTGCCAGGTGTCTACTACATGCGCCATTGGCGGCGGCTTACTCAGCGCGTCTCTCATGGCTCGCCGCACGACCCTGTGGCGCCCGGCGGCCCGCAAGCTTCTCTCGACTTCCTGGAATACGACGCCCACTTTGTCCGCCTTGCCCTAACGTTACCCCTCGTATTTCATGTTTCTTCCTCCATCGCGCTGGGCTTTGGCCCCGCGCTGTGGTGGGACAGGTTTCTCGCCCAGGACCCGCGGGGTACTCGCAGCTTCACCCTTTCCCCGTGGGCGGGGCCAGCTGGGTTCCAGTCTGAAGTCGACCCTTACCCTCGTTCGCGCTTGGCCCTGGGTATCTATTCGTGGCTGGGAGGGTCGTTTTGAGCGTGCTCGCACAACGCGCCTTACGCCTTACGCGCGCATTCATCGTCGTCAGCGCGGTCCTCACGGGCGGCAGCGCGCGCGCCGCGGCGCAAGCCACACATGCCACGCATGCCGGCCGAGCCACGGATCAGGGCCGTACCATGATAGGCGGCGGCTTAGGTGGTTACTGGTCCAATGATGAAGCTGCGGCAGACTGGCCCTCCTTCCGGCAGTGGTTCGCCTATGCCACGCCTGAGCTTACCTACTTCATCCACGACGGGTTCGGGCTCGGCCTCTCATTGGGGGGGATGTACGGAGTGAATGCTCCACGTGCTGGCTTGCAGGTGAAAGAGACGCAGTATTTTACCGGTATCTTAGCCAATTGGGAGCTACGCCTAGGGCCTCGCACGGGTCTGATGGTGATTGCAAAGCTCGGCTATGTGCGTTCCTGGCAGCGGGTAGACTGGAAAGGAAGCGCGTATGACGTCTCCGCTCCGGGCCAAAACATTCAAAGCCGAACGGCGCTGGCCGCGCTGAACTTGGAGTATGACCGACATAGCGTGCGAGGCTCACTCCTCTTACCCCTGGTCTTTCATGCTTCCGAGGCGGTCGTCATGGGGTTTGGCCCCGAGCTATGGAGCGAGCAGTGGCTCGGCGAGGACGAAGGTACCAAGCGCAACACGGTCATATCGATCGGCGTTACCTCCTGGCTCGGATTTTCGTTCTAGCGATACAGGACGCACCCCTTCGGTTCTTCGCTGTGCGCCTGCGGAGTCCCAGGATGCACAGTCCCAACCAGGCCGCGATCCCCGACGTTGCGGAGTGCCGCCCAACGAGGGTACATCCGCAACCCTGAGCGCTGCTCGCATGGGAGCTTGGCCAACGCTCCTCATCCGTCCGGCCGTCGGTCTCGAGCAACGGCGGCGGACTGCTGGTCGCCGGACACAGAGAAGTCATGTGCATCGTGCTCGGGTACACGCTGGCGTCCATCGAGCCTTCGATGGGGTAAGACTGGCCGGGACCGTTCTCTCCGACCCAGGCGAAGGGAAACACCACGCACCCCGAGTTCGGCATGGTGGCCCAGAGGTTGTCCTCTCCCCATCCCGTGCCCGTGAGCGTCACGGGCTTACCGCGCAGGCGACCCTGCCTATCCATCTCGGAGACCACGTACTCGCTCGTGATGCCCTGAGTCTCCACCGACGGCGACCATCCCACCAGCAAGCGCTCGCTGTCCTCTCCCTGCGTATCGAAGTAAGCCATGTTGCCGAACCCAGCGCGCGTGAGCTTCTCGCGGTCTGCCTTGGGCGCCGGCAAAGAGAGCCAGTCCCACTGGTACCGCGTAAGGTTTCCTGTCTGTGACGCGCCGTCTCCGTACACTGGCACGTTCTCTTCCACACCCTCTGTTCTGAGCTCGGGAACGGACGGGGGAAGGCGTATCAATCCGATCGTCTCCGGCTTGGGATTGGCGCTGACAAAGCCGGGGCCGGACGCAAGGGCCAGCCAACCGTCCGCACCGAGGCTCAGGATCCCGTGGCCGCCGCCGGAGAGCGTCCAGCTCTGGCCGGGGTGCTCGAGGCTCAACAGCTCCTCACCCTCGTACTTGATGGTCTGCTTCTTGGTGACTCCTGGCACGGTAGACCACGTCACGCTTTCGCACTGACCGTTCTCGTACTGCTTGTTGAGGTTGCACGAATCCAACGTGCACAACTTGGCCCATGCGTCGTTGGCGCGGTTGTACGCCAAGCGGTTGGCGAGAACGTGCCCCGGACCGCAACCCCATTCGTCGGTCACGCGCACGTAAGACCAGTCAGGCACGCGCTTCACTCCAAAGTGCTTCAGACCTTCATGCCTGTTGTCGGCGGTCGGCCCGGCCGTCACCTTGAGACTGACGAAGTAGGTATCCTCTGCTGCGTTGAGTGAAAGCTCGTGGTGACCGTATCGCCAGCCGCCTACCGCGTGATTCACAAGAACGATGCGATCCGGCGTGTCGCTGATCATGCCCGTTTTGTACTCGAAGATGTAGAGCGGGGCGTCGCTGCCTGAGTACTGACCTATCGGGTAGCAGCGACCTTCCCAGTCCTCGGTGCAGTTGGCCTGACGCTCGGTCTCGAGAAGGTTGACCGCGCCAGGTAGGAGCGCTGAGCCGATCAATCCCTCGCATAACACGGCGATCACACTCCCGTCGTGATTGCTCGCCATGCCGTAGATCGCTGAGCATTTTCCGTCGAATGACGTATCGCTCACCTTCGAGAACTGACCGTCCGCAGAAACATTGAACGTCGAGACGTTACCAAACTGGCGCCAGGTGTCGCTCTCATCCACGGTCATCCAGGAAAGTAAGTACGTGTCCTCGAACGCGGCGGAGTACATGTGCCGTGGACCGTTCCTGCACGTCTGGCCGCACAGGCCGTTGACCCGCTGGGTCCAGCGCAGCGTCGGCGCGATGCGGGAAGGCATCTCCACGGCCTGGGTATGTTGAGCAATATTGTCTTGCGCGTGCACCCGAGGCGCGAATCCTAACTGCAGAAATAGCGCTGCCAGCGCCGACAATCCTCGCAGCGCACCGGTCCTCGAACAAACTGCAGGTGTTTCACGCACGAGCTCACCTATCCCTTCGAAGTTGCATCTGAGGTTGGACCTCCTACCTCAGCCGCCGCTACCAGTCCGGCGCAGTTTTGGAGCGTTTACTTCCGCTAAGACACCCTCCGGGAGGGGCTGCACGAGACTTCTATGGCGCGCAACGTCGAGCAAGCGCTGGAGCTCTTTCCACATTCGGCTTGCGACCAGGCTCTGCGTCAGCAACGCGAAAGACAGTGCCGCCGCGATCCAAGGCGGCTCCTGCAGCCGCCACAGCGACCAGCAAGTCAGGCTGCACACGGCGACAGGCAGAATCACGAGCAGCGCGCGATCGACGGCGCGCGTTCCGGTTCCCGGAGTGGGTATACGGGCACCCTGGTTGCTGCCGAACGGACTGTACACGCGCGTCACGGCGCGGCAGCCTCCCATCAACATCCATACAAAGCACAGCAGCACGAGCGGAAGCGTCTGCAGCACGGCGACACCAGAGATGCGCAGGCCGGCTAACTCGGTAGTCCGCAGATGGAAGGAAACTTGTTCCTCTAGTCGCTGGGTGGCACCGACTGCCTCCAAGCTCTTGATCTCCGGCCACAGCGGGTTGCGTTCAAGGCGGGTGAGAGGCGCCGGGGCTTTGAACGCCGGCGCAGTTGCGAATCGGGCGGGACGGCTTAGTGGAACCTTGAGCGCCAGGGGCTTCTCCCCTTCTGCCTCCAGCGTGGCCACCACAAGTGTACCGCCGCCTGCCTGATCTTCCGCAACTGCTTCCCGTCTCAGCGCGCGTCGTGCCCGGCGCGAGTAGTTGTTCGTGGCACGACGCATTAGGTTCTTCTGTTCGGTCACCACCTTATATGCCGCGACCCGTTCTTGCACCGCAGGGAGCATGTCCTTCTTCGATAGCCCTTGCTTACGGAGCTCCTCACTGTTGTCGCGCAGCAAGGTGTACTGCGCGTAAGACTGATCGTACGTCGCGGTCGCCTGAAGCGCCTCGACGCGGGCGGGCTCGACGACCGCCTCAGCGTCAACACTCTCCAAAGCGACGGCGTGCGAGAGCTGCAACTTGGTCAGTACGAGCGGGTGCTTTTCGCGCTGCATGTCGAGTCGCCAGCGAAGACTCGCCGCCAAGGCCTCGGGATGCGGGCCTCGCACGGGAAATTTGGTACCCGATCTCGCGCTGTCCGCGAGTGCCCCCAAACTTGTGAGCTTGGGCACCTCGGCCGTCTGAAGCTGCGTCTGAGGCCCCGCTCCCAGCTTGGCCGTGAGCTCAGGCAGCGCCACGGCCTGCGCCACGCGCTCAAGGTCAAACGCGAGCTCGCGCTCAGCATTTGCTGCCATCTGACGCCTGAGTGTTACCACATCCATTTCACTTGAAAGGCGGGCGAGGTCCTGCAGCGCATCTTTGCGCGGGGCGTCGGAAAGGCGCGGGAAGCAAAGGGCCAAAGCGGCGACGCAGACCACAACGAAGGCGATGAATAGAGCCTGCACACGGTGTAGGCCTGTCCTCAAGTCCTTGGCACCTTGGATCTTCAAGGCGTACTCGGCAGCTTCGGTCGGCCCGGGCTGAACCTGCGGAAACAACGCATCCGATTCTTTGGGCTGATTCATGGGGATCTCCGTGGCTGCGCGGGCGCAAAAGAGTCGTGCGCGAGTGCGAAGGCCCACGGAGCCGCGCGCGGCGTCCAACGCTGGGCCTGGGTGACGGACTGCCGTATCGAGCTGTGTATGTCTGGTCTTCCAAATCCCTTCATCTGGCCCCCCTTAGAAATATGGATGTTGCAGGGCATGGCGCGCCTGCTCAATGGGCAGCGCGCAACGTTGTTGGCGATCAAACGTGTTCTTCATGCAAAGCCGTGTCGGCATTGTGGACCATGCGGCTGCGGAAAATCTCGCAATGCACGCGACTGGGGTGATCGACCCTTGCCCTGTTGACGACAGTCAATTAATCAGTCCGTCCTAGGAGACTCCCCCATGCGAACGACGCGTTCACGTCGCGCAGCGAGCATCGCTGCGCTTATTGCTTTATTTGGTTGTGGTTCCGATGCGAGCTCAAAGAAGAGCCCAGAAGACAGCGCCTGCGACGCAAGCAGCTGTCCCCCCACTGATACGGACACTGACGCCAGCGACAACAACCCTGGCTCTTCCGAAGAAGATGCCGCGCTGCCGGTCGCGACGCTGGCCATTGGTAAGGCCTGCGAGACCAGCCAAGAGTGCGGTGCGGACCTCGTCTGTCACACCGATACACAGAACTACATTGGCCATCACCAGTGCACGGAGTCGTGTCAGGGCGACACTTGCCCAGCCGGGAGCAAGTGCATCGGAGCCGAAATCTGCGTCGCCGAATGCACTACTTCGGCAGACTGCCCCGAGAAGAGCACATGCAGCAAAAATGGCTGGTGCAGCCGCACGGGTCCGGGCTCCGGCGTACCGTTCTGTGATGGCATCGCATCGAGTTGCTACAGCGCGATCGATTCACTTTCGTGCATCAAAATACGGGGCTGTTCTGGCAATGGGGACTGCGCGGGCATCTCGGACAGTTGCTACTCGCAGTACTCCAGCTTCTCCTGCACTTCCTTGGACGGTTGCTCATGGAGCTCGACCCAGAAGAAATGCTCAGGCGTGTCACGGTCGTGCACCGGGTACAGCTCGGAGTTCTCGTGCAAGGATCAAACGGGCTGCCGCTGGGATTTCGAATGCTCAGGCACTCCGAACCCCTGTGACGGACTTCCAGTCAGCGTGTGTACGGATCAGACGGGCTGCTTCGTCAACAGCGGTGCCTAGCAACGGTACTTGGCGGACGGTCGGCCCGGAAGGGGCGAAGGTCGACGCGCGTTAGACCTGGCTTTGACGTATCTTACCTTACTGCACCGCTACGACTGGACGAGGGAGTCGCAAGGGCGAGGTAAGATGCCGCCCAGAGCAGGGACGCCCAAGGGAACGCTACAAATACCGGAACGAAGCACATCAGGGCGCCGAGCGCGATGACAAGGATGCTCACGAGCCAAATACGAATGATCGGCCAGCGCTTCCCGGTGGCGATTTGCCAGGAGCGGCGCAACGCTTCTGCGGGCGACAGTTCGGGATGATCGGCAAGCACTGCGTAGACGAATCCGAAGCCAGTTCCCACGTAGAACAGTAGCGGTGCTGCAATCAGACCCATGATCATGAATGTAGGGTAAAGCTCTTGCATAGTGCGGTCGGCAAAGAACAGCGTGAGCACCAGGTTGTAAGCGAACCCAAACGCCCAGAAGAGTGCCACCAAGGTGCCGATGGTTTGGATGTGCGCGTAGAACTCGAAAAGCCGCTCAAGCCTGAGCTTGTTGCCGCGTAAGGCGTCGAGGGACAGCGCGATGTATCCCACCATCAAAGGCGTCACCATCAGATTGAGCACGAGCCCGAACAGACTCGAGAATATGATCTGTCTGAACGCGAATGGCGTTTGCGTGCCCTTGATGCCAAAGATCAGCACTTGCGCGATTCCCTGGGCCCCGCCGAGGATTAGGGCTGCAACGAAGAGCAGGGCCATGGCCACGAGCAGGATCAACCACTCTCGTTTGAAGCTGGCCCATGCATGACCACCCAACCCGCGCACGGTCCAATCGTCGCGCGTGAAGAGAAAACCCAGGCCGCCGCGCTCGCGACAGGTCAGGCACTCGGTGTAGTGTCCCTGCTCGGTGCAGATGTCGCAGACGTAGTTCCCGCAGCGGCTGCATGTCCCCTGGGAGAGCGCGCCGCTGTGCATCGGACACTGTGCGCTGGGCGCGTGACTGGATGATGAGTCTTGCATGGCTCGTCTTATAACCTGGTTGCGGCGTGCGCTGCCGTACGGGACCGCCGACAAAGCCTTCGATCATATCGGGCAGCTCACGGCATATATGCGTGGGCTCAGGCCTTACGGCGTCGTTCCGAGTCTATTGGGCGAAGAGAACGAAGCACGCTCCTCGATGCGACCCTCCAACCGACACGTGGCGGACGAGATCGGTAGAAGGATGACGGCGCTCGTCCAGCTGTGACACTGGGCCGACTCGACCACGAACAGTGCGGCCGGTGAGGCCTGATGCGCATGCACTTGGTAGTCGACGATGGTCGAGCCCGAATTGTAACCAGGGCCTTGCCCTGACGACTCCCCGTGGGTCTCGAGCTTGAACTCGCGCGGCGCTGGCCCCGGCTGCACTGAACTGGCCTTGGGCCCCGCCTCGCCTGGCAGGGCGTGGACAGGTCCCAACAAGATGGGCTGCACGGTGTTCGCTGCCGTTATTGTCGAGTGCGCGATGCATCCCCCCAACAGTAAGACGCACATACTCAGGCTTGAGCGACGCTTCATGGCGCTGCGCCTGCACCGGCGGCCGTCCCCAACACGTCGTGTGGGCAGCGCATTGCGCGGCCACGCATAGCGCGCCCTTGCTCGGTACACTCGCCCCCCATGGGTGTCCAGATAAGAGAAATGTTAAGT
>JBKJIA010000556.1:0-12396 GCA_046598735.1 Polyangiales bacterium
GCGAGGGGGTGGACGAGTGGTCGCAGCGCTCTTGCGTTATTGGCGCGAGGCGGGCCGTGCCTTTCCTCGGATTCGTCATGGATTCATCTCGGGTCTATCGGGCGCGCCTCAAGCTCGCTCAGCTCAGGCTAGCGAGCAGCGCTTCGGATTCGCTCGTCTGCCGCGACATCCGGAGGTGGCGGTTGATTTCCACAGCTGCTTTGAGGTGCACGCGACCACCTGCGTCGTCGCCCAGCTTGTGGGCTACCATGCCCAGGAAGTGGTCGACTGCGCCGCGGTAGGCGAACGTGGGCATGAGCGCGTTACGCCCGGCGAAGGGCAACAGCTTTTCGTACACGAGCCGCATCCCAGGCTCGTCGTCGAGCTCGACGTAGATGCTGGCGAGCCCGCTGAGCACCCCGAGATCGCCATAAAGGACCGGCATGCGCTCGATGTCCGCCCACGGGACTCCGCCGAGGACCTCCCGTGCGCGCTCAGGTCGTGCGGTTCGTGCGTACAGGTACGCGTGCATGAGCGCCATGTCCGTTCGCTGGCGTGGTGTCGCGGTCGTGCGCGCGGGCGGAGGAGGAAGCACGAGCTTCCCAAGTAGCCCGAGCGACCCCTTGGCTTCCGCCAGCAGGAGCTGGTAGCTGCGCATTGCCTCCACGATGGTGGAGGTATCGTTCGAGGTTGCCAGCGGCCCCGTCATGATCTCGGCGAGCTCGTCGAGGCGCCCCTCGGCCAGCGCGCGGCCTGCGCGGATCAGTACCAACACGACCTCCACGGCGCGCATGTGAGACGACTCTGCCAGCCGCGCCATCGCAGCCTGGGCCTGCTCCGCGCGAACCAGATCACACGCGGTAATGGCGCAAATATAGCGGGTAATCTGCACCCCTAGTCGATGCAGGGTGCGGTATCGAAGGGTGCTCGGTTCGGCATTCTCCACGTCAATGAGGGCGAGAAAATCGGCGGCGGCGCGCGCGTTGCTCTCGAGCGTGCTCGGATCGCGCAGCATGTTTCGCGCATAGGCCACCTCGATCCGCACCCCTGGATCCTCGAGGCAGGCGTCGCCTTCATCGAGTAAGGCGGTTCGCTCCGCCGCGCTCAACTCCAATGCGAGCTGGGCCTTCTGCGCCAAGGTGCAGGCGCGTTCGCGTCGGGCATCGGCTGGGAGTGTGCGCAGCACCTCCTCGACCAAGGTACGCGCGAACTCGGCATCTCCCGACCCCATGTTGACGCAGCGAACGAGTAGGGGTGCGAGACTAGCAAGCTGCTTGCTGCTCCCCACGGAGCGTAAAAGCTCTGCGGCCCGTTGGTAGGCATCCCACGCGAGATCGAGGGAAGCCGCGAAGAAGTAGTTGTCTCCAAGCCCGATCCAAAGGCTTGCCTGCTCGTCCGGCGACGAACCCTCGACCTCAAGCTTGGTGACCGCTAAGCAGAGCAGGTCGCTTGCTCGCTCGAAGCCCGCCGACCGCTGCGCCGCTTTGGCTGCACCCGTGCAGGCGCGCACAGCTTCATCGAGCCGTGACGGCAGCGCATGGATGAGATGGAGTGCTCGCTCACCCAGGTGACCCGCATTCGCGCTGGCCGCGTCCGTGCCGAAGGTGTCGGCGGCTCGCGAATGCAGCATGCCGCGGGTTTGCAGATCGGTGTCTTGGTACAGCGTTTCCTGAAGCAGCGCATGGGTGAACGCGAACTCGTCGGTGCCGGGCACCCCAACCACCACACTCACACCCGACGCAGCGGCCAGGGCCTTCAGTACGGTGTCGGCCGATTCGCCCAGGATGTCGCTGAGACGCCCCGCGCGAAATTGGGCTCCAAGCACGGATGCGGCACCGAGCACGCGCACGACCTGGGAGGGCAACGCACTGAGTCTGCGTCGAATCAAGTCGCGAGCGCCCGGGGGCAGACCATGACTGCGTGCCTGGTTCGAACCCACCTCCGCCCACCACTCAAGGAACTGTCGGATGAAAAAGGGGTTACCTTCGGAGCGCTCGAAGAGTTCGCGTAGGTGAGCCTCTGATGGGGTAGCCGTGCCGCGAAGGACGTGCGCAAGCGTTCGCGACTCCTGCTCCGTCAGACCGCTCAGACGGACTCGCGTGGCGAACCGACTCAGTTTCGACAACGCGTCGCTGACGCTGCGGGAAAGCGCTTCTTCGTCGCGCACGGTGGCAAGGAAGAGCACGGGGCTCGAATCGAGGGCGCGAACGGTGTGACCCAAGAGATCGATGCTGCCGGCATCGGCCCATTGGAGGTCGTCGAGCACCACGAGTTTGGGCCCCTCCGAGGCGAGCGAGCGCAGGCAGCGCGTCAGCTCATCGAACAACCGGAAGCGCATCACTTGCGGATCGGGAGCCTCCGCTGACACCGGGAGCGGACCCAGGCCTGAGGCCCATTGGGACAATAGGTGAGAGCCCTTCGGCAGGGCCCGAGCGAATGCTGAAGGCTCGCTGCGCTGTGCTTCGCGCACTACCTGCATCCAGGGCCAATAGGGGGGAAATCCCTCACCTTCGTACGCGGCACCGAGCCATGAGGGCGTTCCCTCCAGCCCCGCACGGCGCACGAACTCCTTCACCAGCCGCGTCTTGCCCATCCCCGCCGGGCCACAGACGAGCACCAGGCTTGCAGCACCGCCCCGGGTGCGCTCCAGTCGCTTCGTGAGGCTTTCGAGCGCCGCGGCGCGGCCCACGAAGGGATCTTGCTCCTCGGAAGGCGCGGGTAAGGGCGCAGGGCGCCCCGTCTGCATGGCATCCTCGGTCGTGGTCTTGGGTAGATGAAAGATGTAGCCCCGACCGCGCACTGTTTCGATTGGCGCAGCCGCTTCGGCAGGCTGACCCAGGGCCCGGCGCAGCTTCGCGACTGCGTTGCCCGTGACTCCGTCGCTCAGGCGCTGCGCGTGCCAGACCGCGCCTTTGAGCTCTTCTTTACTGATCAGGCGATGTGGGTGCGCGATGAGGTAGCAAAGCAGGTCGAAGACCTTCGGCTCGAGGTCGACCTCTTGCCCATCACGCAGCAGGCGCGCCCGCTGCACGTCCAGCTCGAACCCCGGCAGTGCTTGGCGCATCGTCCCAAGCAGCCTACCACGCCACCACGCGTCTCCGCCGAGCTCGCGAACACCGGCGACCGAGTGTCCTCCGATGGGGCTGCGCAGCAAAGGCTACGGGAGGGGCATCGTACCTATCCCGGGCCTACCGCGGCTTCGCAAACGGATTGACCGTGTCAATTTCGGTTGGATCGACGGTGGGCTTGACGAAGTCGATCACGGCGCCAGGCGCCAGCGGCTTCGCGGCCGGATCGGGTTCAGTGGTCCCTGGCACCTGCGCGGCAGGCACCTGCGCGGCAGGCACCTGCGCGGCCCGTTTGTCCGAACGGCGGAATTTGCTCTGCGCTAGCTGCAGAACGATATCGATCCGCTGATCGCTGTTGAAGCTGATGAGCTTGCGATAGGGCTCATAGCCCTTCGCTATGGCTTCGAGCTGGTGCACCGCGGCGCCGCGCTCGAACTCCCCCGAGAACGGTAAGGCGACTTCGGCATTGTCTAGGGTGACCCGCGCGTCGGCTGGAAACGCACGCAATGAAAGTAGTACGGAGGCCTTACCTTTCGAGTCTACTCCGTCCGAGGCCGACACCACCGAAGTCGGACTCTGGTTCTCTGGACGCTCCGGCGGTAGAGGCTCGACGTTCGCCGGCATCGCGGTCGCGGCATCGATTCTCTTCCCGGGCGTCACGACGGGAGTCACCGTCGAGGGCGTGCCCACCATCATCAGCGACGGGACCACGGCCGCGATTAGTGCGCCCGCGATGACTGCGATCGCCGAACGCATGTTCGAGGAGACACGCTTGGGTGGCTCAGGATGGAGCGGAGTACGCCCCGGGCGCGATCCAACGGTAACTTCGAAGTCGCGCGCGCCCGAGGGTGTGATCGAATAGCCCGAACCGAGGTTGGGCAGCGTCGAGGTGGTGCCACTGACAGAATGGTTGGCATTGGCGTCGATCTGCTGGTCGATGAGCTTGTGCATCTTGCGGCGCTCATCGGCGAACAAGCTGTTCATCGCCTCCGACAGTGTCTTCGCGCCGGGTCGGTTGCCCGTCGACGCGATGTAGGCATCGAGAGCGTCGGCCATGGATGCCGCATCGGCCCAGCGCTGCGCGGGATCGACCGCAATCGCGCGCTCCACGATGCTTACGAGCTCGTCGGGCGCATCCGGCGCGATCTCTCGCAGCTTGGGCTCGCCGCCGGTCAGTCGTGCGTGGGCCTTCCTGATGTCGGGCACGCCTCGCCCCCCCGAAAAGGCTCGACCGCCTACCGCTTCCCAGAGCATGACACCGAGTGCGAAGATGTCCGCGCGAGCGTCGACCTTGTCACCGCTCAGCTGCTCAGGAGCCATGTAGTCCAGCTTGCCTTTGATGACGCCGACCTGAGTCTTGTGCCCGCTGTCGTAGCTTTTGGCGATGCCGAAATCGAGCAACTTGACTTGGCCATCGTACGAGACGACCACGTTCTGAGGACTTACGTCGCGATGCACGACACCAAGCGGCTCGCCTTTGAACCCCCGGAGCTCATGGGCGTAGTGCAGACCGTG
Source organism: Polyangiales bacterium (assembly GCA_046598735.1). Lineage (GTDB taxonomy): Bacteria > Myxococcota_A > Polyangia > Polyangiales > DASUME01 > DASUME01. The sequence continues at coordinate 4,563 of JBKJIA010000556.1, forward strand.
CGCGATTTCCACGATGATGCGCAGCTCATCGCAGTAAGCCAGGCCGGTACTCGGCATGCGGTTTCGGAGCGTGCGATACGTTTGCCCGTCTAGATACTCCATGGCCAGGAAGTACCGACCTTCCACCTCGCCGACCTCGTAGGTGTGCACAACATTTGGGTGGATGAGCCGAGCGGCAAGACGGGCCTCGTCCCAGAACAGCTGCACGTCTTCACCGGGCTGCGCCGTATCATTGCGGTTCAACACCTTGATGACCAGCAGCTTGTTGAAGCCGGCGGGGCCTGCCGCGAGACCCAAATAGACCTTCGCCATACCGCCCTCTGCCAGAGAGGCGATGAGCGTGTACTTACCGAGTGCCGTGCGCTTCAGGCTCTGTCCTGTCATTGTTGTTCGCTGTCTGCCATCAGTACCCGCGCCATGGGAGTATTGCACGATTGCATGTACGTACGTCTATCGCGCGACTCCTGGGTACTACCCGTCGCATGATGACTCAGGGCGTACGCTGATAGGCGCGTACGTAGTCGACCAGCACGGACTGGGGGAAGACCGTGTTCTCGTCGGGTGGACCGAGGAAGCGTCCGCCGACCGCGAGGTTCAGGATGATGAAGAAGTCGTGGTCGAAGACCCAGCGTTGCTCAGGTCCGAGCTGGCTCGCGTTGGCCTGGAAGTACACCTTACTGTCTACCGACATGCGTACGCTCTCGCGATCCCAATCGAGCGCGAAGGTGTGGAAGTCGTCGCTGAAACTCGATTCCGACTGGGCTTTCTCGAAATCTCCGTGCAGCGCATCGCCCGCCGAGTAGCCGGGACCGTGTACGGCCGCGGACACCGTCGAGGGGAGCTGCCCTCGGAACTCCATCACGTCGAGCTCTCCGCAGGCGGGCCAGCCGACTGCCTCGATGTCATTGCCAAGCAGCCAAAACGCCGGCCATAGCCCCGCCCCTGCGGGCAAGCGCATACGCGCCTCGAAGTGACCGTAGGCCTGCGCGAACCGGCCCCGCGTAGTGATGCGGGCGGACGTGTAGAGTCGCTGTCCGAAGTCTTCTCGGCGTGCGGTGATGCGTAAGTGGCCTGCGCCATCGAGCGAGACGTTCTCGACGCGATCGGTGTCGTATTCGAGCTGGTCGTTGCCCCAGCCGGCGCCGCCCACGTCGTGAACCCAGGCGCCTGGATCTGGCGGCTGCCGTTCGGGACCGTCGAACTCATCGCGGAATGTAAGTTGCCAACTTCCGTCTGCGGGATCGAACCCCCCCGCAGCGTCTGGACCTGACGACATCTGACCGCCTTCGCGATCGACTGGAGACGGGTCCGGCAAGTCCATACAGCCGCCGAGCGCGATGGTGATAGACAGCACTGCGAGCGCCTCTCCCCCGACTAAGCGGGGCATTCGCCGCACGCTGCTAGACACGCGAGGTTGACCTGCGAGCTCTCGTGCGGCACTTGGACGACCCGCGCGGGTCCGCCACCGTCGCGAACGGGGGCGCACGGGGCGCCCGCGCCCAACTCCTCATCGACCACACCCCCATCGCAGACCTGCGCGAATCGGTAGCGCACGTCTCGGTTCGGCGCGAGTTCGATGCTCGCCTCGTAGACCCCGTCCTTGTCGTCGTCTTTCATGGGGACACCAGCGCCCCAGGCGTCGAACGAGCCGCGCAGGCGCACGCCACAGCCCGAAGCGAGAGGCGCGCCGCGGGTGTCCACGGCAAACGTGGTGTCCACCAGCGCAGGTTGGTCGCTCCACACGATATCGTCGAGGAACAGCTCCAAGCTGCCCGCGGTGGGAGCTACCGTGCTGAACGAGAACCCGCCCACCACGTCCTCGTAGCGAATGTCACCGAGGTCGATGACGAAACGCCTAGGGGTTGCGCCTGGCCGGATCTCCGCAGAACGTACCTCGAAGCCGTCGGTCTGCTGTATGCCGATGGAAAAGGTCACAGTAGGCGCGGCTGCGCTCGCCCAAGCGTAGAACGCGACGGACTTCGCGCCGGTGGGGATCACGTAACCTGGGGACTTGTCCCAGTTGTTCGCCGGGTACTGCCAGTAGAGTCCCCCCCAGCCCATGGAAGTCGGCCCGGTCGTGTAGACGAACTTGTGGCAGCGCCCTCGGCCGTCGCCGCCGCGGGATCCGGCCGGGCAAGCGTGCTCCGTGATGAGCTGCCGCTCGCCGTCACCCATATAGCCGGATGTGAAGAACGCGTCGTCGACGGCGAAGGGCAGCGACGGGCCCTTTGGGGGCGTCTCCCCGTCGCGTGTGGATGCGTCGGCGTCGGGATTGGCGCCTGCATCTGTGCGGCTGGAGTCCTTGACGAGGCACACCTGTTCTCGGCAGATCAGCGACGGGCCCTGCGTGGCTCCGCCCTGGCAGTCCTTGTCCGAGCGGCACTGCACGACGCTGGTGTCCAGGACGAGCGAACAGCCTGCGAGCATGGTGCTCACGAGAAGGCCACCCAGCACCTCGGGGAACGCGGTCGAGCGCTTGGTTGTCATCAGAAAGCCCCCTTTACGGCGACACCTGTTGGAGCGACCGCCACGCTCAAGGCACTCCGGTCGGTGCGCTCCATCCACAGGAAAGTCACCGAGAGCGCCGCGCTGACGACCGCTAGGCCGAGCGACGCATCGCTCGTCATGCCGTACATCCGCGCGCGCTGCCGAGCAGCGTCGATGGCGCCTGGGTCACCGGGTCGCGAGGCCAGCTCTGCCTTGAGGTCTTGGTAAGCGTTGGAGGCCAACACGCCTGTGGCCACGGCGCTCGCGGCGGCGACGCCCAACACGGAGAGGCTCGCGATGCGTGCGGGCCGAAGCCAAGCGCGCCCGCCGACTCCAGTTGCCGCCGCAGCGGTTCGTGCCGCCGTCGCAGGTGGTGACGCGGGGGAGCTGCCGCGCTGTGCGGACAGCAGCGGTTGCAGGCGGAAGTCCACTGTTCGCTCCTCACCACCCGCGAGCTCGACGGTCTGGATCGCGGCTTGGTAGCCGTCGGCCCGCACCTCCACGTGATGCCGCCCCACGTTCAACGTGAGTGGCGCCGAGAGCGGCGTGCGGCCCACCGAGTGCTGGTCCACCCAGACCTCGGCTCCGTTGACCGAGACCGAGATCTGCGCGTAGCCGATCCGACCTCCCAGCTGCTTGAGCTCGGACGCGACAAGCTGACGGCGCTCCGGGGACAGCTCGTCCGCGGAGCTCTGCAGGTAGCGCTCGAAGAGCACCTTGGCCTGCGCGTAGTCGTTGAGCCTCACCGCGGTCTGCCCCATGTTGAAGAACAGGCCCGGGGTGGGCACGGCCTCGTACGCGCGCCGGAACTCCACCAATGCACCTTCGAACGCGCCGTCACGGTACAGGGCGACGGCACGTTCAAAGTGCTGCGCTGCCCGTGCTTTCGCCCCCTCATCGACCGCTGCCGAGCCGGCGTGGGTCGAACCCGAGATATGGGAGTCGGGATTCTGAGCCGAAGCAGGTGCTGGCTGGAGCATCCAGACCACGCTGGCAAGGGCGACGCCGCCAACGGCATGAGTGAGCCTGGAACAGTACGACATGAACGATCACCTAGAGTTGGTAACATTTCTACCATTCAACAACGTTGCCCTGCAACCGGGGTTGCTTACCAAAACCATTGAAATTACTGTGTGTTCGGGTAAGAGCGCGGCGCCGCGTATGCCTCGCCGTGCGCCCAGGTGGGGCCTCAGAAGCGCCACGCAACGACCTGCGACGCGACCGCGCTGGTGGACAGATTTCCGCGAACCGCTGTCATGCAAGCCACGGTTCCAGGCACGCCCGGAACTTTTTCATGGCTTGCAGCGGCAGAAAGCGATCAAGGCTGTTCGGCACCTAAGACCTCGCGAGCCCATCTGAGAAATCTTAGGGATTCAATGGTTTTTGGGAGTCCTGTCAGGAGTGCCGTCGGTGACCGAACGTAACGAACGCGCCCTGGAGTGCGCACAGCAGCACGACTTGTACGGGCGAAAAAAGGGCTCGTCGGCATTCTTGCGGGGGGTGCAATGTTCGGGACATCCAAACCACAGGGGTCCTGAGATGGTGTTGACCAAGCGAACGGCGGCGGTGATTGCGTGCGGTGGTCTGGCGGTCGGCTGCGCGCCGCCCTCGGACGAGAACTGGGAGCTCGATGAGGCTGTCAGTGCCTTCACAAGTTCCAGCCTGATGGCCGAGAGCGGCGCAACGATCACCGGCGTTGCCGGCGGAGGCAAGGTCCTGTTTCAGGCCGCCGGTCAGAAGGTCTGCTGGAACGGCGTCGACGTGGCCTCGGCCGCGGGTGCGACCGTACGATACGCCACCGGCGAGTCCGACGGCGATCAGCTCCAGCTCTCCTACGGCTCGAGCGTGACTAGCCAGACGGATATCGGCGCAGCGATCGCGACCACCAACGCGCCTAGCGCGGGCTGGGAGCTTGCCCACATGAAGAACGCGTCGGTGTCGTTCGCCGCACTGAGCGGGTCGGCCACGCTGTGCATTCGAGCCAAGAACAGCGTGGGTGGCTGGGTCGCCTCGGTCGAGAAGGTTACCCTGACTGGGACGTCTGGTGGGACCACCGGCGGGACAACCGCACTGGTCACGCTGGAGGCCGAGAACGGCACCGTGACGGGCGCGGTCAACCAGCCTCCGCACGTGCTGTTCCAGGCGGCAGCTCAAAAGGTCTGCTGGAGCGGCGTCAACGTCGCGGGAGTGACGAGCTTCGAAGTTCGCTACGGTCAAGCCGAGCCCGAGACGGAGACCTTCCGGCTGAGCTTCGGGAGCACCGTGCAAGGCACGGTGAGTCTTCCCACGAACGGCAACTGGACCACCTACACTGGAGTCGCGACCGGCACTGCGTCGGGCAGTGGTACCCAGACAGTGTGTCTGGAAAGTAGGTCCGATACTCCGCTCGGCGGCTGGGTGGCCTCGATCGACAAAGTCGTGCTCAAGGGCACGAGCGTGAGCACTCCTCCTCCGGTCACGCCTGCTCCGGGCACGTTGCTGTGGAAGGATGAGTTCGACGGCACGTGCATGCTTGGCGGAACGCTCGACCAGAACGGCCTGTGTAAGAACCACTGGTATTACAACCACGAAGCCTACTTCAACAACGAGTGGCAGGAGTACGTGACCGAGGCCGAGGCCTACACTTATGGTGTGGTCAAGCGCGTCAACGGCGTAATGCAGATCAACGCGAAGAACATCAACGGCAAGTGGTGGTCGGCCCGCATGATCACCAAAGACAAATACGAGCCGTTGAAAGGACGCATCGAAGCTCGCCTGCGCCTGCCGACTTGGCCGACCCCGGAGCGGCAAGGGCCGTGGCCCGCGTTCTGGATGCTCGGCCACGACATCAACGAGTTGCCCACGCCTGGCTTGAGCGGCTGGATGCGCGCCGGCGCTGAAGAGATCGACATCTTCGAGGCCGTGGTGAATCAGGGCCCCCACCGCATCGATGCCAACATCATCGCGGACGACAACTGCGCCGGTGGCAGCCGCACAGCTCCGTGCTCCTACCCGTGGCCCACTCGACCTTACTTTAGCGGTTGGCCGAAGGCGGCGCCCGTCACGAACTTCACGAACTGGCACACGTATGCCCTCGAATGGACCCCAACCCGGCTGCAGGTCTACCAGGACGGAGTGAGCTTTGGCTCGGTAGATCCCTCCACGCAGGGCGCGGGACCCGTGTTCCAACAGAAGATGTACATCCTGTTCAACCTGGCCATCGGCGGCACCTTGGGCGGGGATGCGACCGGCCTGCCGAATCAGACGATGGAAATTGACTGGATTCGTCACACCGCGCTGTAAACTCGCGACGTGCTCGCCATCGGGGACAAGGGCGAGCCATGGATAAAGAACCTGAACGCCAGCGCCTGGCTTGGCGCACGCGTTGGACCTGCGCTCAATCTCGCCAAGGAGGATTTGTGGATCGATCAAAATTGCAGAGGCTTCTCGTCGTACTGGCGGCCCTCGCCACCGCGTGTGACGAGATCAGTGACACGGCGCTCGACGGCGGCTCGTCGCCGGCTGACTCCGGCGTCGACGGCGGTCCAGGTGATCCCGTATCCGACTCGGGCAACACGGGTAGCAAGGACGGCGGCCGCAAGGATGGCGGCGGCGCCGGCGATGGTGGCGGGCCCTCGGCGAGCTGTGACGACTCGGTGCTCAACAGCGATGAGACCGACGTCGACTGCGGTGGCCGTTGCGGTGGCTGCGATCTGACCGAGCGCTGCCGTGTCTCTGCCGATTGCCTCAGTGGGGCGTGTGCGGGCAGTTTGTGCCGCGTGTCAGGGTTCTACGTGTTCGGCGATGGCTACGCCCCTGGGGTGAGCTACTCGCCCTACGCTGGCTCGACGGGCACCGCCGTCGTCGACAGCACCGAACATTACGTCGGCACAGCCTCGCTGCGTGTGGACATCCCCGCAAGCGGCTACAACGGCGCGTCACTGCAGGCGCCCGCCGCCAACCTCAAGGACTACGACGCCCTGGTGTTTTGGGCCAAGGCGAGTGCGGCTAAAACGTTCGATGTTGTGGGCTTCGGGGCTGGCGGCGCCGGTGACATACTGCGCGTCGAGCGTAAGGACCTTGCGCTCACCACCTCCTGGACGCGCTTCGTCGTACCTATTCCCAATCCGAGCCGGATGACTGCCACCACGGACCACTTCGCCTTCGCGGAAGGCTCCGACGACGGCGCCTACAGCGTGTGGTTCGACGAAGTCCGCTTTGCCAACCTCGGCAACGTGCTCAGCGCCCCACAGGCTGAGTTGCAGGGCGGCCCTGCGTTGCTTCCCGTTGGTGGTGAGCTCCCCGCAGGTGCCCCCGTCGTACGCTACACGGTCGAGGGAGCAGAGATCACGGTGCAGGCGGGCACCGGCCACTTCGACTTCAGCTCGAGCAACGACACATTCGCTTCCGTAGACGCGAACGGTAAGGTCACGGCGCTGGCGAAGGGCCTAGCCGAGATCAGCGCGTCGCTGCGCGCCGTGAAGGCAAGCGGAGTGCGCGTGATCACCGTCGTACCGGCCCCCACTACGGCCGCGCCCACGCCCACACGGGCAGCGGGCGACGTAATCTCCTTGTACAGCGGCGCCTATACCAACGTGGCAGTCGACACCTTCTCTGCGAGCTGGGATATGGCCAACGTGCAGGATGCCAAAGCCGGCGGCAACGACGTCAAGCTCTACACGGCCCTCAAGTATGCGGGCATCGAATTCACTTCGAGTCCCATCGACGCGTCCTCCATGGAAGCCTTTCATCTCGACTTGTGGACTCCGGACGCTGCCGTGATTCGCGTGAAGCTCGTCGACTTCGGCGCAAACGGAACCTTCGGCGGCGGCGACGACACTGAGCACGAGCTCACCCTCGACGCAGCCTCGTCCCCCCCGCTTGCGACCGGCAGCTGGGTCTCCTTCGATCTGCCCCTTTCGAGTTTCACGGGGCTTGTCGCGCGTGGCCACCTCGCACAACTCGTGCTCGTCGGCGCCACGGCGACCAACGGTCCGGCCACCGTCTTTCTCGACAACCTCTACTTTCGGAGCACGAAGCCAAGTACCGCCGCACCGGCTCCGACTGAAGCGCCCGCCGACGTGATCTCGTTGTTCAGCGGCGCCTATACCAACGTGCCGGTCAGCACCTTCTCTCCGGACTGGGACAGCGCGGAGTTGGCCGATGCCAACGCCGGCGGCGACCCCGTCAAGCTCTACACTTTCAGGGCCCCTGACTATTATGGACTAGTCGAGTTCGCCTCGAGCACCGTCACCGCTTCCATGGATGTGCTGCATCTCGACGTGTGGGCCCAGGATGCCGCTGTTTTCAGAGTCAAGCTCGTCGACTACGGCGCAAACGGAAGCTACGGCGGCGGCGACGATAGCGC
>JBKJIA010000148.1:0-16110 GCA_046598735.1 Polyangiales bacterium
CGCTGATGTCGCGCGGTGAGTTTCGCACCGGGGAGATCGATCTCGACGCGGTGAGGGCACAACACCTGCAGCGCCATCAGCGCCAGGTCTTTCCCCTGCAAAAGCGCGCGCAAAACCCCTTCGCGAGCGTCATCAGCCTGGGTCGCACGCTCAACCTCGACATCCCCTTACCCCGTCCAGGCATCTCGAAGCTGCACGCCCACTTCAGTGAGCAGAGCCCAGGCCACTTTGGGGTCACCGATCGCGATTCGCGCAATGGCACCTTCGTGGGCGGCGTGCGCACCGCCCCGCATATGTGGACTGCCCTGGGAGACGGCGAAGAGGTGCGCTTTGCAACCTTTGCCTTTCGCTTTGTGTCGTCGTCCTCGCTGGTGCGCCTACTCGAGGGTATCGCCAACGAACGCGAGTGAGCGGAGGCCTCCACGCGTGCGCGGACAAGTCGACGAAGAAAACACACCGGCGTCGTTGGCTTCGAGCCCCGCATCCCAACTCGCCGCGGACGAGAAAAGTAAGGTACCCTGCGCATCAGCCCGATGGCGCTAACCCCGCGCTGCTGTAGGAGTCCATGAGCTGGTCTGAGCCCCCCTCGGCACCTTCGATCCGGCCCTTACCTTTGGTTTTCAGGAGGGGCTGGTCCTGACCTGCAAACTCGACCTCGGGCAGGTGGACCGGGAACCAGATATGGTTTCTCCACCACGAACATCTCGGCAGGAGTAAGGGGGAGACGCTTCTTTGGTTTGCGCCTTACCTTCCCGCACCGTGACAGGCCGCAACAAGCGCGCAGCTTGCGAGTAATATTGCGATCCGCGGGGCCATGCCCATCAACTTAGCCCACGGTCCCCACGGCTGTCCGCCTGCCGAAGGAGGGCACGCGGTGGACGCGGGTCTACCTACGGCTACGGCTGAGTAGTGCGGGCCGTGCGCGCAAATCGCCATCGCCAGCACGAGCTCAGCGAGGACGACGTCATTCTGCAAAGTATCGGAACTTCTGCCTCTGGCTCACTAGTTCATTATTCCAGTTTCGAGCGGTGGCGAGGCTCACGAGGCGTACGCGGGTGACGACGCTTCCTTTGAACGACCGCACGGAGCCTAGATCTTCGAGACGGTCGCCGTTGATTCTGCAGTAGTTGTCACTAGTCCAGAAACCCGTTGCATGGGTAGTTCCCCGGGCCAAGATCTGCCATTCGCCAGGGATGTTGACCCAACCCCATTCCGAGATGCGCCGCCGCGTCGGCGGCACGTAGATAAAGGCGGTCGATTCCTGTGCGAAGGTTGAACACTCTACTGGACCAAAAAAGGATGGAGACGAAAAGTCTGCATTCAAATAGAAGGAAGAGGTGCCGGTCAGGTCAAACTCTGCGACGAAGCGGTCACACTGCGGCGCAGCCGCATACCCATTCACTACCCTTCCAGTCCAGCCCCCAACCGCGTCGCGAGCGTTTACGTACGTGCTTGCGGGCCCTTCCAGGCACCCCGAAGGAATGTCGAGCGGCCATTCGCCCTTCCTTGCCTTGAGCTCAAGCTCATCCGAATCTACTTCGGGAGCAGCATCGTCAGCCCCGCCCGAGGCATCGATGAGGCAGCCGGATAGCGCGGTTGCCGCGACCACGAACCAATACGAAATTTTCACAAAGTCCCCCGGGATTGAAGGCAGAGTCGAACCGCGCCGCGCAGTTCAGCACTGCGAATCGCGCCGCGGCGACACGTGTTGATACGGCCGACAAGCAGCGGGGCTTCCCGTGCTGCCCCAATACCCGGCCGTGGAAAACTCTGAGCTCCCAGCGCAGCGCGACGCAGGGGGCGCCTACGCGGGGTGCCCGGCCGTGCACTGCCGAGGTTCCAAGCCGAGGCGATGCAAACGTGCGAGCAGCACGCGTCGTGGGGTTGAACACTCGAGCAAAGTGAGCAAGCTTCGAGCATGTTAACCTCCCGACTTGTGTTCGCCTTCGTGCTCGGTTTCTGTCTGTGCGGCGTAGATGCACCGCGCGTTCACGCAGGTGAGCCTGCATGGGAGCAAATCGACAAAGACGACGGCATTAGGGTGTTCAAGCGCGACATTCCGGGCCAGGAATTGCCAGGTTTTCGTGGTGAAGTCGTGATCGGCGCACCGATGGACCGTATCGTGGCCGTGCTGAAGGATCACAAAAAGCATACCGCGTGGATGCATAAGTGCGTCGAAGCGCGGCAGATCAAGGACCTCGGGGCCAATCGCTCGATCGACTACAACCGAACCGACGCGCCGTGGCCCGTGTGGGATCGCGATACCGTGCTCGAAGCGCAGTGGACGTTCAGCGCCGATGGCCGCGCGGCCAAGCTCGAGTTCCACAACACGAACCTCAGTCCGGTACCCCTACCTGAAAAGACGGTGCGCATGCCGCGGCTGGTTGGCTACTACAAGCTGTGGAAAATCGACGACAACACCACCAAGGTCGTCTACCAGGTCGAGGCCGACACGGGAGGCAGCTTGCCGACCTGGCTCGCGAAGAGCGTTGCACGCGACTTGCCCTACCACACCCTCGATGCGCTGCGAGCCCGGGTGACTGGCAAAAAGTAAGGTCACTAGGACCTTCCTTGTCGAGGGACCCGTGCGTGCGGTCCGCGTTGTAGTACTCGACATAGCGCAGCAGGAGCGTGGCCCGCTTGCACGTGCCAGGGCCCTTTGAGATTAGGAGCTCGTGATGCGTAAGTCTGCTCAGCGCCTGTTTTGCGGTTCGTTCGTCTTGGTGGCCGCCTGCGATAGCGGCGGAGGCACAGGCGGCGATTACCCTGCGGGCCTCCCGCCCGAAGGCCAGGTCACGGCCGAGTGGAGCAATTATTGCGTGGCCATGTTCAAGACCGACTACGAGGTCGTCGATGTGTTTGGCGATCCGAACCTGAGCATCAAAAAGGGCGCTCGCTACTTGCTGACGGACAGCTTTGGCGACAGCCCACAAATCCTCTACCTTACAGAGGGCAGCCCCATCGACTTCCCGATCATGGACGAGGGCGCTTTCACTTCCAGCTGCGAGGGTGATGTCGAGGAGCGACAAGTCGCATTCCTGGACCTGACGGTCTTTGAGGATGAAGAGCTCACCCAGCCTGCGTGCATGGTAAAAAAAGGAGAGGTGGTCGGATCCATTGGCTTCGGGCTGGTCTCTGCATTGGTGTATGAAGCGACCTTCGACGACGAATTCTGCGGCGGCATCGGCACGGGTTACATCCAAATTGATCCGGTCATGATAGGCGAGAGGACTTATGGGAGCCCACCCATCAAGACGGTGTTGGTTCAGGTCAAGCCAGGCACACCGTAAGGTGCCGTGCCCGAACGTGGTCGCTCAGTCTTCAAGCATGGCCCGCTGCACCACGAGCCCCGTATGGTGCCGAAACAAGATCGGTCACTATGCAGCCTGCCGCTCATAGTAGTTGAGCAGTCCAGCGAGCCGTTTTCGCCTTGTCACCTTACCGTTTGAACTCGCTGGTTCAATCTGTGGCGCGATCAACTTCCCGACGAGTACCAGTTAATGGACCCGGAGCTTGTGGAGTTGCTTGAAGCACGCGTGGGCGAGTATCTGCAGGGGCGACAAACGGACTGAGCAACCATCAGACTCCGAGCCAACGGTCTTACTCCATCAGCCAGTGTCGCCCCACTGTCCAGCCCAAGAAGCGCAAACCACGAAGACCCCGCTTCCCACCCCTGGCAACCATCCGAGTGTGCGCGCCTCGCGCACGCGCGCGGCGATCAAGGCGGGTGTGATCGGCCTGACCTCCATCGACAGTCCATCCGGGCCGGGGAGATGGGCCGCGGCGAGTGAAGATAACTTCGAAGCCGACGGGCCGTCGATGACCGCGGACCCACACGCTCAGAACGTGACGCCCACACGCGCCCCGACCCAAACCCGCACGCCCGACGCATAGCGGGCAGCTCCGACCGTCAGGCCGCGCCCGATGACCTCGGCGCCGCCTATGGCGAGATGCTCGATTCGAGTTCCAACACCCAGGACGAACCTATCGAACAACGTCCAGTCCACCCCGAAGGAGCCTCCGAGCAGAGCGCCGCGCTGGTCGGAGCTCCCGTACAGTTTCGCGAGCCCAGCGCTTGCGCCGACCCACGCGCCCGGCAGTGCCACTGCGAATGGATGCAGCTTGAGCTCAGCGCCCATGCGCAGCAGGCGATCGTCGGTGCCGCTCAACTGCACTCCATCACGCGTCTCCGCGGTGTTCGAGCGTTGATGTGAAACACCGCCGAACGCGCCAACCCCAAGCCATCGTACGAGACGGGCCTCGATGGAGCCTTCGAAGGTTGGATAGACGAAGCCCGGTGAGCAGCCGACCACGTCACTCGCTTCGCGCTCGCAGCGGTCGTTGGGGTCGAAGCCGAGCGCGCCGGACGCGACGACGTCGATTCGCAGCGCGTCCGCCGCGGCGGGCGAAGCTGTGCACACGAGGAGGAGGCACGCACAGGCAAGACGGTAAGCACGGCGGGATGAACGCATCCCGCAAGCGTAGTCGACGCTCACGCTGCCAGCGATTCACGTTACCCCGGTGCTGGGTGCGTAGGCCATCAGAGCGGCCCTCTTCGGGCCTCGTTGCGCGTCCCGTGTCACTTCGTCCTCGCGCCGATTCTCTGTGGTCTCACGCTGTCGATGGTGGGAATCTGGCGCCGGCGCCACCAGAAGGCCCCCTCCATCATGGATGGGTTTCGGTACGGCGTGTTGTTCGGGCTCACTGTTCAAATCGTGCGCTTGATCGGGACGGCCTGAGTTTTCGTCACGCGGGCGGTAGCCCAGCGGGGCAGTGTTGGGCGTGCCCAGCGCGCCAACTTTTGAGATCGATCTGACATGGTATGGCAAGGGCCGCACCACGAGCGACCGCAACGTTTGGAACGATGAGGGCGTGTCTACCCGCCATCGAGGCATCAGCACGATCAGGTTGTAGGCCGGTCTCGGGTGTTTGCCCCAGCAAGAACCATGGGTGCGGTGGCCCGCCCTGGAACCGGCACCAGATCGGAGCCGCTCTTGCTACGCTGCCGGCCTTGTGAACCACCGGAGGGCTGGAGATGACGTGCGGCCAGCGCTAGCCCACAGGCGCCCAGCCTCAGTCGAGCCAAACGAACATCGCTTTCTCTCGCCCTGCTGCGCCGCGCAGAAAGCTTACGGTCTCATCAAAGTAAGGTTGCGCTCCCAAGGCGGCTATGGCGATGCGACCGCACCCGTAGGTGCAGCTTGGGCAACTGCATAGTGGCCGATCTTGTTTCGGCACCATACGCCGTCGGCGCTAAGCGCAGAGTATCGTACACGGCTGGGAGTCAACCTACACCTGGTCAAGCTGATTGACGGTACTGACGCTTTACAATCCATACCATCGATACCGTCGAGGGCACACCGCGGGTGTACGACGAAACCGTACAGGCACCGCGCGTTCGCCACGCAAGCCGTGAGATCGCCTGCTTTCGAAGGCTTATCTGGTAGAGTGATGCGAACCCCCTCATAACCAGAGGTACGGATGAGGCATCGGACATCGTATGTAAGGTTCGCGCGCGGCGCGTTCTCGCTGAGCGCTCTGCTGCTGCTGCTTGCTTGCGGAGCAGACAGTAAGGGGAAGAGGAATGGACCCTGCGAGCGCGCGGAGCTCGATGCCTGCGGGAGCAGCTGCAGCGGTGCCCAGTCGTGCGCGGCGGGCCTCTACTGCGACGGCGCGAGTGTATGCTACGCGCAATGCGCGCCTGCTACCGCGACCGCAGATTGCAGCGCCGACGAAGCCTGTGCAGCGGACGGTCACTGCGTCGCCGCGAGTAACTCGGATGGTGGGAACGGCGGCGGTACTGCGAACACCGGGGCCAGCGCAAGCGGCTCGAGCGGATCGGGCGGGTCGAACAGCAATGTATGCGCAGACGTCGCGCTCAAGGCAAACGTCACCACGCCGAACGTTGTGTTGATCATCGATCAGTCGGGCAGCATGACGGACAAGTTCGGCAACGGAAGCCGCTGGACGGTGTTGAAGGACGCGCTGCTGAGCGACACCGGTCTGATTGCCGAGCTGCAGAGCGTGGTGCGCTTCGGCGTCGCACTCTATACCTATGATGAGCAGAAGGATAAGACCTGCCCGATCATTACTCCTGGCAACATTAGTGTTGCGCTCAACGCGCTCGACGGCATCCGTGGTGTATACAAGCCAGCTGAACCTGGAGATAACACGCCGACTGGTGAGTCGATCGAAGCCGTGCTGACGCAGGTGCAGACCCTGGGCCTCACTTCCGTGGACTCGGTCGATCCCACCATCTTCGTGCTCGCCACGGACGGTAACCCCGACACGTGTGAGCTTCCCGACCAGGGCGCCTTCAACAGCGCTAATTCCAAGGTCGCCACCAAGCGCTCGGTCGATGCGGTCAAGAAGGCCTACGCGGCCGGCGTGCGCACGTACGTCATCGCCGTGGCGAGCGAGACCGACCTCGCACAAACCCACGTCAATGACCTTGCCAATGCTGGCGTCGGAGACCCGGCGGCGGCGAGCATCAAGAGCGCGCCCAGTTACCGCGTGGACGACGACAAGGGTCTGCGTGATGCGCTGCGCACGATCGTATCGGGCGAGCTGTCGTGCGAGGTCAAGCTGGAAGGTAAGATCATCGGTGACCCGTGCTTGGGTACCGTCAAGCTGAACGGCAGTACGCTTACCTGCAGCGATGCGAATGGCTGGAAGTTGATCGACGAGAGCACGATCGAGCTGTCAGGCACCTCTTGCAACGCCTTGAAGCTGGGGCAGACGCTCGAAGCAACCTTCCCGTGCAACTCAGTGGTCGTCTTATGATCAGTGTGGCAGGTCGTTGATCCCGCTGCGATGATCGCAAAACGGGGTCGAGGTCGCCCGTCGCGCCAGGCAGCTGATCCCGTCGATCGGGGTCGTGCTCATGACTGGCTGCGGCACGAGCCTCGAGAGAAGAGTCAGCAAATGGTCAGGCAGTGGCCGAACGGCGGCTTCGCCGCAAGAGCCAAAGCGCGAGCAAGAGACTGGTCGGAAGACCCGTCCCATCCTGACTCACGCCGCAAGCGCACCCACCCTTTGCACTCCCGTTGGACGGATGACCATTCGGTCCCACGCCACCATCGCCAGCGCCCACGTCACCCCCTGCGCTCGCGTCCTTACCATTCGCACCGTTCGACTCGCCACCGTTCGACTCGCCACCACTCGAGCCATCGCCGCCCCCTGCTCCACCACCTGGTAGCGATCCACCGGGCCCATACATCGGCCCCTTGGCGCCAAGTTCGAGCGCTCCGAGATCAGGTGCATCGCCGGCATGGCCATCGTTGATATTGGCCAGCAAGACTCCGACATCGATCGCGGCACCGCTCGCCTTGAGCTCGAAGTCTGGAGTGGCATACGGGGCGAACGGGGCACCTGGATAGTCCGGGGCAGAAGCGAAATCAGCCAGGGAAACCTTGACGGCATGCCTCTCGGTCGTGCCCGCGCGTAGCGCCGTCAGGCTCGTGAACTTCACGTCGCCGAGCGTGCCACCCAAGACGCTCGCGGTGGTCCCGACACCGTCGTAATCGAAGGAGCACGTCGCGTCGGCCGTAGGCAGATAGATCACCTTCCCATCGCCGGAGTCATAACCGTTGTAGATGCCACCTGGTCCGCCGATAAACAGGTTGTTGCGAAAGAACGCATGCGCGATCGGCGTCTCGGTGTTGACGGATAATGCGTCGCCCGACTTGATCACGGTGTTGTGCAGGCCCACATCGCCGGTCGACCCCCGCTGTAGCTTGAACCCTTGAAACACGATGTTGTGCATCACGTTGCGCACGAAGTAAGCGGGGCCGCCCAAGCTCGGCTGGGAACTGATGCCCATGAAGCTGTCGGTGATCCGGTTGTGGTACACACGCACATTGCCCATCGAGAAGTCGGCTTCGATGGCATCGTCTGCGCAGACAGTAAGGTCATTACCGTAGATATCGACCGAGCGCTGATTCACCGCCTCGTCACCTTCGAGTAGAGAGATGCAGTCGCGAAAGCCGGAGACGCGGTTGAAGGCGATGACGTTGCCAGGGCCCGTGAGCGCGATGCCTTCGCCGATGTTGTCACCATTCACGCCAAGCGAGGACTCGGCCCACTGGGTCGCCCCTCGGATCGTGTTGTCGAGGATGGCGACGTCGGTCGCGCCGGTGCCAAAGGCGACGATGCCGTCGCCGGCCGTCTCGATCGTGCACGCGCGAACCAGGAGATCGTGGGCATCGTTGAGCTTGATCTTACCGTGTATCGTCAGTCCCTCGATCTGCACGTAAGCCCGGGCGTCGAGCCGCAGGTCGCCTTCCACGATGGCGCCACCCTTGTTCTTGGGGCCGATCACGATCGGATCCTCTGCACTGCCATCGTTGGGCACGAGGAGCTCACCGTAGGTGCCGTCCGCGAGCACGAGAACCGTGCCCGGCTCGGAGCTCTCGAGCAGCGAAGCAATCGTGCCGGGCGTGGCGTCGACCTGCTTCGGATGGGCCGGGCCCGAAGGCAGGGCACGCGTCTTGACCTTGAGTTGCTTCGTGACGTTCCCGCCATCGGGATCGCGAGGCTGCCCGAGCCGAGGAGCATGGGTACACTCAAGAGTAAGACCCGGGCGCGCTGTCTTCGTGTCATGCGCAGAGCATCTCACATTTCTTTGGTTGTGTGGCTCGACACCCCAGACAGCGACAATGCTCGACTGCGCGTCGGATCCGCGCGCTCGTGGACGTCACCTTCTCCAATTCGAAGATCGAGGCGTGGTGGCGCAGCCTCAAGCACCGGTGGCTTTACCTGAACCAGCCCAGCACGATCGCCGACGTCCGCAGGCTTACTAAGTTCTACGTCGAGCAGCATAACAGTGTGATGCTCCACGCCGCGTTCGAAGGACATACGCCCGACGAGATGTACTATGGTACCGCTGCGCACTTGGTGGACGACCTCAAGGCCAAACGCGCGGACGCTCGGCGAAGGCGACTCGAGGAGAACAGACGGGCGGCATGTGCCGCATGTCCCAGAGGACCGGGTGTTTCGGAGCGCGTGGCGGCATGACTTCACTTGAAGCAAGAAGTGTCCGGGAACCACGAAGTCGTAGCTTCGCAGTCGCGCCGTGCCTCACGGCCCTTCGGGCTAGATGACCACCGGGAATTTGCCGCACTTGTTCGGCCCCTCACCGCCGCCGCCGCAGGTCTCGCCCTCCAGAAGGCAAGGGCCGCAGTCGAGCAGGGCGCCGCATCCGTCGCCGACCGGGCCGCACTCAGCGCCCACGCTTTCGCAGGTGCGAGGAACACAGCTCAGGCCGCCGTCGCCGCACTCGTTGGGCACGCCCGCCCCGCCGCATGAGAGCGGTGCTTCGCACTTGCCGCAGTTGATCGCCGCGCCGCAGCCATCCCCGATCACTCCGCATTCGGCGTTCGCTGCGGCGCAACTGCGCGGGGTACATGAGGGTCCATCACCACACTTGTTAGCGGCCTCGGCGCCGCACACCTTACCATTGGGGCAGGTGCCGCAGCTGACGAGCTTGCCGCAGCCGTCGCCTACAAGGCCGCACTCTGCTCCAGTGCTGCCGCAGGTAAGCGGCACGCACGAGCCACTGCAGATGTTGGGTCCTGCCGCGCCGCATACGCCATTGTTCGGACACGGGCCGCAGTCTTCCGCGCCGCCGCAGCCATCGCCAATGAAGCCGCACTCGGCACCCTCCGTGGCGCATGACAGAGGGCTGCAGGTTGGATGCCCGCACTGACTGGCCACGCCACCGCCACCGCAGGTGTCAGGCAGCGCGCATGGGCCGCAGTCGATGATGCCCTCACAGCCGTCGCCACTCATGCCACAGCCGACCTTCAGCGTCGCGCAGTCGAGAGGGGTACAGACCTTGGTGCCGCACTGGCTCGGGCCTCCGCCGCCGCATACTTGTCCAGTCGCGCAGCCGCCGCAGTCGACGATGCCTCCGCAACCGTCAGACACGGGACCGCACTTGTTGTTGCATAGCGAGGCGTCAGTCTGGAGCGTGCAGGAGGGCGTCCCGCACAGATTAGGCTGGTTCAGGCCGCAGACCTGGTTGCCGATGCACTTGCCGCAGTCCACGACATCGCCGCAGCCGTCGCTTATGTAGCCGCAGTTGGCACCGACGTCTGCGCAGTCCTGTAGGTTGCACTGTTCCACACACAGGTTGGTCGTGGAGTTGCAGACCTTCCCAGCGCCACAGCCCAGACCGCAGTCGATCACTCCACCGCAGCCATCACTGACGTAGCCGCACTTACCGTTGCACGCGACTTGGCTGGTCGCGGGGGTGCACGAGGGAGGAACCGGTGGTCCGTCAGTCGAGACGCATGCCCCGAGGTCGAACAGCATGTACAGCAGCACCTTCTCCTGCGTAGTCAGCGTGGTTCCGTCGCACACGCACGGAAAGACGTCATTGGCGTCGTTGTTGTCGGCGCTCGCGACGTGGAAGCCACTGTAGGCCACGCGTCCGCACACGTTGGCGGCACTCGCGCCGAAAGGAGTGTTGAAGGAGAGCTGCTGCACCGTTGTGTCAGCCGCAGCGTGAGGCCGGCTCTCGCCGTTTTGCCAGGTGCGGTATACCCATTCGTCGGCCCCGACGTTGGCTGATTTGGCCAGGTCTCGAGGGTCGGTGACCGCAAACTCACCCGTCAAGATGTCGCCGGTGGCCGGATTGGTGGTCACCGTCACCGCGGTCTGGTTCTCGTTCTTCAGCCATTTCGCAAACGTCTGAACCTTATTGGTGTTGGCGCGAGGTCTCCCGACTGACAGGTACGCCGTGTCGCTTTCGACGCCGGTCGTGCCGGTCCAGACAGCCGACTGCGAAAGGCCTGTTTCCCAGGGCTTGGTCGCCACGTTGGTGCCATTATTGTTGTCATAGAGCCAGGAGTAGCTCCAGTGACTGGCAAACAGGCGACCGCCCTTGTTCACGTACTCGCGTACGCGGGCATCTGACGCGGCTGCCTCGTCAAACTTTGCGCCCTCGCAGTCGAACACCACGAGATCATAGGCATCGATCTTGACCTGAGAGGAGAACAGCACCGAGTCGTCGACGGTCGTGTCCGTGGCGCACGACCCGGTATGATTGCTGTTGTTGCACGTGCAGGCGGTGCCCATCCGCGAGCCCCCTGCTTGACCGTTTTTGTCGTCGCTGTTTGTCGAACGGTACATGTGCAGGCGTCCGTTGCCCGATGGAACGGTAAATTCCTTAGCGTCGATGCCGGCCTTATAGAAGACGCACTCCATCTCATCGACCCAGCCGGTCGAGATGGCGATCTTGGGTAGGTGGGCGCCGAGGCCGTCGTTCGAGTTGGCGGGCAGACGAGAGTAAGACTCGGGCAGCGCGGTAGTTGCGCAGCTCTTCACCAGGTTAGCGGGAACCAGCGCGGCGCGACGCCACTTGCCAGCCTTCACCACCACCGTGAACGCCGTGCCCACGGGGACGTTGGTTTCGATGCGAAAACCACCCTTATGATCGGTGAGTGAGCTCGCGAGCAACGGGCCCAGGTCTTCGTCCTCGCAACGCTCACAGGATCCACCGGCGACCCCTTCGCTGATGGTGGGCAACGTCGCGTTGTTGTCTTTGAGAATGTAAACGTAAGCGTTCGGTACACCCACTTCGCCGTCTGGCGTAGTGACGCGACCGGTGAGAACCGTCTTGGGCTTCCCGGAGCAATTCGGGATGAACGGGCACAGGGGGCAGGCACCCGCGCCTTCTCCGCCGGGATTGTTGACACACGCAGCGGGGATCCCGATGCAGCTTGCAAACACGCCGCAGATGGCGGCGCCACCGCAGTCGAGCACGCCACCGCAACCGTCAGATGCGGCGCCGCAGGAGTAACCGAGCTCGGCACAAGTCTTCGCCGTGCAGGCGGGCTTGCCGCAGGTATTGAACGCCCCACCGCCACCGCACCAGGTACCGGCAGAACAAATCGTGCCGCCGTTCGCTGGGACGCTGCAGTCGATCGCACCGCCGCAACCGTCGCCGACCATCCCGCACTTGCCGGCACAGGCCGTGGTCGCCGTCTTAGGCTGACACACGGGAGTGCCGCACACGTTGGCCGTCGACCACCCGCACAGCTTGCCGGCGGAGCACCCGGCGCAGTCGTACAGGCCGCCACAGCCGTCTGCCACTTTCCCGCACTTGTTGGTGCAAGCCGTGACCATAGGGGTCTTGGTGCAGACAGGCTCACCGCACTGACTCGCCACGCCTCCGCCTCCGCACCACTTGCCGCCGGTGCACACGGTGCCGCCGTTGCCAGGGGCTTCGCAGTCGATCACGGCGCCGCAGCCATTGCCGACCTTGCCGCACGTACCATGGCAAGCGATCGCGGCCGCGATCGGCGTGCACGTCTGGGAGCCGGGTGTTCCGCAGACGCCTGCCACCCCCGCACCACCGCACCTCTGCCCGCCGGGGCAGCCGAACCCTGCAGTTTCGCAGTCGATAATGCCTCCGCAGCCGTTTGCCGCCTTGCCGCACGTGCCCGCGCAAGCGGTCGCGGCAAGGATCGGAGTACACACGGGAGGTTCGCTGCATACGCTCGGCGTAGACAGACCGCACACGGAGGAGCCCTTGCAGCCACCCGTCTCGGAGTCGCAATCGATCACGCCTCCGCAGCCGTTACCGATCTTGCCGCAGCTTGCGCCGACCTCTGCACAACTGGCGATCTTGGCCGCACAGTTGTTGGTGTCCGGAGGCGGTGGTGCCGCGCACTTGAATGGCTCGTTCAGACCGCAGATCTTGCCGTTCTTGCAGGTTCCGCAATCGACTGAGCCCCTGCATCCGTCGCCGATCAGACCGCACTCGTGCTCGCCGCAGCTAGGCTTCGGCACCGTGCAGACAGTCGTGACGTCGCCGCAGACGTTGAGCTCGAACAAGCCACACATCTCGTCTTGGCCACACTGGCCGCAATTGATGATTCCGCCGCATCCATCGGCATTGAATCCGCAGTTAGCGCCGAGCTCCGCGCAGGTGCGGGGAGTGCAGACCTCGATCGTACCGTTCTGTCCGCTGGTCCCGCCCCCTCCGCCGTCGGGCGCTCCGTTCATGGCCGAGTCGTTGCCGCCCGCGTCCTGGCCATGAGCAGGGTCGGCGCTGTGACTAACGCCACCGCCGCTGCATGCGGCCAGCATTAGACAGGCCGCCACAACCCAACCTTGATTCCTCATTTGAGCTCGCATCGGCCGACTCCTTAAGGAAATCCTGAATAGACATGGCGCGTGGGTAACTCGGGACAGTTCGCGCTCTCTATGTCCGTGAACGCGACTTCGTCTCAGTCGAGACGTCAGAATGTTGAACGAAAGGACAAACGCGCCGCGCGCGCTCTCCACTTTCATGCGGACCTTCGCGCTCCTTGGTTCGTCCGAACCGAGCACGTGGAACGACGATGCAGACCAGCGCGCACCGAGTCCCCTGCAACGTGTCTGGCCGGGTCACACGGCGGCAGCTCGCTGCGATCGAGCCACCCTCGACGGGTCCGAAGGCGACCGCGATTGGGATGCAATTGGCTGCAGGTGCGCTCGTTTACAAAAGTTCGCGCTTTCTGCGCAACCAGCAACAAGCGAGCACCAGCACTGCCCATGACAAGGCTTGCGATATTGGCCGCTGCGAACTCAGCTGGCACCCGCCGCCAGAGGATCCGTCGTTCTCAGCGTCCCCGCTCCCATCTGACGGGTCGCCCTCGATCGTGGTGGCGCACAGGGGCTCGGGTCCACAATCGATGTCTTGCGTCGTGCACATAGTGCGTCGCGCGGCGCACCATTCCCTCAGCAGCTCTTGCGCCGGCTCAGTCTCGTTTTGCCGCACAGGTGGCTGGCTGCATTCGCTAAGGTCCGGAGTCAACCCTTCGCGATGGCGCGCGGCCGCATCTCGGTGCTCGGGAGTCGCGCACACGGTTCGGGTATGCTTAGAACCGTCCGTAAGGTTCCACCCATCCACCACGAAGCATGCCTCCGTATCGAGCGCAGGTCTCGCCTGCAGGGAGACGCTTTGCTCCCAGCGTCGATTGACGTCGCGTGCACTCGAACCCTCATGTGCATCGAAGAGCCAGCCCGATGCCGCACTGACAGTGACATCGATTACCGGCAACAGCTCGCTCTCGGTGCTCCAGACCAGGGGCCCCTCCGTACATTGTCCGGTCCGCTCGCGCGTATCGCAGTGGTAGAAGGTGCCTACCGGGATCGCCTCCCAGCGCACCTGCGGGACAATGCGACTGAGGTCCGTGTCCGACGAAGCCGCGCTCACTCGCAGGATGGTCTGCGCTTCCGGAAACGCCGAATTCGGAACGCGCATACGCACCTCGTAGGCGACATCAGCGAGGAGCGCTTTCTGGGGCGTCCATTGGAACAGGCTGCCATCCGGCTGATCTGGAACACGTAAGAACGTTCCTTCCACGGCGACCTGGGCTTGCATCACTTCGAGCTGAACGTCGGTTTCTTTGGAGCATCCGAAGCCACTGCAAGACAGTAAGAAGTAGAAGGGACCATTGGCCTGCGCGCTCGATACCACCTCGAGCGAGTAAGGCGGGAGGCCGGAACAGGCGGCAGCGCCGCTATGAACAAGGGGGGAGCCCAGCAACAGCAAACCTGCCAAACAGCGCGCGTGCATAAGGAACCGTGAGGGATTCGTCATGGCTACAGCGCCTGCAAGGTACGCGCCGCTCAACCTCGGATGAGAATTGTAGAGATTTCGAAGCGCCTAGGACCGGTCCGGTGTGCCGATCTGGGCCAGGCACGCGAACGAGCCTTACCATCGGATGCGGACGGTGAAGGGGAAATTGGGGGAGTGAGGGGATGGTCACAGCCGTCGCCTGGCATTCCTAAGTAAGGTCGCCCTGGTGGGTGCCTGGAGCGGAGAGACCGCGAGCT
Organism: Polyangiales bacterium; assembly: GCA_046598735.1. Lineage (GTDB taxonomy): Bacteria > Myxococcota_A > Polyangia > Polyangiales > DASUME01 > DASUME01. Next base: position 14,830 of record JBKJIA010000148.1, read on the forward strand.
GAAGCTCCCAGCCGTGCACCATGGTCGACGCGCGAACTTGCGAACGGAATAGTAAGGGTCGGCGCCCAGGCCCGGTTACTCAGTCCGGCTGCCCGTACAAAGAGTTTCCTGGTCGTGAAGTCTGTTCGCGTGGGGCTGGTTCGTCGTCTATCAACACGGAAAGGAGTGCGCCAATGCACCCACGAAACCAAAGGAGCAGCCATGCGCGTAATGGTCATTATCAAGGCAACCAAGGACTCCGAAGCAGGCAAGATGCCGAGCGAGCAGCTCTTGACGGCGATGGGCAACTACAACGAGGAGCTGGTGAAGGCCGGCGTCATGCAGGCTGGTGAAGGCCTGCAACCGAGCAGCAAAGCCAAACGCGTCCATTTCTCGGGCAGCCAGCGCAGCGTGACCGATGGCCCGTTCAGCGAGACGAAGGAGCTCATCGCAGGCTTTTGGCTATGGCAAGTAAAGTCGATGGATGAGGCCCTCTCGTGGGTCATGCGCATGCCGGATCCCCATGGCGAAGAAACGGATGTTGAAATTCGCCAGCTCTTCGAAACCGAGGATTTCGGCGCAGAATTGACGCCCCAGCTGCGGGCCCAAGAGGAGCGACTGCGCGCCGAGACCGCACCCAAGCACCGCTGATCAAACGTGCTTCCCCGCAACGCGGGCTTCCACTCGCGCAAAGGTCGAGCTACTCGAGGTACAAGCCGCGACAGACCTCGGTGCGATGGCGCGATGGGGAAACCTACCCGTACATCGTGGCGAAGCGGCGCGTGCGGCCCTACTCGCTCGCCTGGCAGAAGACTCCCGACTTTGCGTCAACATCTATGGGGAGCCCGGTGCGTAACGAAAGGCGCACGCCGGGTTCGGCGAGAGGCGTCCGGAAACCTGCCGAGGGTAAGATGGGTAAACCGTCAGAACCTCAGTAAGGCGCCGGACGCCCACTCAACCGAGCAGGAACGGCCGAAGGGCGGACCGCGGCGTCAGTTCCAGCGGCGTTGGCGAACCGGAGTGAGGCGCTTGTGACGAGCCGACCGTGCGAGCAAGAGCGCGATGACCAGGAGCGCCCAAGGGCCCGCAGACGAAGTGCGCGAAGCGAGGCTGCATCCGCTCGCGTGGCCGAGCATGCCTTGCGGCAGCAGGTCAGGACCAGCGTCCATGGCGTCGTTGTTGCTCACCGGCGCGGTCGCGCCATCGTCGGACGGCTGCGCGCCGTCGGCGTGTGCACCGCTGCCGCCATCCAGACCGTCGGCGTTCGCATCCGGTACGCGTGCATCCATGCCTGCATCGCCC
>JBKJIA010000162.1:0-3000 GCA_046598735.1 Polyangiales bacterium
GCCTTACGGCGTGTCGATTTCGATGATACGTACTTCCACGTTTTCCCCGCCGCGATAGCTGTCGGGGCGGACGTGACCAAAGATTCGTACGCGCTCGCCCAGCGACGCTTTTTGGGCCGCCAGCTCATAGCCGAAGGCGCTTACCTGTCGTGAGCCTATGCGCAAGCCAAGCTTGAGGTGGTCGGTGCCCACCACTTCGGCGCGTGTCAGCGCTGCGTCGATTTCGAAGATTGGCTCGGGGTTTCCTTCACCGAGCGGTTCCAGCCGCGCAAGCTCAGAGGCGCGAGGTACTTCGTAGTCCTTACTATCGAGTCGTGCATCTACTCGAACTTCACGCACACGCTCGCGGGCGGCCGCATCCGCTCGCTCCGCACAGGCGCGATCGAAACACTCACGCAACGCTTCCAGATTCTCGGTGCGAACCGTCAGACCTGCGGCAGCGTCGTGACCGCCAAACTTTTCGAGCAAATGCGCGCAGGTCGAAATCGCCGAATAGAGCGGAAAACCGTCGGGCGCGCGTCCACTGCCGTGACCGACACCGTGCTCGACCGCGATCACCAGCGCTGGCACGTGATAGCGATCGACGAGCCGCGCCGCGCTAATGCCGACAACGCCGCGATGAAAACTTTCGGACGCGATCACCAACCCGTGGGCAGTTTCGGTCATGGCATCGACGTCGCGATAGGCGCGCTCGGTGACGGCCCGCTCGATGTCTTTGCGTTCGGTGTTGATGCGCTCGATCTGCGCGGCAAGAGTGCGCGCCTCTTCGAGCGTCTTTGCCCTCAGCAAAGCCAAAGTGAGCGCCGGATCGCCCAGGCGACCGGCTGCGTTCAGGCGCGGTGTTAGGCGAAAGGCGACATCGATGGCGCCAAGCTGGGTGCCCGGACGAATGCGGGCGATCTCGCAAAGCGCCACCAGGCCCGGACGCGCCCGATCGGAGGTCAGCATCGCCAAGCCAGCACGCACGAGAGCACGGTTGTCATCGACCAACGGCGCCACATCCGCAATCGTGCCGAGCGCCACGAGATCGAGCCAAGTGCGCAGATCGAGGGTGGCCGAAAGCTCTGCGCGGACCGCGGCACCGATGCTGAGGGCGAGCCCTGCGCTACACAGCCCCTTGAACGGAAAGCCGCATTGCGGACGATGCGGATTCAAGAACGCAAGCGCAGGCAAAGGCGCGGCCGGCACCAAATGGTGATCGACCACAATCACGTCGACGCCCGCGGCGACAGCGTTGGCGACGCGCGCGTGGTCGCTCGAACCGCAATCGCAGGTGACTAGCACCCGGGGTTGCTCGGCGAGACAGCGTGCAAGCGCGCCGTCGCTCAGCCCATAGCCACCCGTAAAGCGATTGGCCACGAGTGCGACCACATCGCCGCCGAGTGCCTCCAAGATGTCCGACAGAATCGTGGCGCTGGTGGTGCCATCGACGTCGTAGTCGCCAAACACCACAATGCGTTCGCGCTTTGTGATGGCTTCCGCCAGACGCGCTGCGGCACGCGCACGATCGGCCATCCGATCAGGTCGCGTAAGGTCCGCAAGCTTTGGCGCAAAGAAGCGCAGCGCGTCGGTCTCGTGTTCCAAACCGCGATTCAGCAGCACCTGGCCGAGCGCGGGTGAGACGCCACAGGCGCGCCCCAACTCGGAGGCACGCCCAGGATCTTGTTCCGTCAGCACGAAGCGCGAGCCCTGCGCATTCGTGCGCGAGGACCCTTGGGGCGCGTTCACGCGATGCGCTGGAACAGACGCTTGTCCATCCACTCGGTCATCGGCGCCGCAATAAAGATCGTGGAATAGGAGCCTACGACCATGCCGATGACGAGCGCGAACGCGAAGTCACGGATGACGGGCGTACCCCAGATCAAGAACGGAATGACAGATAGTAAGGTCACGAACGACGTCAAGATCGAACGCGACAAGGTTTGCGTCGTGCTCACGTTGATCAGTTCGTACATCGTTGCGTCGCGCATCTTCGTCATGTTCTCGCGAATGCGATCGTAAATGACGATGGTGTCGTTGATCGAGTAACCGAGGATGGTCAACAATGCCGCGACAGTGGACAGGTTGACCTCGCGGCGCAGGATTACGAACACGAGCACCGTAATCAACATGTCATGCAAGAGCGCGATGATGCCGCCGGGCGCGAAGCGCAAATCGAAGCGCAGGGCGACGTAAACCATGATGAACAAGATCGTCCACAACATGGATTTGATGGCCGCATCTCGCAGCTGACGACCGGCTTTCGGGCCGACCCACTCGACACGCAGCGGCCTATCGGGGGCAGCGGCTCCGAGCTTGGCTTGCAGGCCCTTGACCATTTCGTCGGCGACGCCCACGAGCTGCGCTTCGTAGCGATGTTGATCGCTCGAACCGAACACCGTCACGGTGCGAACATCGGCTCCGGCCGCCTTGAGTGCCTGCTCAATCGATGCCGTGTCGACGTCGTCGCGCATCCGCAATGAGATCTTGTCGCCACCCGGCGAGACCTTGATTTCGTCGATTTTGACGCCGGCGATCTTCCAAGCGAGCTGCTTCTTGATACCGGCGATCTTCTCGGGCGGTAACGTCGTGACGCTGCGCACGCGAATCAGATACTCCCCGGCACGCCCTTCGACGTTGACGACCTCTGCCGAGTAACCGAGCTCGGACAGGGTCGTTCGGACCTTGGCGGCATCCACTTTCTCGAACTTGAGCTGCAATTCAGTGCCGCCCTTGAAGTCGATGCCGTAGTTGGGGCCGGGCCAGATGGTCGAGAGAAGTCCGAGCAACGTGAGCACGATGGACCCGATGATCAACGGGCCGCGGTACTTCATGAAGTCGATGGTGCCGCGCGGTTTGAAGAACTCCATGACCTCACCCGACCTTCAAGGTCTTTATGCGCAGACCGCGCACGACCCAATCGAATATGACGCGTGAGCAAAACACGCCGGTAAACAGCGAAGTCGCGATGCCGATCATCAGCGTGACCGCGAAGCCTTTGATTGGCCCCGAGCCGTACTG
>JBKJIA010000390.1:0-30116 GCA_046598735.1 Polyangiales bacterium
ATTAAAAATCACGTTTCTGTACGGTCAGCGCGATCAACTAAGATCGGCTGCTCGCAACACCGGGGTGGGCAGGTCCCTGAGCAGTAGGGCGTTTGGGCTACCATGTCCAGTCACAAAATGGTTGCTCTTCGCCAATCACCGTGAGCTGTAACAGTGAGCAAACAATGCTCAGGAACGCTCGTGCGGCACGTGCGACTCCCAGGAAGCCTGCGGGTGGACAATCAAGGCGCCCACCCGCGCACAGGCCGCATCCCTCGTTTCCTTGATAGCGTTGACCCCGGAAGGAACGGTAAGACCACCCTCCTCCCCTAGACCTTACCCTTCGCTGCCCGGCTCGCTCGCAGTTCCTGAAGGCGCGCGCCGCTCGGCCAAGCCCAGCCGGATCTGATAGTCGCGTCGCGTCACTAATACGCGCGCTGTCTCGCGCCAGTCGCGTAGCCATGCGTCCAGCGCACGCGCGGTCACCTGACGTTGAGTCGGGTCGGGCTCGGCCGGCGTCGGCATCTCGGCAAGACTCGTGGCATCCGCGATCAAACCGCGCAGCCGCGTCTCTTCGCTCGCGTCGATGATCTGCCGCGCGCCCAGTAAGGCTGCCGCCGCGGCGTCATCTGCGCGGGTGCCTGAGCGCTTGGGATCGCTGCCGTCTCGCAACGCAGCGACGCGGTCTACGAACGTGCGCACCGAGCCAACCGCATCGGCGCCGGATTTCGCCGTCAGCCCTTCGAACACATAGGCCGACTGCGCGGGATACTGACGGTCTAGCGCGGCACGTGCGCGATCGAAGCTTGGCCCATCATAAGCGTCAAGCTCCGCGATCGCTTGGCGCTGCTTGAGCTGCGTACCGCTCGCTTCAATCGGGTTCTTGTAGCCCACCAACTCGAGCGCCAACTCCCAGCCGCGCGCGTGCTCTTCGGTCGTGTAACCACCGCGCTGCATGAGCGCGCGAATGCTCGGTACCTGGCTCATGGTCCCCAAGAACTTGAACCCGCGCTCCACCGTCGCCTCTATCTGAGCTGTCGTCAGTAGCTTGTCGTCCATGTATCACCCCTGGTTCTTGATGCCCTATTTGGGGCTATCAAGAGAGTGTTTTTACACGAAACAGCCGGCTCATAACGATCAAAAAATGACCGCAGCGCAGGCTGCATCCTGTCAGTCATCCTAAAAAACCTAGTAATTACCTTCCGTGCAAGCTCTCGGAGCTTCGAATTCGTCCCAGAGGCTTCGAACGCCGCGCCCGAAGCTCCGATCGCGGCACGGGAAGCTTCGATGGCCGCAAATAAGCCTACCTACTCGGGAATTTGGCCTCCAAGTTCGGCCCGGGAAGCTTCATTTTTCGCCCGCAGCGCGTCGTGCACGAAAAACGAAGCAATTTCGGTGACTCACGAAAGCTGCCTGGCCGACTGCGAAGCCTTCGGCGTCGCGAGCGAAGCATTCCGCGTCGCCAGCGAAGCTCCCTGGCCAGGATCGAAGCAGGCGGTGCGCGGATCGAAGCAGGCGGTGCGCGGATCGAAGCAGGCGACACGAATTCCAAGCGTGCGGTGCGCGCGGGTCCATCCAGGCGAAGACCGCTGCCTCACCGACCCGCGCCGCTTTCCGCCCTTCAGCCCGCGCAACCCCGCATGGTATGACCCACTCATGGCCTCCTTCCCCCTTCGCATCAACGCTCTCTTTCTCACCGCCATGCTCGCCTGCAGCACCAGCAGCGGCGGCTCCTCCGATGCTTCCACCACCACCGCCAATGGCAACGGCGGGCCGCCGGCAACCGGCAGCGGCTCCGACAGCGCAGCCAACGCAGGGGGGGCGAATAGCGCCGAAAACTCGGGCAATACTGGCAACACCGGCGGCAATCAGGGCGCCACCAACAGCGCTACGAACGGGGATGCCGCGAGCTCCTTGGATGCCATGACGCCCGGCGCCATCACCTGCGACCCGGGCCTGTTGCGGTGTAAAATCGCCGAAACGCCCTGTCCTGAGGGCGAAGTGCACAGCATCGTCGACGCTTGTTACGGCCCCTGCGTCAAGATCACCGCCTGCCTCTGTGACGCCCCCGCGGCCTGCCCCCACGACGAGAGCTACACCTGCTGGAAGAACACCGGCCACTGCAACTACTACGGCCCGTGATCACCCGCCTGACGTTCCCTTGACGCGAAAGGGCGCGGGTTACACAAGCAGGGGATGCGCGTGCTGGTCGCCATGAGTGGCGGCGTCGATTCCTCGGTCGCCGCTGCGTTGTTGAGAGAGCAAGGCCACGAATTGGTCGGCGTGACGTTTCATCTTTGGGACGCTCAAGGCGACAACAAGGTCGGCCGTTGCTGCGCCCCCGAGGACCGCGACGATGCGCGAAAGTCCTGTGATCACCTGGGCATGCCCCACTACGTGATCGACGAGCGCACGGCCTTTCGCGAAACGGTGGTCGAGCCGTTTCTCGATAGCTACCTCGCCGGCACCACGCCTGCCCCCTGTGTGGCCTGCAACCAGCACGTCAAGGTCTCGCGCCTGATCGAGCTTGCCGATCGTTTCGGCTGCGAGCGCGTGGCCACCGGTCACTACGCGCGCATCGAACGCAGCGAAGATGGAACCGTAAGGTTGTTGCGCGGTCGCGATCGCAACAAGGACCAGAGCTACTTCTTGTACGGCGTGCCGCAGCACGTGCTTGCTCGCTTGGAGTTTCCGCTCGGCGACCTCGAGAAGGCGCAATCGCGCGAGCACGGTCAGCGGCTGGGCGTGCCCAACTGGGACAAGCCCGATTCGCAGGAGCTGTGCTTTGTGCCCGATGGCGACATCGGTGGCTTCATCGAGCGCGAGCGCGGCATCAAGAACGCGGGCGTGATTCGCGATGATCAGGGCGAAGTGGTGGGCGAGCACCAGGGCATCCATCGCTTTACCGTCGGTCAGCGGCGCGGCCTCGGTTTAGGCGGCGGGCCCGCGCGCTACGTTTTGCGCGTGTTGCCGCGTGAGAACGAAGTGGTGGTGGGCGATGAAGCGGGCCTGCTTGGCTCGTCGTTCGTGGCGCCCACGGCTGCCTGGTGCAGCGAGCCCACCGCGGACAGCTTCGATGCGCTGGTGCGCGTACGCCATCGTCATCAGCCCGCGCCTGCGCGTGTGACTCGTGTGGGCACGGGCTTTCGCGCGGACTTCGTCAACCCTCAGCGTGCGATTGCACCCGGTCAAGCGGCCGTCGTGTACTGTGGAGACGAGGTGATGGGTGGCGGGATCATCGCGTAATCGTGCTCGGGCAAATGCGGCCAAGCTTGCGTTCTATGGCGGGCTCGTCTGCGCGCTCTTGCTGAGTGTCTCGGCCTGCTCGGTAGGTCACGGCGAGGGCGACATCTCAGGCACGATTCAAGTGGCGGGCTGTCGCGACGAGGGCCGCTACGACTTGAGCCCGAGCACGTTTTTCGCTCAGGCCACCGAACAGCTGCTGCGCATTCGCGTGCAGCGCGGAGGCGATCTCGAATTGAAGAGCGACGGCATCGCCATCCTGGTAGAGGACGCTGCACTCGTGAAAAATCAGCATCTCGGCGAAGCGGTAAGCCTCGGGAAAGACAGCGAGCCGCGCATCGAGATGAGCGTCTACCTCAACGAAACCTGCTCGCCCGGCCGCGATCAGACGCCAGTCGTGCTCGGTGCGATTAGCGGCACGATTCGCTTCGATAAGATCTACGCGCCCAGGGTCGACGCAGACGAAGTCGAAATCTCAGCCAGCATCGAAAACGTGCGCTTTGTCGATCCGCGCAATGCCGATCGTTGGGCCGAGCTAAGCGGCGACTTCCAGTTTCTCTACGTGCGCGGCAGTCCTGCGCAGCGTTTCCCCTGAGTAGGGTGATGAGGAGTCAGCATGAGTAGCGCGCGCAGCGTGCTGCCCGGCACCGTTCGCGATGTGGTGCAGAGTGGCGAAGGCGTCGTCGAAACGTCCGAAGGCGTGTTCTTCGTGCGTGGTGTGATCGCAGGCGAGGCGTTGCTCGTACGTCCGCTCGACAAGCCGGGGCGCATGCGACGCGCGCAAGTGGTGCGCATCACGGAGCCGGCAGCATCGCGCATCCAGCCGCCCTGTCCGCATGCCGTGCGCTGCGGTGGCTGTCCCACCATGCACATGGACCTTACGGCCCAGCGCGCGCTCAAGACGCGCTTTCTGAGCGAAGCCTTGCGCAAGGCGGGCGTGAGCGCAGACCTTACGGTTGAGGTCGTGAATGCAGACGTCACGCTCGGCTATCGTCGTCGTGCGCGCCTTACCTTTCGTGCGGCCAAACCGACTGCGCTTGGTTTTCGGCGCGAGCGTACCCATGAAGTCATCGACATCGATCACTGCATCGTGCTCGAGCCTACGCTCGATGCTGCCTTGGTTTCGTTGCGCACCAAGCTCTTACCTACGTTGGTAGGCGAAGGTGAAATAGGCCTGGCGCTGGGCGCGCAAGGTGGCGCAGTGGTGGTGTTGCGTTCGGGCGAAGCGCAATCACGCAGCGTGTACGCCGCGTGCGAAGATATGGTGAGCGCAGGCGAGCTCGAAGGCGTGGCGATCACAGCCGGTGGTGCGAGTGTGCCGGCGTTGATCGGTGCGCCCGAAGAGTGCGCGCTAGGTGCGGATGACTTGGTCTTGCGCGGCACCATCGGCGGTTTTTCGCAGGCTCACGCGGGTGTCAATCGCGCGCTCACCGAACGCGTGCTCGAGCTCGCGCAGCCGGCGGGCATGCGCGTGCTCGAGCTGTACGCAGGACACGGCAACTTCAGCGTGATGCTGGCGGCGCAAGCCCTCAGTCTCGTGGCAGTCGAACAAGATGCGCCTGCGCTGAAAGCTTGTCGCGCCAATCTCGATGCCCGCGGTCTCAAAGCCAAGCTAACCGAAGGCGACGTGCTGCGAAATCTAGGCAGCGGACCCATCGATGTGGTCGTGCTCGATCCGCCGCGCACCGGCGCCTCTGGCGTGTTGACCGCCTTACGTGCGCGCAAACCCAAGCGCATTGTCTACGTGTCTTGTGATCCGGCCACGCTTTCGCGCGACCTGAACGAGCTCAACGCGGAAGGTCCAGGGCCGCGCTACCGCGTCGATCACGCGGCCTGTTTCGAGATGTTTCCACAAACCGCCGACCTCGAGAGCATCGTGCGACTCGTCCGTCTGTAATGGAGGGCCGGCCGCCTTGCCCAGCGAGTCGCATTTCGTTAGCGTCTGCCTGCGATGAAGTGTCCCTTCTGCGGCCATCTCGACAATAAGGTGATCGACTCCCGGCTATCCCAGGGCGGCGAGGTCACCCGGCGTCGTCGTGAATGCGACACCTGTACGCGCCGCTACACGACCTATGAACGCGTCGAGGAGGTGCTGCCGCTGGTCGTCAAAAAAGACGGCAGGCGCGAGCCCTTCGATCGCATGAAAGTGATCGGTGGCTTGCGGCGCGCCTGCGAAAAACGCCCGGTGTCGAGCGAAGCCTTGGAGCGCATCGTCGACTCGATCGAGCGACAGCTTGTGGACTCAGGCGAAAAAGAAATCGACGTCTCGGTGATAGGCGAACGCTGCATGGAAGCCTTGCGCCAGACCGATCCGGTCGCGTATGTGCGCTTTGCCAGCGTCTATCGCAGCTTCAAAGACATTCACGAATTCATGGGCGCGCTGTCCACGCTGCTCAAGCACCCGCCGTGACCCAGTCCTTCGACGAACAAATGATGATGCGCGCGCTCGTGCTCGCTGAGCGTGGCCGACCGAGTCCGAACCCTCACGTGGGTGCCGTGATCGTGCGCGACGGACAGATCATCGCCACCGGCTACCACCATCGTGCAGGTCAGGCGCACGGCGAGATCGATGCGCTGCAAAAGCTCGATTACCGCGCCGAGGGGGCGACCCTTTACGTGACGCTCGAGCCTTGCAATCACACCGGCCGTACCGGGCCGTGCTCAGAAGCGTTCATCCAAGCCGGCGTCAAGCGCGTGGTGATCGGTTGCGAAGACCGCGTGCCCGGCCACGGCGGTGGTGCGGCAAGATTGGCCGAAGCAGGCGTCGAGATCAGCATGGGCGTGTGTCGTCCGCAGGCCGAGGCCTTGGTTGCAGATTTCTATCGACGCACATTGCAAGGCTTACCCTTCGTCACGCTCAAGGCGGCGCTCACGCTCGATGGCCGCATGGCCACGCGTACCGGCGATTCACGCTGGATTACCGGTGAAGAGGCGCGCAAACAGGGCCATCGCATGCGCGACCGTAACGATGCGATCATGGTCGGCATCGGGACGGTGCTCGCCGATGATCCGGAGCTTACGGTTCGTCACGTTACCGGGCACAACCCGATTCGCATCGTGCTCGACAGCGCGCTGCGTACGCCGCCCACCGCCAAAGTATTGAGCTCAGAGGCGCCCACTTGGATCTTTCATGCCGAGCATGCCGAGCTTGACCGTGTGCGCATATTGCGCGAACGCGGTGCGCTACTGATCGCGGTTCCCACGCGTGATCGCAAGCTCGACCTCGAAGCCGTCATGCGCGAAATCGCCCGCCGCGAGATCGTCAGGTTGCTTGTCGAAGGCGGTCCGCATTTGCACGGCGCGTTGCTCGATGCGGGCTTGGCCTCGCGCGTGGCGTTGTTCATGGCGCCGCGCTTCTTGGGCGACGCCGAAGCGCTGCCTTTCGCGTTTGGCCGTGATCGCGAGCGCATGTCGCAAGCGCTCGCACTGCACAACGAAACCAGGCGTATGTTCGGTCGAGACATCTTGATCGAAGGCGATATCGTTCGTCCGGAGGAGGCGTAATGTTTACCGGGCTCGTCGCACAAATCGGCCGCGTACGCGAGATCAAGCACGGCGCGGGCGGTGCTCGCTTACGCGTGGAATGCACATTTTCCGCGCTGGCTCTGGGCGAATCGATCGCGGTGAACGGCTGCTGTCTGACGGTGACTTCCATCTTGAGCGATGGCTTTACCTGCGACGCATCGCAAGAGACCTTGGACCTTACGACCGTCGGTGCGCTCAAGGTTTCGGATGGCGTGCATTTAGAGCGCGCGCTGCAAGCCGGCGAACGACTGGGCGGCCACTTAGTGACAGGTCACGTAGACGGCGTGGGCAAGCTGGAATCGCGTTCGGCATTGGGCGATGCGGAGCGCGTCACGTTCTCGGTGCCGCCTGCGCTTGCACCCATGATCGCGCCCAAGGGTTCGATTACGATCGATGGCGTGAGCTTGACGGTCAACCACGTTGACCAATTGCGTTTCGACGTCGTGCTCGTCCCTTACACGCGCAAAGAGACGCTGTTTGGGCAGCGACAGCCGGGCTCGGCAGTCAATCTCGAGGTCGATGTGCTCGCCAAGTACGTGGCACGCTTGCTCGGCCGGGCTGGCGTGGATGGCGTGGCTGGCGGGGATGGCGTCGATGGAACAAGCCCGCGTCAGGGCCTTACTCTCGATGCCTTAGCCAGAGCAGGATTCGTGCGGCCGTAAGCGAACGCGCTACATTCCACGTCCTTTTTCAACGGAGTCAGCAGTGGGAACCGACGCCATTCGCAAGATCGAGCGCGCCATCGATGAGATTCGTGCCGGACGCATGGTCGTGCTCGTCGACGACGAAGACCGAGAGAACGAGGGCGATCTTGTGATGGCCGCCGACAAGGCCACGCCCGAAGCCATCAACTTCATGGCCAAACACGGGCGCGGTTTGATTTGCCTGAGCATGACCGAAGAGCGCGTGAAGCTGCTCGGCCTGCCGATGATGGTCGACGAAAATACCTCGCAGCGCACAACGGCCTTTACGGTGTCGATCGAAGCGCGCCACGGCGTCAGCACGGGCATTAGCGCCGCCGACCGCGCGCATACGATTCTGACCGCCGTCGCTGCGGATGCGCATGCCCGCGATATCGTCAGCCCCGGTCACGTGTTTCCCTTGCGCGCCGTGCCTGGCGGCGTGTTGCAACGGGCAGGGCACACGGAAGGCTCGGTAGATTTTGCGCGCCTGGCGGGTCTGTCGCCAGCCGCTGTGATTTGCGAAGTGATGAACGACGACGGCACCATGGCGCGCCGTCCGGACCTCGAGACGTTCGCCAAAGAGCACGGTCTGCATCTGTGCAGCATCGCGGACCTCATCCAATACCGTCTGCAACGCGAGCGTCTGGTGCGCGTGATGCAAACGGGCGAGGTGGTGCTGTCGACCGACAAACACTGGAAGGCGTACGCATTTGGCGTGGAGGGTGAGGGCCGCGATGGCCGCGAGCCGCGCGAATTCTTGGCGCTGGTGTTGGGCGAGGTCGACAAGAGCCCCACGCTCGTGCGCGTGCATACCGGCAGCATGCTGGGCGATATTTTCGGCGTAAAACACGGTCAACGCGTGCTCGCCAGCGACGCCGTTGCGCGCATCGAGCAAGAGGGTCGCGGCGTGTTTCTCTTCCTGCCCGGCCGCGTCGGCGTGCACAACGACTTGGCCTATCACCTGGGTCAGCCCACCACGCCGGCGATGGATACAGGCGCGGTCTTGCGCGAGTTCGGCTTGGGCGCGCAAGTATTGGTGGAGCTCGGACTTGGTAAGGTCCGCCTGATCACCAATCGCCCGCGTCGCATTGCAGGGCTTGAGGGCTACGGGCTGGAAGTGGTCGAGCAGCTGTCACTGGACGGCGTTCCATGACGTGGAACGAAGAAAGCCCAGTCAGCTTGGCCACGTCGATCCGGCGCACCCCTCGAGCTGGAGCAGTAGTCTAGATTCTTGACGAGTTTCTGGAGGCTACTCCGCTGCGCGCTTGGGCTCGTGAACAGGGATTTCCGGCAAGATCCACTTGGTCCGATCGTTCGGGTCGCGGCGCCTTGGCGACGGGATCACGACCGCGCGGCCTTCGAACTCCTGGCGAATGGCGCGAAAATCCAGGCCCCAACCGCGCTCGATCAGGCGCTTGCGCATGCGTCGATACAGGATCGCGAGCGAATCTGACTGCACGGAGTATTCCTCCGAAAGATCGTACGGCAGCTCGATCGGCTTCACTTCTTCCAGCACTTCTTTGTCTTGATCGAAGATGCGCACCACGCGTCGGCGCGTGTCGCTGTCGGCCCACGCGCCGGTGAAGAAGTTGCGCATGGTGATCCAGCGCGTGATCGTCTGGTCCTCGTCGACGGGCGTGTTGGCATCGAAAATAATCAGATTCCAGCGCTTAGAGATCTTCAAATCCAAGCGCATCAACGCGCCCGAGATATGGAAGCTCGTGCGCGCCAATACACCGTCGCGTTTGCCGCGGAAGTACTTCCACAGGCCCGCGGGCGGCGGCGGTGCAGGGTACAAATGCGCGGCCGACGCGCCCCATTCGTGTTGCTCGTCGACTTTGATTTCGTCGATCGTTCCGCAATCCGGATCGCCCATGAAGCCGCGGTGCACGTAGGGCGCATGCGCAAAATCGAGCCCGTTTTCCACCACGCGACCGGCATCCGCATTCCAGTGGTACTCACCACGAATCGCGCGAAATTTCGGGTTATCGTATTCCGGAAACGGTGGAATCGGCGGTCGCTCATCTTCCGGCGCATCGCCGAAAAACACCCACACCCAACCGTACTTTTCGACCGTGGGATACGCGTCCGTGCGCACGCGTTCGGTGGGAGGTTTGTCGCCTTGGGCCGGGATTTTCACGCAGGCGCCGTCCGTCGAATATTGCCAGCCGTGATAGGGGCACTCGATGCAGCCGTTCACGATTCTGCGTGCTTGCGCGAGCGAGGCACCGCGATGAATGCACACGTCGCTCAGACAGCCGGCCTTGCCCGTTTGATCACGGAACAGCACGTAGTTTTGTCCGAGCACGCGCGTTTTGTGCGGCTTGCCCTGCACCACGTCGCTGCTCTCTGCGGCCACGTACCATACGTTCTTGAGCAACACTCGACAGCCCCCGCTCTTCCCTGATCATGCCCGATCCACGCATGAGGTGGCCACGCGTACGAAGCAAAAGACCGTCAACAGGGCGCGCATGTGGGTGAGCACCCGATGTGGCATCTGTTCGCGTAGCCCTCTACACTGGCGCCACCTGGAGCGAACCGCATGAGTAACTCGCCGTCCCTACGCCAATTTGAAGGCGATTTCGCAGCGCCCAAAGATGCCGAAATCGCCATTGTTGCTGCGCGCTTCAATGACTTCATCGTCGACAAGCTCGTGTCGGGCGCCCTCGATGGTTTGCGTCGGCATGGCATCCCGGAAGCCAAGGTCACACTGGTGCGTACGCCAGGTGCGTTCGAGTTGCCGTTGATTGCGCAGCGCCTCGCCAAGACGGGCCAGTTCGCGGCCGTGATCGCGTTGGGCGCCGTGATTCGCGGCTCCACGCCTCACTTTGACTACGTGTGCTCAGAAGCGGCCAAGGGCTGCGGCGTAGCGATGATGCAGACGGGCGTGCCGGTGATCTTCGGCGTGCTCACCACGGACTCGATCGAACAAGCGGTAGAGCGCGCGGGCACCAAAGCTGGTAACAAGGGCTTCGACGCCGCACTCTCCGCGGTCGAGATGGTCAACCTGGGTCGCGCATTGACGGCGGCGGGTCTGTAGCGTTTCCGCGATCTTCGTTCCCGTCAGGCTCAGACCTGCGGGGTTTTTTGAGGTTCTTTGTCATGGGTATGCGCAGACGGGCTCGCGAGGCGGCCTTGCAAATGTTGTATTGCATGGACCTGGCCGAAGTAACGGTCGAGGAAGCCGAACGCAATCACTGGGCCTACCTGGCATCGAGCGTAGAAGGTAAGGACTTTGCCAATCAGCTGGTGCAAGGTTGGTCCGCACGCAGCGCCGAGATCGACGAAGCCATTCGTAAGGTCAGCGAAAACTGGCGCATCGAGCGCATGCCGCGCGTGGATCGCAATATCTTGCGCATCGGTGCCTACGAGCTGCTGTACGTCAACGAAGTGCCCAGTCGCGTTACGATCAACGAAGCGGTCGAGCTTGCCAAGCGCTATGCGGGCGAAGGCAGCGCGGGCTTCGTGAATGGCGTCCTCGATCGGATCGCTTCCGACAATGGTAAGACCTGAACAGACAGGGAGGGAGCGGGTGCCATGGATGTCCACTTCGTGCTCTCGGACCTTGCGAGCTTGGACCAACTGAAGACAGAGGCCTTGTGCTTACCGTTCTTCAGCGATGAGCGTCCTTTGCGCGGAGCCGCGGGTTTGATCGATTTCCGTTTGTGCGGGCGCATCTCGGAGCAGCTGGTGAAAGACCGCATGCGCGGCGACATTGGCGAAGTGGTGCTGATGCCCGCGCGACCGCGCTTGATGGCGGAGCGCTTGATATGGATAGGCGCAGGTCCACGCGCTGACTTCGAGGAAGCTCGCTTTCGCGCTTGGATCGCCGACGTCATGCTGCGTCTCGTGAGACTGCGCGTGCGCACCGCGGCCTTGGTGTTGCCGGGTCGCGTGCATGAGCGCATCGATGCGGCCCACGCCATGGACTGGTTTCTGCAGGCCTCGGCGAGCCAGGCCGATCACGTAGACGAGCTTACTATTCTCGATACGGCCGAAGCTCATCGCAACATGCTGCCCGTCGTAGAGCGTGCACGGCGGCGCGCGCTTGCGGATCTTTGATGTTCGCAGCGCCGCCGAGAGCGAACCCTAAGCCTTGCGCCAAACCCAGCGAAAGGTTATGGCAGCGGCCATGCGAACGACTGGAAACAACGGGATTTTCGGCCTGAGTAGGCGAATGAGCTGGCAGATTTCCAGCATCGTTTGCCTCTGTCTGGCTCTCTCGGGCTGCACGCTGTTTACGGCTGGCGAAACCGTAAGCGAGCCCGACCCTGCGCAAGCTCGCGCAGCTTCCGCACCCGCCCAGCCCTCGCAGGATCCGCACGGTCAAGCCAATCCTCATAATCCGCACGATCCCCACGAAGGTGCCGTGGGCGAGGTCGCCAAGGCCGCGCACATCTTGATTCGCTACGCAGGCTCGACGCGCGCACCCGCGGACGTCACGCGCACCAAGGAAGACGCGCTCAAGCTTGCCCAGCAAGTCGCGCAAAAGGCCAAGGCCCCCGGCGCAGACTTCACGGCGCTCGCAGATCAGTACACCGAAGATCCCTCGGGCAAGGGGCGCGGCGGCTCTCTGGGCGCATTCCCCAAGGGCCGCATGGTTCCCGAGTTCGACAAGGCCACATTCGAGCTTGCACCCGGCCAAGTAAGCGACGTCGTCGAGACGGGCTTTGGCTTCCACATCATTCGCCGTGAGCAGTGAGGCGTATTCGTGACGACTACGAGCTTAGTTCCTCGAAGCGGGCGCGCGCTGGCGCTGATGTTGGTCAGCCTGGTGCTGTACACGGCCCTCGATCTCGGCACCAAAGAGTGGGCGCTCGGCGCATTGTCGCGGGAACGCACCGCTGAAAAGCCTGCCGTCTGTCAGCCAGACGCGCGCGGGTACACCACGATGCAGCGCTTGCCCACGGACGAGCAAGTGGTGATCCCGGGCTACTTCGTATTTCACTACGCCGAGAACTGTGGCGCGGCATTTGGCATGTTGCGCACGGCACCTTCGTGGCTGCGCGCGCTCGTGTTCGGAGCAGCAGCGCTCGGTGCCTGCATCGTGCTCACGATGATGTTCAGGCGCGGCGTAGGAGGCAATCTGTTCGCCGCGGCGGTGCCCATGATTCTTGCGGGTGCGGTGGGCAATCTCGCGGATCGGGTACGGCATGGCTTCGTGGTCGACTTCATTCAAGTCGATCCACAATGGTTCAATTACCCCACCTTCAACGTCGCCGATTGCACCATCTCGATAGGTGTTGCGCTGCTGCTGATCGATGGTGTGAAGAACCCCCAACCGTCCGCGAAGGTAGAGCAAGCGAACCCCACAGCGTAGGATTGGGGAATGCTCCCGAATTTTGGCGAGATTTTCGGCGAACCGATTCCCGCGTACTTCACGCTGCTGATGCTCGGCTTTGCCATCGCCATCTACAGCGTGGTGCGTTGGTCTAAGCGCGTCGGTCTCGATCACAACTCGATCATTGATGCGGGCCTGGCGTCGATTCTCGGCGGCATCGTCGGCGGGCGTCTACTGCACGTTTTGGCCGACGGGTACTTCATGGATTACGTGCACATGTGCACGGACCCCGCGAAAGTGGCGTGGCGAATCACGCAGGCTCAGTGCCGCACCGCAGAAGGCTTGTGGGATGCCGCGGCGCAGGTGTGCAGACCTGCGGCCCGAGATTGTTTAGCGTGGGCCAAGTTCTACAACGGCGGACTCGCGTACTACGGCGGGCTCGTGGTCGGCTCATGGTCCGCCATGCGCGTGATCAAGCGCGATGGCCTGCCCGTGCTCAAGGTTGCAGACGTCACCTTCATCGGCGTGTCGCTTGGTTTGGCAGCGGGCCGTTTGGGCTGCTTTCTCGGGGGGTGTTGTTACGGTTTGCCCACGGATAGTTGGCCGGGCTTGGCATTTCCCGCCTGGTCACCCGCAAGCGAGGGCCAGTTCCGCGAAGGCATGCTCACCCATCCTGGTCAACCTTCTTTACCAGTGCATCCCACGCAGCTTTACGAGGCACTAGGGTGTCTGTTGATTGCGGTCATCCTCAACGTGTGGGGCCCGCGGCACAAGCGCTTCGACGGACACATTTCGCTCATGTTCCTGACGCTCTACGCAATCTTACGCTTTGGCCTCGAGTTTCTACGCGCAGATGACCGCGGCTTGTACTTCGGGGTGAGCACCTCGCAGTGGATAAGCATCGTGATTGTCGCGGCAGTCGCCGTCGTTTGGCAGCGCGCCATGGCGAGTAATCTGCAGGCGAAGGCAGCCGTTTAGCGCGCGTCGTCGAACATGCGCCGTGGCGCAGTTCTTGGCGGGCCAATAGTAAGGCTTACCTTGCTCGCGCGCTCACTGTGCCGCGCTCTCGTTGCGTTCGGCGGCTTCGAGCGTGTTCTGCATCAGCATGGCTATCGTCATCGGCCCAACGCCACCGGGCACCGGCGTAATCCAAGCCGCGCGCTCGCGAGCGATTGCGAACTCCACATCGCCTACGAGCTTTTTGTCGGCGCCGCGGTTCATGCCGACATCGATCACGATCGAACCGTGCTTGATCCAAGCGCCCTTGATCAGCTCCGGCACGCCGACCGCAGCGATCACGATGTCGCTGTCGTGCACGCGCTGATCGAGGTCTTTGGTGCGCGAGTGAGCAAGCGTCACGGTGCAGTTCTTCTCGAGCAGCATGAGCGCAATCGGCTTGCCCACGAGATTGCTGCGACCCACCACGATGGCGCGCTTAGCTTCGAGCGGTACGCCGGTTTCGGCGAGCAAACGCATGCATCCGCTCGGCGTACACGGCCGCAAACCCTGCCCACCCGTCGCGAGTAGGCCCGCGTTATGCGGATGCAAGCCATCCACATCCTTGCGCGGATCAAGGGCATGCACGACCGCTTCCGCGTCGAGCCCCTTGGGCAACGGCAGCTGCACGAGAATGCCGTCAACCTTCTTGTCTAGATTCAGGGTGCGCACTTTTTCGAGCAATGCAGCCTGAGAGGTGTTGGCGGGCATCCGATGAACGACGCCATGCATGCCGAGCTCGAGGCTAACCTTTTCTTTGCTGCCTACGTAAACCTGCGACGCGGGATCATCGCCCACCAGCACGACTTCGAGGCCAGGCTGGCGACCGTAACGCGCCGAAAAGGCAGCAACCCGCACTTTGACTTCGTCTTTGACGCGCTGCGAGAGAAGCTTCCCATCAAGAATCTGCGCGCTCATGACAAGAGCCTTTCGAGCAACCGGTCGAGCTCGTCGTAGCTCGTAAAGTGGATTTGCAAGTTCCCCTTACCATTGCGATCCGCAACGTTTACTTTGGCGCCGAGCGAGCGCGCAAGCCGAGTCTCGAGATCTCGCACGTTGGCGGTCTTGCCCGGCTCCGGCGCGTCCTTGCCTTTTTCCTTGGCCTTGGCGATGTCTGCCGCAAAACGCGCGGCTTTTTCCGTCTCGCGCACGCTCCAGCTTTTTTCGATCGCGCTGCGCGCAAGCTTGGTCATCGTGTTCTGGTCGCCTGCTACGAGTAGCGCGCGGCCGTGGCCTTCGCTCAGCTGGCCTTGCTCCACCATCTCGAGCACACCCTCAGGTAGTTTGAGCAACCGTAAGGAATTCGAAACCGTGGATCGATCCTTCCCTACGCGCTGCGCCACGGTCTCTTGGGTGTGGCCGTGCTCGTCGAGCAGACGCTGAAACGCGCGCGCCGTTTCGATCGGATTCAAATCCTCGCGCTGTAGATTTTCGACGAGCGCAGCTTCGAACGCTTCCGCATCGGAAAGCTCTTTCACGAATACGGGCACTTCATGCAGGCCCGCGCGTTGAGCCGCCCGCCAGCGACGCTCGCCTGCGATGATGTGAAAGCCGCCCGTGCCGCGTTTGCGCACCAAAATCGGCTCAAGGACGCCGAGCTCGCGGATCGATTGCGCAAGCTCTTCGAGTTTCGCGTCATCAAAGATTCGGCGCGGCTGACCCTCCGTGGGATGCAGCTCTTCGATGCGCGCTGACGTCGTTTCGCGGGGTAGCGCGGGTGGTGGTGGCGCCCCCGACGGCAACAGCGCATCGAGGCCGCGTCCGAGGGCTCGGCGTTTGGTGGGATCTTGCATGGTCACTTTAGGCTCAGGCTGCCGCTTCGGGCAGGCGGTCGAGGATCTCACGTGCCAGGCTCAAGTAGCCTTGGGAGCCCTTAGAACCGGCGTCGTAGAGAATGATGGGCTTACCGTGCGAAGGCGCCTCGGCAAGACGCACGTTGCGCGGGATGACGGTTTCATAGACGGGGAAGTGCAAGCGCAACTGATCGGCGACTTGCATCGCAAGATTGCTGCGCGGATCGAACATCGTCAGCAACACACCGTGTACGTACAGGTTCGGATTGAGCGAGCTCTTCACGCGCTCGACCGTGCTCATCAAATGACTGATGCCTTCGAGTGCGTAGTATTCGCACTGCATCGGCACGAGCACCGCATCCGAAGCCGTGAGCGCATTGAGCGTCAAGAGGCCGAGGGAAGGTGGGCAGTCGATCAAGATGAAGTCGTAGTCGTCTTTAATTGCGGCAATTGCAGCTTTTAGACGCGTTGCACGATCATCGAGGTCCACGAACTCGATCTCGACGGCCGCCAAATCTGGGCTCGAAGCCACCAGCTGCAAACACGGTAAGTCCGTGCTGCGCGCGACGTCGCGAATGCTCGCGCGCCCCACGAGCACATCGTACGTGCCTTGCTGGACCGTACGCGGAGCGACGCCCACGCCACTGGTCGCATTGCCCTGCGGGTCGAGATCGATGAGCAGAACGCGCTGCTCCGCCACGGCCAAGCTCGCCGCAAGATTAACGGCCGTCGTGGTTTTCCCGACGCCGCCTTTTTGATTCGTGATCGCTACAACGCTGCCCATTGGGGGCGCTCCCTCATGCGCTGCGCGACCTTCGCACACCGGAGTGAGGGTGCCAAGCCAGGGCCTCCGCGCATTTTTTTGTGCGGCCATCGTCGGGTGGTAGCGTCTGCGTCGATGTAGGACAACGTGGTTGTTGCCGATTGCGACGCGGGGGTCGCCTTCGAACAGCCAGGTCGCAACCGCGCTTCAGCACGGCGCTTCAGAATCGCAACGGAGGACACGTCGATGTCGGCACCCAGGAATTACCAAAACTTCGCGGAGTTCGAGCGCGAAGAGATCAGGCCAGACCAGAAGTGTGGGTGGTCCATCGACGACCTCTGGAAGGATGCCGAGCTTCGCACGACCGACGGCTTCTACGAGGACCGCGAATCCGACGAGCTCGACTTCGGCTGAACCCAGTTTTTGCGCATCCCGACTCCCGGGATGCTGCTGCTAGGTCGTGCCCGGCCAAGCAGCTTGAGCCCCAGCGGATGCCCCCGCTGGGGCTCGTTTTTTTGTGCTCGGTGCGCGCCCATGCCCCAGCTGACAAGCCCGTGTCGCGCGGACCGACCTTACTATTTGTCCGTGCAAGCCGGGGTCGCGCGTGAGTGTCATCAGCGTAGCGCTACGTGTCGCAGCGTGTTTCGGTGCTAACTTGCCGAGTTGGAGGCGTTGCGTGAGCCGCATCGATATCATGACCCCTAAGGATCTCATCGGCATGCGTGCGGCCTGCGAGCTGGCAGCGGACACGCTCGTCATGGTGGGCGAGAAGCTCCGCCCAGGCATGACCACCGACGACATCAACACACTCGTCCACGAATACACGCTGGCCCATGGCGCGCGCCCCTCGCCGCTTGGCTATCACGGCTTTCCAAAAAGCGTGTGCACCAGCGTGAATGAAGTCGTGTGCCACGGCATTCCCGGGCCTCGCGTGCTCAACGCGGGTGACATCGTTAACGTCGATGTGACCTCGTATTTACCGGCCAAAAACGGCTTTCACGGCGACACCAGCGCCACGTTCTACGTGGGCGAGGCTTCGCCTGAAGCGAAGAAAGTGGTCGAGGTGGCGCGGCAATGTCTCGAGCTCGGCATCGCGCAGGTCAAAGACGGCACACGGTTGGGCGATATCGGCGCCGCCATCCAAGAGTATGCGGAAGCGCAAGGTTGCTCGGTGGTTCGTGATTATGTCGGGCACGGCATCGGCCGCGAGTTTCACTGCGCGCCCCAGGTCGCCCATTACGGAACGCGTGGCTCAGGCAAGCGCATCAAGTCCGGCATGGTTTTCACCATCGAGCCCATGATTAATCTGGGCGCCTATCAATGCGAACAACTCAAAGACGGCTGGACCGTGCTCACGGCCGACCGTTCGTTGTCCGCCCAGTTCGAGCACACCATCGTGGTCACGCGCGAGGGGTGCGAGGTGCTCACGGCACGCAGAGCTCGCCTAACGCATAGCGAGGACAAGCCGTGGTCGGTCTTGGGTCCGCTCGCCACGTCGGCCGCCTATCGAAGTAACCCCGTAAGCGCTGTGGCAGGCATCTAGCGCTGTCAAAAAACGTCGACACCATCGACCCCGTTAGCGGCGTGACGCTAGGGCAGAACAAGTACGAACAGCTCGCCGTTTTCGATCTCGATCGGCAGCTTTTCGAGTGCGAGGTGCAGGCACGGGCCTGCGATGCACACACCGTCGTCCAGCTTATAGAGAGCGCCATGCGTGCCGCACAGCAAGTGCTGGCCATCTTTGCTGAGAAACTGCCGAGAGCCCGAATCGATCGGGATCGGCAGATGTCTGCAGCGATTCAGATAAGCGCGTGGCTCCCCATCCGAGCCAAGCATTAACAACGCTTCGCGCGGGCGCTTATCGAGGCCGGGCGGCAGTGAACACGGCAGCACGCGGCCAGTTGCGAGCGCATCACGCGCGCACGCTCGTACCCGTGTTCTCAAGCCTCCAACTCGTTGTAGGTGCGTTTGGCGTCCACCTGCACAAGCTCCTGTTCCGGCCAAAGCAGCGCAGTCAATTGTCGACCGTAGACGCAGCCCGTGTCGAGGCCCGTTGCGTGCGGATGCTGCTGCAGGCCCGTGATGGCGTCGTGCCCGAACACGATGTGCGCCGGACCACCCCAGCGTGTTGCCCATAGCTCGCCCGCATCGAGGCGCGACGAAGGCGAACCGTCCGGACGAAGCGTGCGCATGGTCATCAAGTGCGACGGATCTTGCGCCGCAAGCTTGCGACTCGGATCGATGCCGGCGTGCACCACCCACAAGTGCTCGCCGAGCATCAGCGAAAAAGGCGTGGCTTCGAGGTAGGCCACGTCCGACTTCAGCAAGCTGTCACCGATCAACACGTGCTCTCGCTTGATGCGCGGCTGCGTCTCGCCAGCGCGTTTGGCGCGTAGGTAGCGCAACACGGCTTCGTCGTGATTACCGCGTACGCATGCCGCCCCGTAGTCGCGCGCCAGGGCGACTACGCCCGCGGAGTCGGGGCCCTTGGCCACGAGGTCTCCCACGAACACCAAGCGGTCCCCGCGGGAGACGCCGCATTTCTTCAGCAGGGCGGTCAGCTCGTCGAGACAGCCGTGCACGTCCCCAATCAGCACAGTGCGTGGTGTCTCGTCCGTCATACATCGAATGTGCACGCGCCAGCCCTGATGCGCAAAAAGGCCGCGCGCCTTTCGACGCACGGCCTTCCTGTGGAGTCTGACTTCGTGTTAGCGAGCGGAGCGAAGCTGGGTCATCTGCTTGGTCACATTGCGCAGGAAAAAGCTGTTCAGGCTCGCCTGGCTGGGCAATGACGTCGTGGTCGGCGTCGGCTTGATGCAGCGCTGAATCACCTGGCGGAGACACGGCGGCTGAATTTGTGCGCTAGGATCGCCATTTTCGTCGATGCACTCGCCCACCTTGTCGATGTACGACATGCAGTTCTTGTCGAGGCAAGCTTCCTGCTCAGCCTCGGCCACCATGCCGCACTTGTCGTCGGCGCAACAGATGTAGGTTTCCCAATCCGAGCGGCAGTCCGCGTCTTTGCCCTCGCCCGTCAGGCACGACAACAACACGCCGTTGACGCAGTCGTTGAACATCTCGTAGCCGGGGCAGTTGGCCATGATGCAGGCCTCTGAGTCCGCCTCAGCCGCCATGCCGCAAGCCGTGGCGCAGTTCATCTGGTCCTGGCTCGTCCACACCGGCGGGCCGTCGAAATCCGGGTACGACTCGACCTGGTCGCGCTCGCACTTGGGGAAGGGAACCTCTTCGCCGCCACCGCCATCGGGGATCGAGACGTTGTTGCCGTTGTTGTCGCCACCGTTGGCATTGCCGGCATCGGACTTCTTGTCGCTCTTCCCGTCGCTGCCGCAAGCAGAGCCCGCGAGCGCGAGCAAAGCGGCTACTAAGCTGAGTTTCTTCATCTAAACATTCCTCCGAACGCTGGGCGACGCGCCCGCCAATGACAACACGCGATGCCCCCCGTCTCCATTCCGGGCCCGCCCCGGAAGGCGCTTGCGTAACGTGCGATACCGCAGCGCGTCAACCGCGGCACAGCATTTTTCTCACGCTCCAGCACGAAAAAACCCCACGGAGACACGCTCTGTGAGGCTCGATCGAAACAACCTGTAGCAGGGCGCTTAGTGCGACGCGCTCATGCTCTGGAGTGCGCGCGCGATCGACGCAGCGGAGATCGCCGTGCGTGCGCTCGAGCCGAGCGAGACTGCCGTTGCAGGCGCTGCGGGCGCGAAGCACGTTCCGCCAGCGGCCTGCAAACAAGCCATGTCCATGGGTAGGCAGTCTTGGATCTTCATGATCTCACCGCCGCACTTGCCCTGGATGCAGGCGGTGTCGTCCTGGCCGCACTTGTTGCCGTCCGCGCAGCACACGAAGTTTTCGTACTCCTCGCGGCATGAGCCCTTGGCCTTGGCTGTGCAACCGATCACCTCGGTGTTGAGGCAGTCGTTGAACGCATCGACGCCGGGACAGTTCGCTTCCGTGTAGCAGCTATTGTCCATGCCACACTTCGTGCTGCAAGCCATGTACCCGGCCTGCGTCATCGTCTTGGGGCCAGTGTACGCGTCGAACATCGCGGGGATGTCTTCACGGGGGCACTCGGGGAAGGGGACCTCTTCCTCGCCGCCGGGCGAGCCAGCGTCCGGGATGTCGATCCCGTTGTTGTTGTCATCGCCGCCGCCGGCGTCCTTCTTGTCGTCGGAACCGCCGCTGCTGTCGCCGCAACCCACTGCCAAGCCCGAGATCACGAGCACCAAGCACATCAACTTACGCATTGCATCTTCCTCCCGCACCGCCCACTGGGCTGTTGCCCTTGTTCTCCAGCGCAAGCTGGCTTCTATCGCAAACCTCGTGCAGAGATTCGGTTAAGTGCCTGCTAATACGTGAGTTGGCGCACTAGGTGGGGCTATCGGCGAGACTGCTTACACCAGGCGCGCATTCATGCGGCAAAGATGCCGTCTGGTCGGATCCCGCAGCCACGCTTGCGGCGCCGCTCGCCGATCTGACGAGGCACCATGGCAGCTCAGCGCGCGTATTCTGCAGCCCGGGTTAGGGGAGCACGACGGTCAGGGCGGTCGTGGTGGGCGCCACGGAGAATGCGGTCTCAGCCAACGTGTCCGCGGCGACGTCGGACATGAAAGTCAATTTGGCTGACTTCGCCGCTTTTGGATTCGCGTTTTGCAAGAGCGAGTCGAAGTCGAAAGCAAACCCGTCGTCCTTTTTCACGCGCGGGATCGTGACGATCGGGCCGGCTTGTTTGACCGTGAAGCCGCCCAAGCGCACCACCACGTTCAAGTCACGAGGGCCGACCTCGGCCGCACGCAGCGAGCTTACGATTTCGACTTCGAGCGAACGCATCACGCCGTCCGAGTCGATGCCGAGCATGGCGATGTGAGGAAAGCGTACCGCCTGCGCCGACAGTAAGGCTCGCGCCCAAAGATGTGCGGGCGCGTCGGCCGCCGCCGCGATCGAAACCTTGGCGTTGGGCGCTTGCGCGAATAGCGGCGTAAGTGCCGTCACGAGCTCGGGTACCGTCTTGACGAATGCGGGGAACGTGGCCGAAAACAAGACTTCTTGCGTTGAGGGCAGCATGGGCGCTCCGAGCGCGTGCAACGCAACCTTACCTTCTTTGGTCACGTGAACGCGTGGCGCAAACGCAATCTCGGCGCGGCCCGCGCTCACGAACATGACGATATCGGGTGCAGCCGTGCTGCCCTGTTGGGTGGCGTGGGCGCGCGTATCCGTCGCAGACAGGCGCGTACTCGGCGCGAGCTCCACCGCACCGAGCGTGCTGGCATCATGCTCGATGTTTCGTGCCACGGCCTCTACGAATGGATCGCTGTGCATGGCCGCCCGCAAATGCGTCAGGGCGGAGAGCCCATTGCTGAGCGCGCGCACGGCCTTGCGGCCCTGAGCATCGAACGGCGCGTACAGTGCGTTGCATTCGCTTTTGTTCGCGCATGGATCGGTGGCGAGGTTGGCAAGCGCTGCCACGTTGCCGCCGCTCACAGCCGCGGCTTGGGCGATCGCGTGAACGAAGACCGCTTCAGACCGCAAGCCCATCGGAGGCTTGAGTAAAGTTGCGCTGTGATCCCGCTGCGAGCTGCTTGCACGCAGCGCGTAGCGCGCGTCGCGCACGATGTCGCCCACGACCGGATCGTCGATTTGCTCGAGCGCGTGTGCGAGATGCTCAGGCACGTCTGCGCGCGCGACCCCGGCAGCTTTCGATACGCCGTCGAGCAGGCCTGCGTTCTCTGCATGCTGACCTATCAGCCACAGATCGGAGAGCGCGATGGCGCGCACGAACTCGAGCTCCCGCTTCTCGCGGACGTCGGTTGTCAGGGGTATTTGATCGCGCAGCAGCGTCAACGCCTGCAGCGTGCGCGTTCCTTCGAGATCGTAAGGTACGAGCGCTGCGAGCGAATCGCGCGGGCTACCTTCGGCGTGGGCCTGGCTCACCCCTGCGCCTACCAGCGCTCCCACTAGACCAAGGACTTGTGTCGTGTTCCTACGTGCCTTACGGCTTTGGGTCTTAAACATCAGATCATGATCGTAAGCCCTGGATGCCCCTTTCGTGTCCCCACCTCGAGCGCGACCTGTTCACTTTTGAAGGACCACGTGCGACCTTTCGCCGTCAAGCGTACCTCGCCGCACGCAAGCTTGGAGTTCAGGCAAAATAGAGTCGAACCGTCAGGGTCTTCGTAGCGAAGGCCAGCAATCCTGGCAGGTTCCGCGGTGAAACTCGCTTCGAGCGTTGCTTGCTGCGTGCGCAACCTTACGGTGTAGGATCGGGGGTCAACGCGCACACGTCGCGACAGCAGCGCGCGTGGTCCATCGAAGCGGTAAGTCGTGTCATCGATCGCAATCGCTCCTACGCTGAGCCACGGCGTGAGCAGCGGCCCGACCTTCACGCGCGCAGACAGCAACTCGACGAACACCTCTGCAAGGCCTGCGCCCTCCCACGCATTGCCGTGGATCCAAGCGTAGGCATGCGCGTGACCTTTGCCCCAGTTGTGGCCTTGCGCGGTGCGCCAACCATCGACATTCCAGCGCGCACCATCGATTTCGAACCATCCCTTCGCGCGCGCATTCGGCACCGGCGTGAGCGTCTTGGTGCGTGGAAATGCCGCTGTGTACATGCGCGCGAAAGGGAACGGACGGTAAGCATCGGCGGGACATGGGTAAGACAGGTTCCACGACAGGGCATGCGTCGTGTCGTGCACCCGACCCTGCGCGCTTCCGTGCCGAAGCTCCGCGAAGCTCGTGCGCAGCGAGAACGGCTGCTCGTGATACGAAAGCTCGGCGGCGGGCACGCTTTGTTTGAGCGCAAGCACCCGCGGAGCATGTTCGGCATCGCCTCGTTCGAACGCGATCGCCCACACTTCCGCGATGGCCGCCTCGGGCCGCGCGCTAGGGCGCAGCAACGTGTGTTTGATCCAAAGGGCTCGCCTTCCATCGGGGGAGTTCGCTTTGAGAAAATGGCTCTCGACGTGGCCTGCGCGCTCCCCCGCCACATATCGAAGCGCGTTGGCACGTTCGCTATCGGTCACGGGGGCGAGATGTTCCACAAGGCTTGGGCTGGTTGACACAGCGACGCCTTCGTGGTCCTGCTGCGGTCGCACATTCATGGTGAGGTTTCCATGCTCGAAGAAGGTAAGAAGGCTCCGGCGTTTTCACTTCAAGGTTCCAGCGGCCAGAAGCTGTCGCTCAAAGACTTCGCAGGCAAGAAGCTCGTGCTCTACTTCTATCCCAAAGACAACACGCCCGGTTGCACGACCGAAGCGCTGGGCTTTCGGGATGCCGCCAACAAGCTCGAAAAGCTCGACGCGGTCGTGATTGGCGTGAGCAAAGACTCCATCGAGTCGCACTGCAAGTTCATCGACAAGCACACGCTCAACTTCGTGCTGCTGAGCGACCCGGACGGCGAGGTCTTGGCCAAGTACGGCGCTTGGGGCGAAAAGATGATGTACGGCAAAAAGATCACCGGCGTGCTGCGCAGCACGGTCGTAATCGACGAAAATTCTGTCGTGCGCAAGATCTTCCGCTCGATCAAAGTACCCGGCCACGTGGACAAGGTGCTCGAAGCCGTCGCGGCGCTCTAGGCGCAAGGCGTTGGCTACGGCGAGGGCTTGCTCAGGTAAGGGCGAGCATCACGAGCATGGCCACGACGACCAACACACCGCTGCCCATCACGACCCAACCGCGCACCACGGATGGGCGATGATAGAGCGTGAGCGCGCGATCATAGCGACCCACGACCTTGCGCGCGTCGGCCAGCACGCTTTCGATCTCTTCCACCCACGCCAGCTTTTCGGACACGACCTTTTGCGCGAGCCCTTGTTCGCGCGCTGTTTCGGCGAGAGCGCGCAACGCGGCCGCATGTCCGCCTTCGGCTTCTTTCGCCTTTTCCTCGACGTCTGCTTCTTTCTTGTGGGCCTCGTTGAGCAGGCGTTTTTTGCGATCCTCGATGCTGTCGAGCACGCCCTTCTTCAACGCAAGCTCGCGTCGCGCTTGGCCTAGTGCAGTCGCCATGTGCTGCATCTGCGCCGTCAGCGCCGCCACCTCGCTGCGACGCTGCTCGAGTTGAGCCCGCAAGTCTTCTGCGCGCGTGGGATCTTGAACCGAAGTGGCATCGGTTAGCGCACGCAGCTCGATTTCCACGCGGCGTTGCATCGCAAGCCCGCGTTTGACCTCGTCTTCAGCCTTTTTGTGCGCTTGGGCGGCAGCTTGCTCGGTTGCGACGAACGGCTGCAGATTCTGGCGCATCTCCGCCGCTTCTTGATCGAGTGCGGCGACAGATTGTTGGTTGTGCTCCCGCGTCTTGGACATGGTCTGGTCCACGACGCTGACCCTACCGTGCGCATCGATCACCGCAGCCAGTCGAGTACGCAGCGGTGCGAGCGCGGGATCGGTTTGCAGTTTCATCAGGGCCTGGCCCATTTGCACGAGCGCCGTGTTGTGATCGGCTTCCAAACCGATCGCGTCCTGGTCGGCTTTTGCGCGGTCCTTGCGCAACACCATCAAGCGCTTGGAGACGTGGATCGCGTACTTCACACACGCCACGAAGCCATCCGGCACGTCATCGTAGGCGGCCAGCGCGACGATCAGCTGTTGCTCTTTTTGCGCCTCGGCTTTGGTGTCTTTGCTGCCGCCTTTGACGCCTTCGCCGCGCGCACCCAACACTTCGGCGAGCTCAAGCGAAGGGCCGGCTTCTTCGTCGCCGAAACCATCGCCGCCACTGCTGACTTCGCCAAATCCCATCTGTGAGGTGTCTTTGGTGGCCGGTGGCGGGGGCGCCGCGGCCTTGGCGCCGATGGCACCCTTGGCGCCGATGGCACCCTTGGCCCCGATGCCGCCTTTTGCGCCCCTGGGCATCGGCATGTCGAGCTCAAGCTCAAGCGGGGGTGCAGGGCTCGATTCCTGGCCGAACGATGCGAGCTGTCCGCCGCCCGCAATCTTGGCTGCTACCGCTTTGCCCGGTCCGCCTTGGGGCGCGATGCCCTGCGTGTTCGCTGGTTGCGCGTGAGCCGCACGGGCGGGGGACTGGGGCTCCGCCGCAGCCAGCGCGTCTTGCACCTTCTGCACCGGCTGCATGCCGCTGCCGGTTTGACGCGGAGCCGGCACGCCAGCTGGCAGCACCACCACAGGCAGCTGCTGCTGAGACGGACTGCGCTTCGGCGCAGCCTCGATCGCGAGGTCGCCGATTTGATATGCCGGATTGCCCGGCACCTTTCCGTCCGATGCTTGGTTCGCCACCCTTTTTGAATGCTAACGCAAGATCCCGCCAGTCCGGCGCGGAAATCGTTTGCGCACACGCACCGCGATCGTGTGGAATTCAGCGCGATTGACAGCGCTCGCCAAGGGCATTAGACGCGGGTGGTGGTGGCCTTTCCAACCAAGACCGAGGCGAGCGAGCCAGTCGACACGACGTTCCGATTGGAGTTCGCTTCATTCGAGGGGCCCCTCGATCTGCTTCTGCATCTGATCCAGGACCACGAGCTCGACATCCTCGATCTCCCGATCGCGTTCGTGACCGAAAAGTACCTGGCGTATCTCGGTACGATGCAAACGCTGCAGCTCGATGTGGTCAGCGAATATTTGGTCATGGCGGCCACGCTTGCGCACATCAAATCGAAGATGTTGCTGCCGGCGCCGCCCACGGACCAAGAAGACGACAGCGCCGAAGATCAGCTCGACCCACGCGAAGAGCTAGTGCGGCGCTTGCTCGAATATCAAAAGTACAAGGCTGCAGCCGAGGAGCTTGCCAGCCGTGGTCTTGCGGGACGCGATGTCTTTACGCGTGGTGCACCGGCGACCGAAGCAGAGGGTCGTTCGGCACTCGGCAACATGACGCTGTTCTCGTTACTCGACGCATTCAATCGCGTGGTCAAACGAGCCAACGCTGACTTCTCGCGCGAGATCACCGCGGAGCGCGTGACCATTCAAGACCGCATGACGGAGATCTTCGATCTGCTGCGTGAAAAGAAGCGCGTGACGTTCGATGAGCTCTTCGAGGGCTACGTCACGTCCTATGACTTGGTCGTGACGTTTCTGGCGATGTTGGAAATGGCCAAGACTCGCATGCTGCGCATCTTTCAGACCGAGCCGTACGCACCCATCTATCTCGAGCACGCGCTAGCCGAGGGCGCGCCTGATCCCGGCGCC
Source organism: Polyangiales bacterium (assembly GCA_046598735.1). Lineage (GTDB taxonomy): Bacteria > Myxococcota_A > Polyangia > Polyangiales > DASUME01 > DASUME01. The sequence goes on from JBKJIA010000390.1 coordinate 26,422, forward strand.
GCGGCGCCTGCGATCTCGGCCGGTGCTTACGACTACGTCGCGCCGGCTGCAACGCCGAGCGCATACGAGTACTCTCCGCCTTCTGAGCCGTTGAATACGTCAGAGGATGACCCCCAACATGAGTGATTCGGATCAGGATCAAGATAGCGTCGATCAAGGGGACAACGACGCCGACATCGTAGACGCCGAGCTCGATGCGGCCGCGGTGGAGCCGATCGGTCCCGGCCAAGTAAACCTGACGAATGCCGACGACGAGGACGAAGCGGCGCAGGAAGATGTGCGCGAGGGCCCCGGCCTTGCGGGCACGATAGCGCTCGACCCTCAGCATTTGATGGGGGCACTCGAGTCGTTGATCTTGGTATCGGACAAGCCGATTGCGGCCGTCAGACTCGCGCGACTGACACGGCAAGACGTGGGCCTCGTGCGCAAGAAGCTGGCGGAGCTGGTCGAAAACTACAAAGGCCGCGGCATTGTGCTCGACGAAATTGCAGGGGGGTTTCAGTTTCGAACGGCGCCACGGTTCGGGCCTTTCGTGCGCAATCTCGTGCAACAAAAGCCCACCAAGCTCACACGCGCGCAGCTCGAGGTGCTTTCGATCATTGCGTATCGTCAGCCCGTCACACGGCCCGAGATGGAAGACGTGCGCGGCGTGGATTCGGGCTCCGCGCTAAAGGTTTTGCTCGAACGTAACGTGATCAAAATCATCGGCAAAAAAGACGAAGCCGGCCGCCCGATCCTGTACGGCACCAGCAACGAATTCCTCGAGCTTTTTGGCCTGAAAACCTTGCGCGATTTGCCCACGTTGCGTGAGTTCGCAGAGCTTACTCCGGAGAGTCGCGACATGTTCGAGCGTCGCATCGGCGAGCCTGTCCCCGGCGCAGGTATGAACCTCGACACGCATTACGTCCCACAGCCAAGCGTTGAAACCGCCGAAGAGCGCGCCGAATCCCATCAAGCCGAGGACACGGAAGAAGGCCGGGCCGCGCCCGACGCGCCATCGGACCTTACTGAGTCAGAAGGCGACGCCGACGCCGCGCAAGCCGCGCCCCCCGAGCCGGATGACGAAAGCGCGGTCCCCCTTGCGGAGAACGATCCTGACGAGGACGACGAGGATCCTGACGGTCGTGACACGCCCCCAGTCGACGTCGCCTAGCGCCGCGAGGAAAGTATGAGCCCCCTGATTTCCCTGCTTGAAGACGCGGGTGATCGAGACGATGAAATCCTGCGCTTGGGCCAGAAAGGCGCGTGGTTGCGCTGGCTCGCCGCACAAGGCGAGCGCGTTCCCGAAGGTTTCATCGTGCCTGTCGAGATGGCGAAAGCCTTGCGCGACCGCGATCCGACTTGCGTGGCCGAACTCGAGGCAGCCCTCAGTGCGCTGCGAGGAAAGGGGAATGCGCTTGCTGTACGAGCGTCACCCGTGTACTCGCTGCCGGGCGCCTTACTCACGGTGCTCGACCTTACGGTTGCAGGGGATCTGGCCGCGCTGGTTGCGCGCGTGCTCGAAGCCATCGACCGCGTGTTGCTTTCCGCGAGCTCATCGGCGGCGTGCAATCAACTGGCGGCGCAAAGTGCTGAGCCCCTCCGTACACCTTGGCTGGCCGTGATCGTACAAGTGATGATAAACGTCAAGAATATTGACGATTTTGGCGCGGTGGCGTTCACGCACGATCCGGCCCGCGGTGAGCTCGGCCTGGTGGGCGAATATGCGCCGGGACAAGCCACGGCGGTGGTGGTGTCGGGTCGTGCAAGACCTGAGCCTCTCGCACGGGCAGGCTCGCGTCCCGGTCGCGAAAATACCTGTCTTGAAGTGGCACAACCGCAGGCGTTTCAGCGCGTATCTGAGCTTTCAGCGCGCCTTGCGAACGCTGCCGACGAACCACTCGATCTCGAGCTCGTGATGGCGAGCGGTGAGCTCTGGATCGTGCAGGCGCGCCCACTCGTGCTCTCGGTGCGTGCCGCATTGCGCGTTGCGCTTGAGGCCGCGCGCGGCAAACGCGCGTCGCTCTCGCGCCTTTTACGGCGCATCACGGCCAAGGATCTCGCATCGCTGGTCGAAGCGCGTCTGCCCGAACCCGCGCAGCTTTCGAACACCAAGATCCTCGCGCGCGGCCTTGCTGCAAGCCCCGGCGTAGCCAGTGGGCGGCTCGTATTCGAGCTCGATGACGCCATCGCACGTGCGGCGCTTGAGCCGGTGGTACTAGTGCGACGCGATGCGTTGCCGGACGACATTGCGGCATTTCGTGCGGCTCGCGCGATCATCACGACGAGTGGCGGATTGACCTCGCACGCTGCCGTGATCGCCCGTGGCCTGCGCGTGCCAGCCGCGATCGGTTGTGCAGACCTGCGCATCGACGTGAAGTCACGCTGCTTGGTCGGTACGACCGAGCTCGGTGCGACCGAAGTCATCGCGCGCGAAAACGATCGAGTCACTGTCGATGGTCATCGCGGCATCGTCTACGCTGGCGCCCTGCCGAGCGTACCCGTGGTGGCACCCGAGCTCAGGGCCCTTTGCAACGAGCTGCGTTCACACCGCAGGACCTCACTATTGGCGTTAGGTCCATCGATCGCAGCCGACCGTGCATATGAGGAGTGCGCGCTTGATGGCATCTGGGATGCGCAAACAGCCACTGATGTGCGCGGTTCTGCGACCGCCTCGCACGTCCATATCGCGGCCGATTTTGCGACGGATGCGCTCAGTGTCGGCCAACCAATACACGCGGCCATCGCGTGTCCACCTGAGCACGCGCCCGCTTGGGTCTTGTGGCTCGCAAGTCAGGTCGAATAGTTGGTGGCTCAGATCGCAGCTCGTGCCATCCGCCTGGCTCCATAGGGCCAATTAATGAAAAACTGCGTTACAACCGCAACCGGCAAGACGAAGTGAACACGGTTGGGGTCCGCTTCGTTTCTAGGTTGCATGCATGAGACGCCAGTCGATTCCGATGACCCCAGACAGGATTTCGAAGATCTTTTCGGGGGCATGATACGTAGAATGTTAAGGGGCGCCGTGATGGGTCTTGGAGTCCGAAGATGAGCACCGAACACCTGAAGCTTGTGACGCCCCCTGCCGCCGGTCCGGTTGATCCGTTGATTGGCATCATCCTCGACGGTCGCTACAAGATCGAAAAGGTCCTTGGCGAAGGTGGCATGGGCCTCGTCTACAAGGCGCGCCACGTTACGCTCAACAAGGCACTCGCGATCAAGGTGCTCAAGGCCGAGGTCTCGAAGGACCAGGAGATCGTCGCCCGCTTCCGGCAAGAGGCGCAGTCGGCCACCTCCATCGGTAACCATCACATCATCGATATCAGCGACTTCGGCGTGCTGAACGATGGCTCGACCTACTTCGTGATGGAGTTCTTGGACGGCATCTCGCTGACGGCGGCCGTGGAACCAGGCAAGCCGTTGCAGCCTGCGCGCACGATTCATATCGCCAAACAACTCTGCCGCGCACTCGGTGCGGCCCACGACATCGGCATCGTTCACCGCGATCTCAAGCCCGACAACATCTACTTGATCGAACGCGGTGGCGACAAAGATTTCGTCAAGGTACTTGACTTTGGTATCGCCAAGGTCGGTGGCGCCAAGAGTAAGCTTACTCAGGTGGGTCAAGTCTTTGGCACGCCCCACTATATGTCTCCAGAGCAGTGCGCAGGCACCTCGGTCGACAAGCGCACGGACGTTTACGCGCTGGGCGTGAT
>JBKJIA010000034.1:0-7130 GCA_046598735.1 Polyangiales bacterium
GGAGACAACGGATCCGGTCAAGCGACTTGAGCGTTTGTACGAGCTCATGAACGCAGAGATCGAGATCCTTCAGGTCGAGAAGAAGATCCGCTCGCGCGTCAAGAAGCAGATGGAGAAGACGCAGAAGGAGTACTACCTCAACGAGCAGATGCAGGCGATCCAGAAGGAGCTCGGCGAACGCGACGAGTTCAAGAATGAGATCCAAGAGCTCGAGGACAAAGTCAAGACCAAGAAGCTGTCGAAAGAGGGCAGCCTGAAGGTCAAAAAAGAGCTGAAAAAGCTTAAGATGATGCAGCCCATGAGTGCGGAGGCGACGGTCGTCCGCAACTACATCGATTGGGTGCTCGGCCTACCTTGGTACGACAAGAGCGAAGAGAACTACGACCTCGCGCACGCCGAACAGATTTTGGCCGAGGACCATTACGGTCTGAACAAGGTCAAAGAGCGCATCATCGAATATCTCGCGGTGCAGGCGCTGGTGAAGAAGCTCAAGGGTCCGGTGCTGTGCTTGGTCGGGCCGCCTGGCGTGGGTAAGACGTCGCTTGCAAAGAGTATCGCGCGCTCCACCGGCCGTAAGTTTGTGCGCTTGTCGCTCGGCGGCGTGCGTGATGAGGCGGAGATTCGCGGGCATCGGCGCACGTACATCGGCGCGTTGCCGGGGCGCATCATTCAGTCCCTCCGTAAGGCGGGCTCGAACAATCCTGTGTTCTTGCTCGATGAGATCGACAAGATGTCGAGCGACTTCCGTGGTGACCCCGCGGCAGCGCTGCTCGAGGTGCTTGACCCCGAACAGAATCATTCGTTCAACGATCACTACATCGACCTCGACTACGACCTGTCAGACGTGATGTTCGTGACCACGGCGAACTCGCTCTCGGGCATACCCTTACCGTTGCGCGATCGTATGGAGATCATCCAGCTCGGTGGTTACACGGAGTTCGAGAAGCTCAACATCGCGGTGAAGTACTTAGTGCCACGTCAGCTGGAAGCGGCGGGTCTCAAGGGCGCCGATGTGGAGATCTCGGAGAGTGCGATTCGCACGATCGTGCATCACTACACGCAGGAGAGCGGCGTTCGTAATCTCGAGCGCGAAATCGGCAGCGTGTGTCGCAAGATCGCGCGCGATTACGTGAAGGGTGGCGAGGCCGCCAAGAACGACAAACATCGCATCGTGTCGAAGGCGATCCCCAAGTACTTGGGCGTGCCGAAGTACACCTCGAATAAGGCCGGCGAAAAGGACGAAATCGGCCTTACCAACGGTCTTGCCTACATGACCTACGGCGGCGCGATTCTCGAGTGCGAAGTAAGCGTGGTACCCGGCAAGGGTAAGCTCGTGATTACGGGTCTGCTTGAAAAGGGTATGCAGGAGTCAGCGCAGGCGGCGATGAGTTACATCCGCGCGCGACATCGCATGCTGGGCCTAGAAGAAGACTTTTACCAAAAGGTCGATACGCACATTCACTTTCCAGAATTCGTGCCCAAGGATGGGCCGAGTGCGGGCATCACGATGGCGACCAGCATCGCCAGTGCGTTGATGCGCATTCCCGTGCGTAAGAACGTGGCGATGACCGGCGAAATCACGCTGCGTGGTCGGGTGAAGCCGATCGGCGGCTTGAAAGAGAAGATGCTGGGCGCCCATCGCGCAGGCATCGACACGGTCTTGATCCCAAAGGAGAACCGTAAGGATCTGCGGGACATTCCGCGTAGCGTGCTCAGGACCACGCGCGTGGTGTTGATCGAGCACATGGACCAGGTTCTGCGCGAGGCTTTGTGCTTGAGCGAGCCTGACGAAATCTTTGGTAATCGCGAGCGTCCGCTTGAGTACGTCGGCGGCGTGCTCGTGGATCCGAATCAGCCCGCAAAGCATGACGACGACGCGAATGTTCCCGTGCCAACCGTGGAGCCGCCTTCTGCGCAGCAGTAAGCGCATGTTCCTTGAGCCTCGAACGCTCTGCTGCTAGAAAGCAGGCGTTATTGGGCGGGTAGCTCAGTGGTAGAGTGTCGCCTTTACACGGCGAACGTCGCAGGTTCGACCCCTGTCCCGCCCACTAAGATTGTTCAAAGTCTTCGCTCGCGTTTGTGCCCGTCACACACCTGCTGCTCAACATGCCAGTCATGGAAACGATCAGCGTAAGGGCGCGCGGGCTGACGTTTCCGGCGCTTGCCTGTGGCAACGGGCCGCTGGTGCTGTGTTTGCACGGTTTTCCGGATTGTTTGCGTAGCTATCGCTTTCAGCTTCCCGCGCTTGCGGAGGCGGGCTTTCGCGCCGTGGCGCCTGCCTTGCGTGGTTATGCGCCGAGTTGTCAGGCGGAGCTGCGTGACACGCATGTGCTGGCCGCGGCCGACGACGCGCTGGCGATGCTCGATGCGTTGGGTGCGGAGCGCGCACATTTGATCGGACATGACTGGGGAGCGGTCGCAGCTTACCTGGCGGCTGCGCGTGCACCTGAGCGTTTCAAATCCGTGACCACCATGGCCGTGCCGCACCCGCTCGGGATCGCGACGAGCCTGCATCACGTACCAAGTCAGCTTCGTTACTCCTGGTACATGTTTTTCTTTCAGTTGCGCAGTGTTCCCGAACGAGCGCTGCGGGCGCGCGACTTTGCGTTGATCGAAAAGCTCTGGCGCGACTGGTCGCCCGGCTTCACGCCAGCGCACGCTGAGCTCGCCGCAATCAAAAGTACGTTCGCTGCGCCTGGGGTCATGGAAAGCGCCCTCGCCTATTATCGCGCGTTGTTTCAGCTCACGGGCGACAGCGGCCGTGAGACGCGCGCACTGCTTTCGCGTCCGATCACAACACCCTTACTCGCACTGACGGGTGCAGACGATGGCTGCATGCGCACGGAGCTTTACGATTACGCCATGGGCTCGCGCTGGTTTGCGGACGCAACCGTCGAGCGCATGCAAGGGGTTGGACATTTCCTGCATCAGGAAGAGCCTGCGCGCGTGAATGCGCGAATTTTGGCCTTTTTGCGCGCGCACGCCTGAAGTCGTTGCACGGCCCATGCTCGCCTCCGGTAGACTTACCGCGCGATGAAGAGTGTGGTTGGTCAGGACATCATTGCGCGATCCTTTACGGTCGGCACCGGCGAGCTTACTCGCGTCACGCAGGGCGGAGTGCTCGCGGTGGAGGTCACGTTCAACGCCCTGCCCGACGAAGTATCCCTGTGCGTCGAGACGCGCATCGGCGAACGCGTCCATGCTCAGCCACAACCAATGACCGCTGTGGACGGCCACTATCGCACTACGCTGCGCTGCGACCACGCAGGCGTGGTGCGCTTCAAGGTGCGCTACCGGGCGCTCGGCAAGTGGCACTGGGATCACGTGCCTTACTGTTATGTGATGGTGGATCCTAGTCACCTCGATCGTGTGCGCATGTATACCCTCGTGCCTATCGCCAGCGGTAAGATTCGCGATTGGGCAGCACGCTTGCCCGAGATTGCGAGCATGGGTTTCAACATGCTGCACCTGTTGCCGATTACGCGTATGGGAGCCTCCGAGAGCCCGTATGCCGCATACGATTTGTTCACGATCGATCCGCGCTTTCTCGACCCCGAAGATGGCCGCGATGGACACGCGCAATTCGGCGATTTCATCACGGCGCTCAAGCAGCACGGCATCGGTTTGTGCGTGGATTTGGTGCTTAACCACATCGGCGTAGACAGTAAGATCACCGAGACCCATGGCGGCGATTGGCTCGCCGAAGATCCGCATGAACAAGACGGCATCAAGCGTGCTGGCTGGCAGGGAGCTGATGTTTTTCATCGCTGGGAAGACTTGGCTCTACTCAACTACGAGCCGTTCGATTCGCGCGCCGGCAGTCGGTTGTGGGCCACGATGTTGCGTTATGCGCAGTATTGGGCCGGCTTTGCAGCGGAAACGGGCGGCGTGCTGCGCCTCGACAATCTGCACTCGAGTCACCGTCAGTTCGTGACCTGGGCCATGCGGCGCATCTTTAGTCGCTACCCGGCGCTGATCGTGCTGGGAGAAGTGTTTACGGATGAGGCGTCCATTCGACGCCTGACGCGCGATGTGGGCTTACACCTAATATTAGCAACACAGTGGGAACATAAGTTCGTGCCCGAGCTGCGCAGCTACCTAAGCTATTTGCACCGCACGGCGCGGCGCGTGCGGCATTACTTTCCGATCTCGTCCCACGACAGCGGCGTGCCCGCCAAAGAGTATGGTGACGTGCGCTCCACCGCACCCCGCTTGGTGGTGAGCGCGTTACTCGGTCCAGGCCCAACTGGCATCGTGCAGGGTGTAGAGCGTGGCGTGCTCGAGCAGATCCGTTTCATCGGCGGGCCATCCGAGGTGATGTTGTCGCGCGACGTTGATTTTCGGCCGCTGATTCGCTCGCTTTTTCAGCTGGTCGACGCGCATGTTGCGCTGCGCGTAGCGGGCAATCTCGCCTTCTTTGATGCGGGGCATCACGCGATTCTCGCGGCCGCGCGTCACGATCCAAACACGCAGCTCGCAGAAGTGTTGGTGTGCGTGAACCTAGACATTCACGCCGCGCAAACGTTGGAATGTGATCTGACTTCGGTCGCACCCGAGGGGACTCGCTATCGCGACGCTACGTCGGGCGAGACCTTACGTAGCGGTCGCGTCTCGATCACGCTCGATGCCGGTACGCATCGCGTGTACATCCGCACCGCTTCTCCGTCTGGTCAGCCGCCGAGCGCTCCAGACACGGACGCCAGCGCCACGCTATGACTTACCTTGCACGCCTTGGCGATCGCAGTCTGTTTCCGAGCTTGCAAGCTCAGGTCTACCTCAACCACGCCGCGGTCTCGCCGCCTTCGATCGCGGTGCTTGATGCCTGCCGGGATTGTCTTTCGGACTACGCTGCGCGCGGCCTCGATGCGGCCATCGACCAACGCGGAGCGCGTGAGGGTTTGCGCGCCAAGGTCGCCACGCTCCTAAACGCCGATGCGGACGAAATCGGTTTCGTGCAGAACACGAGTGCTGGCGTTATCACCATCGCGCGCTCGATTCCGTTTCAACGGGGCGACCGCATCGTGCTGTTTAGCGGCGAATTTCCAGCCAACGTCACGCCCTGGCAGCGGGTGGCAGAAGACTTGGGGCTCACGCTTCGCTTCGTTCCAATCGAAGCCTTTGAACGCAGCAATGACGAAGGCTTGGCTGCGCTCGACCTCGCGCTTGCAGACGGTGCTCGGCTTGTAGCGGTCAGCGCCGTGCAGTTCCAAACCGGTTTGCGCATGCCACTCGCGCAGATTGCCGAGCGCGCACATCGTCAAGGTGCCGAACTATTTGTGGATGCGATCCAAGGCTTGGGCGCCGTGCCGATCGATGTAAACACGAGCGGCATCGACTACCTGAGCGCAGGGGGACACAAGTTCCTGATGGGGCTCGAGGGCGCCGGCATTCTCTACATCCGCAAGCACGCCATGCAGACGCTCAAGCTTGGCCTGGCAGGCTGGACGTCCCATGTGGACGGCTTCCGCTTCTTGATGGAAGGCGCAGGACACTTGCGGACAGACCGCGCCATCATGCGTCATCCCAGCTTTGTCGAGCAGGGAGCCCTGAGTGCGCCTGGTTATGCGGCGCTGGGTGCGTCGCTGAGCTTGTTGCTGAGCCTTGGAATCGAGAACATCTACGCGCATGTAAATGCCTATCTCGACTTGCTCGAGCCGGCGCTGTGCGAGCTTGGCTGCACGAGTGCGCGCCATGAGGAACCCGAGCGGCGGTCCGCGACATTGTCGCTGCGCGTGCCGGAGCAAGCGGATTTGATCGCAATCGCGCGCAGCCTGAATCAGGCCGGAATCGCCGTCTCAACACCGGATGGTTACCTGCGGATGGCTCCGCACTGGCCCAACGCAAGGGACGAGATCGACGTCGTGGTCTCCACATTGCACGGGGCACTTCGCGCGTGAATCGCCAGCGGGCGATCGCAGGGCTGAACTCCAGTGTGTCGCTGACCACCTGATCAAATGCGCCGGGAAAGGCGCGCGCCGCACGGCCAGCCCAGCAACACTCCCTGTGAATCGGCTGCTGCTCCACGCGCATCGGGATGCTCCGGCGGGCCCTTCCCGAATTCGATCTGCATTCGTCGCGCGATCTTGCAGACAAAAGGAGTTGACTCGATTTATTCTCGGCGCGAGACAGTCAGGGTGAGAACGTGCGGACGAGGGCTCCGGCGGACTCTCCCACACGAGACCTTCAGCAAGATCGACCGTACAGACCGTAGAAGGAGGAGTGCTCAGGTGATCCACCCAGGCAGTGAGCTGCGATTTATTTCGCCCGTTGTGGGCTACGGCGTGTTCGCCACCGAGCCCATCCCGCGCGGCACGTTTCTCTGGGTGCTCGATGCTTTTGACCGCGTGCTCTCGCCGCAAGACGTAGACGCGCTGCACCCGCTGCTGCGGACGGTGGTAGACAAGTACGCCTACCAGGCAGCCGATGGAAACTTCGTGTTTTGCTGGGATTTTGGCCGCTATATGAACCACTCCTGCGCGCCCACGAGTCGCGGCGTGGGCGATGCGTTCGAAGTGGCCGTGCGCGACATCGAGCCGGGCGAAGAGCTCACCTGCGAGTACGGAACACTCAACCTCATCAAGCCCATGAAGTGCTACTGCGGCGCGAGCACCTGCCGCAGTGAAATCCGGCGCGACGATGCCGCTCGCTACTTCGCGCGCTGGGACCAAGAAGCGGAGAGTGCTTTCGCCCTATCCCACACCGTGCCCCAGCCACTCCTGCCCTACGCGAAGATGGGGCCGCGTGATGTGCCCTTGCTCGAGGCCCTGCAGGCTGGCCGAGCGGTGTCCGTTCCCTCCGCGCGTGATTATCACGTGCTGGAGCACGGGCTCGCATGATCCACCCAGATACTGAGCTCGTGAACATTGATGGCGTGGTGGGCAGCGGCGTCATCGCCACCCGTCGTATTCCCAAGGGCACGATCACGTGGGTATTCGATGATCTCGATCGTGCCCTGACGGCCAACGATATGACTGCCCTGCCTCCGATTTACGAAGATTTACTCGACCGCTGGACCTTTCATGATGGCCGCGGACGTCGCGTATTATGCTGGGATTTAGGGCGCTACATGAACCATTCGTGCGAGCCCAACTGCGGTGGTAGCGAGTTCTGGTTCGAAGTAGCACTGCGCG
>JBKJIA010000067.1:0-18337 GCA_046598735.1 Polyangiales bacterium
CTCCCAGGTATCTTTGCCGACCGAGTCGTAGACGACTTGCACGCCACTGCCACCTGTATAGGTGAGCAGCTCGAGCCCGAAGTCCTTTTCGGAATACACGATCACGTGATCGGCGCCGGCAGCACTGGCGAGCTGCGCCTTGGCATCCGTGGAGGCGGTGCCGATGACGCGCGCACCGCGACGTTTTGCGATCTGACACAGCAACAGACCGACTCCGCCCGCGGCAGCGTGCACGAGACAGGTGTCACCAGCCTTGAGCGGAAAGGTGTCGTGACTGAGGTAGTGCGCCGTCATGCCCTGCAACATCACCGCTGCGGCTGCCTCCGATGAAACGCCATCGGGTACCGCGACCAAGCGTTGCGTTGGCGCACAAACATGGGTCGCATACGAACCGGGCACATCACTCCACGCGACGCGGGCGCCCAGCTTGAAATCACGAACCTCACTGCCAAGCGCCTCGATCACGCCTGCGCCTTCTAAGCCAAGATTCACCGGCTCCGTGGTCGGATACAGACCGATGCGGTGATACACATCGATGAAGTTAACGCCGCTGGCTTCGACGCGAATCCGCACCTGATTGGGCGCAGGCTCAGGTGTATCGAGGGTTAGTTCGGCGAGTGTCTCGGGTCCGCCGTAGCGAAGTGCTTTGATGGCGCGCATGCCAGCTTGTTACCATGTGAGCCTGCTCTCGACATAGCGTCTCGCCACGTTCCGCGTCGGGGCCCGGTGATCCACACTCGAACGTGACCCTGCCCTACGTGTCCGAAACCCACCTTACTCATCTCACTCCTGAAGCGCGCATCCGTGCCGTGCTCGACGCTATCCCATCGGGGAGCGCACTGAGCGCAAGCGAGCGCGCAAGCCTGGCCGAGCGCATCGCCTACGACTTGGTGGCCATGGCCGATGGGCTTTCGGAGCCGAGCGATCGATCGCGCGCGCGCATGCTTTCGCGGCTGATGCGCGATCCTTACGGTCAGGCGTTGACCACGGCACTCACCGACCGGCTTTATCGCAGCGCGAGCGCGGCGCGCATCGTCGACGAAGTTGCGCATCTGATTTCGCGCTTTGGATTGCCGCAATATATGCAGCCTCTGGAGCGCGCAGGCCTGTGGGGCGTGCGTCCTTTGTCGCGCGTAGCACCCAAGCTCTTGGCCAAAGCGATAGCCGATCGCGTACGCAGCGAAACGCGCGCGGTGTTGTTGCCTGCGGATTCGAGCTCACTCGGCAAACACGTGGCTGCGCGCCATCGCGAAGCCGTCCGCATCAACGTGAACCAGCTAGGCGAAGCATTGCTGGGCGAAGAAGACGCAGAAGCGCGCGTCAAGAAGTACGCAGCGCTTGCCGCGCAAGGCCAGGTCGACGCGATCAGCGTGAAAGTAAGCTCGATCGGTAGTCAGCTCAATTTACTATCGTTCGAAGCCACCGTGGAGACACTGGCCACACGGCTCAAACGTATTTATGCCGCCACGCTCGAGGTCGCTCCGGACAAGCGTCCCATCGTCATGCTGGACATGGAGGCTTACCAAGACATCGAGCTTACTTTCTGCGTCATGGAGCGTGCACTCGGCGATCAGAGTCTCGATCAAGTGCGCGCGGGCATCGTGCTCCAGGCTTACCTTCCGGATTCGAACGCCTGGCAGGAGCGCTTGCTTGCTTGGGCGCAAAAGCGTCGCGCACGCGGCGCCCATCCCTTGCGCATGCGGCTCGTCAAAGGCGCAAACCTGGCGCAAGAGCGCGTCGACAGCGAGAAGCTCGGCATGAGCGTGCCGATCTACGAAGACAAGCGCGACGTCGACGCCAACTACAAACGCATGCTCGAACGTGCGACGCGACCTGAGCATTTGAGCGCGGTGGCCTTGGGAATCGCTAGCCACAATCTGTTCGACATCGCTTACGGTTTGGTGCTGCGCGCGGAGCGAAATGCCAAACAAACGGTGGGCTTCGAGCTGCTGGAAGGGATGGCAGATCCCGTCAGGCGCGCACTGTGCCTTCTGCAGGTAGATGTACTGGTCTATGCGCCGATTTGCGCAGACGATCAGATGAACAGCGGCATCGCATACTTGGTGCGAAGACTCGACGAGAACACGGCCAGCGACAACTTCTTACGCTCCAGCTTTGGCATGCGACCGGGCGATGCGTCGTTCGAGCATGAGCGGCTACGTTTTCGCGAAGCGTGCGCGCGGCTTGAATCGGCCAGCACGACACCGCGACGTAGCCACGATGCGAACTACGACAGGCGAGTACGACACGTGCGAGCGCGCAGCGCCGGGTCCTTTCAGAACGAAGCAGACACGGACTTTTCCGTGCGCCACAACCGCGACTGGATCCGTGCCGAGCTCGAACAGGCAAAGAGCGCAGCCACGGTTACCTTACGATCTCAGATCGCCGGCGCGTGGGCCGAGAGCGACAATTTAGTGGACGGCTTCGATCCGTCCCGGCCGTCGGTCACACCTTACCGTTTGGCCTTGGCCAGCGCCCAGGATGTGGCGCGCGCTTTGGCTTGCGCTGCCGATGATGTCGATGCGTTCTCGAACACCACGTCTGCTGAACGCGCGCAACTGTTGACCCGTGTCGCACAGGGCCTACGCCAAGCACGCGGAGCGCTCATTGCTGCGATGCTGCTCGATTCGGGCAAGCGTGTGATCGAAGCGGACGCCGAGCTTTCAGAAGCGATCGATTTCGCGGAATACTATCGCGCGAGCTACCTTGCGATCGAACGCGCGCGCGAGGTAAGCCTTACTGCGCGCGGCAGTGTGCTGGTCACGCCACCGTGGAATTTCCCGCTGGCGATCCCGGCCGGCGGTGTGCTCGCTGCGTTGATGGCCGGTAACCGTGTGATCTTGAAACCTGCGCTCGAAACCGCCTTTGTCGCGGAGCGCTTGTGCCGTGTGTTGTGGGATGCGGGCGTGCCGAGGACAGCATTGCAGCTCGTGATTTGCGAAGACGAAGTCGCCTCCGCGCTGGTGCAAGATGCTCGTATTCAAAGCGTCATTCTGACGGGGGCGACGGACACGGCGCGCTTGTTTCAGCGCTTGCGCCCGGGCCTGCGTTTGCATGCCGAAACAGGTGGCAAGAACGCGATCATCGTGACTGCCATGAGCGATCGCGATCTCGCGATTCGCGATGCTGTGCACTCGGCCTTTGGCCATGCCGGTCAGAAGTGCAGCGCGGCGAGCCTGCTCATTCTCGAAGCGGAAGTCTACGACGATGCTGCGTTCATGGAGACGTTGCGCGATGCCGTCGAAAGCTTACCGGTTGGCCCCGGCTGGGATGCGCGCAGCTTCGTGACGCCGTTGATTCATCCGCCAAGTGGCGCGCTCAAGCGTGCGCTCGATACGCTGGACGAAGGCGAGTCATGGCTGGTCGAGCCGCATGTGGATGCGAACAATCCGCGCCTTGTGTCGCCCGGCGTCAAGCTCGGTGTGAAGGCGGGCAGCTTCACCCACAAAACGGAACTGTTCGGGCCGCTGTTGGCGGTCATGCGCGCCGAGAATCTAGACCACGCGATCGAGCTTGCTGCAGCCACGGGTTATGGATTGACGGCTGGGCTCGCCAGCCTCGATGAACGTGAGCAAGCGCGTTTCATCGAGCAAATGCCGGCCGGCAACCTGTATGTAAACCGTACGATCACGGGCGCTGTCGTCGATCGGCAACCCTTCGGTGGACTCGGCAAGTCAGGCTTTGGGCCCGGTGCCAAGGCCGGTGGACCTAACTATGTTGCTCAGCTGTGTCACGTCCGCGATCACGAGCTTGCGCTGCGTCCAACAGTAAGCTTGGACGCAGAGGTCGAGGCGCGCGTCAATGCGCTGCGGCCCATGCTCAATGACGCCGTGCATGCGGAGCTCGTGCGCAGAGTCACGAGCTATGCACATGCTGCGAGTGTGCACTTCAGGCGCGAGCACAAGGCAGCGAGCGTGCGCGGACAGGACAATATTTTTCGCTATCGCCCGTGCCCCGGCATCGCACTGCGTGTCGCAGCGGATGCGAGCGTGCTCGATGTCGCATCCAGTTGTTTGGCCGCCGAAATCGCGGGCACGCGTATTCAGCTCTCGGTATCACCCGGCTTCAAGGGGCCCAAAGATGCGAGTTTTTGGGGTCATCCCCTGGCCGAGGAATCTGCGCAGGCGCTCGCTACGCGCCATCAATTGAGTCGCATCCGCGTGGTCGGCTCACGCGAGCCAGCGCTCGATAACGTGTCGACTCAAACGGGTGCGCATATCGAAGATGCTCAGGTATTGGGCATCGGGCGCTACGAGCTTTTGCATTATTTGCGCGAGCAAAGCCTGTCGATCGAGTTTCATCGTTACGGCAACTTGGGGATTCGCGGCCAGATCGCCGAAGCGAAGCTACGCAACGGGAACAACGCGAGCCACGGTCACCAGGGCGCAAAGGTATAACGCGTACCGATGCCGACGAACGAGGCCTCGACCTTGTAGTCACCATTGCCGAGCGGCACAGCTTCGCCCGGCATCCATTGGCCATCGGTATCGGTGCCAGGTGCGGGACGCAATGGGTAAGGTTGGTATACCTTACTATTGCGCACGCTGCGGTTGCGCATGAAGACGTGGCCGGCCGTGAAATCGAGCAGGATGTTGGGCCGACATGCCCAGGTTCCGCCCAGGCCGATCAGGAACTTGTCCGTGTCCGGCGTCAGGATAGTGAAATACTGATCCGCAAGCGAACCCTTCTCGTACATCAGGCCGAGCCGCACCTGCCATTGCTTGTGGATTTGGTACTCGGTGCCAAGGCCCACCGCGAACACGTCGCGCATGCCGCGTTTCATCGATAGCGAGCCCAGCTCGTACTTGCCGAGCAGTGGCGCTTCGATACTGATGTTCTTGGGTTCGACCTTCATTTCCTTCTGGACCGACCAGTTCTCCCAGGTGCCCTGGAGCTCCATGCGCAGCGCTTGGGTGGGACGCGCTTCGATGCCGAAGCGGACGATAGTGGGGAATTTGACCTCGAAATCGGCCTTGTTGTTCGAGAGCTTAGCGCCGCGAAACTCTGCCACCTGTTCATCGGGCAGGTTCACTTCGAACTGCGCTTCGCCTGACAACGTAAAGGGTAAGGTGACCGAGCCACCGATGCGAATGGGTGCCTTGTCCGCCAGGTCGATCACGAACCCTGCTGCGCCACCCGGACGTACGATAGCTGGGAAACCGCCTTTGCTGGGTACTGAGATCTTAGCGTCAGCATCCCATCGGTCAGATTCCGGCTGCTTGCATAGGAGCCCGTTGTCACAAGTGCTCATCACCACGTCGACCGAGAACACGCCGATCACGGCCGTGGCCGCGAGGCCCAGCGAGAGGTACTTGATCGGACGGTAAGCCGCGCCGAGGGATAGATTCCCAAAGCCGGAACCTTCCATGCTGACAAGGGTATAACGTTGGGGGGCGCCGATGCGCTGACCGTTCGGTCCGTCGACGTAGCGCGGCCAGTTGTTGAGCGCTGCCGTGGGCGCCATCATGCCGATGCCAAACGTCCACTGCTTGAGGCCAAAATTCTCGCTCAGACCGAAGCCCGGGATGGGCAGCGGTTGCGAGGTGGAAGAGACCGTGCCCTCGCGCTGTCCACCGGAGTTGATGCGCGTAAAGTCCACCGTTTGGATCGGTAAGGTAAAGTCTGCAAGGAATTGCCTGCCGCTATAAGCGAGGCCGGCGGGGTTATACCAAAGTGCGCCGGGATCGTCGCTGCTTGCGACGACTGCACCGCCTTGGGCTACGCCTCGTACACCGCGCGGCAAAAGGTAAAAGCCACCTGCTAGCGCAGTGGGAGTCACGGCGCTGATGCCGGCGAACACGAAGAGCGCACAGAGGCCCTTGGACCATGCTGGGGAGGAATTCACGGAGCCTCAGTTTTGGGGAGCTTGATGCTGTTCAGGATGAAGGAAGCGGTTCTGAATGATTTGGTACATCCGCTCCATGCCGTCGGTCTTACTGGACAAGAACTCCGACACCTGACCGAGCATGATCTTCACGTCGTTGCGATCGAGGGGGCCGCCTTGTGCGGGCGTGGCGCGGTTCACTTCGCCAAGTACGTCGATCAGCGTTTCGAGGGGCACGACCTGCCCTGCCGCGTGCTTGGGATCGAGCGATACGCTGCGACCCAGCAGCTTGGCTAACGTGCCGCTGTCGTCTTGCAGCGCTGCCTTGTGCATGAACGTCATGACACGATCGAGGGCTGTTGGAACGGTCTGCTGCGCTGGCTTGCCCGCCAAAACTGCCGCCACATCGGGAGCAAAGGTGCGACTGGCAGCCCGCATGATAGGCGACATGTTTTCGCCGTCGCGCATGAGCTGCAGCGCGTCGACCAGCACCAGGATCATGGCGCGAAAGCTATCGCTCTTGGGATCGGCGCTGGCGTCGAAGATGTGCGCCATGAACGCGTTCATCTCGGCCGTTAGCTTGGGCGATTTCTGGATGTCGGCCAGCAACGCCAGGGTCGACGCCATGACTGGAGTTTGCACGAAGGAGCCAAACCGAGAAGGTAAGGTCGCACTCCAGGCGCGCACTGCGTCCTGACCTTTGCTTTGATCGCGGTAACCCTTCACATGCTCGCGGCCCCAAGCGATCGAGGTACGCAAGAGCGGCACCGTGTGCGGGTTGCTGAAGACCTGACCATCCGTTTGGAACAAGACATCGATCATGCGACTGCGCGCGCTTCGCCACTTGGCCTTTACCGGCTCGTTGGCGTCGTACTTGGCGTCGAAATCGTTGAGCGCCTTGAGCAAGAGATCGATGGGCGCAAGCGGCTGGTAAGGTCCCGCAGCGCGCTTGTCAGTCGGAATCAAGTCGGTGACGCCATCGTATTTTTCGCCGAGCTCCCAGACCACGTAGTCCTGGCCTGCGCTGCCGCGCATCGTCAGCGGCTTGCGCAAAGTAAGCTTGTCGCATCCCGCCGGTGCACCCTCGTCAGGCTTACCATCCCCGTTGCGATCACAGTGGCAGGCACTCTTCCCATCGCGTGCGCCTGGCGCGCTCTCGAGAGAAACGTACGACACTGCATCGGGAGCACAGTAAAGGTGAGGATTGAGCATGCGCTCGGCGAGCTCGGCGAACACGTCGATGCCATCGCGGCCGCCTTCGAGCTCCATCGCATCGAGCGTGCTGAGAAAGTCATGCAGCGCGAGGAACAGGCCGATGTTCGGCTGAGCATTCCACCAATCGACCTGTTCCTGCGAGATGTAGTCGCTGGGCTTGAGATCGGGCTCGCCCAACATGTCTACCAAGATGCCCTCATAGGAGGCCAAATTCGACATATGCGAGAAGTTAGGTTTGAGCGAGTCGGCGCTTTGACGCCCAGAGGCTTTGGATGGGTAGTGCAGTGCAAACGCACCCACGAGCGGGTTGAATAAGTATTGGTCGCTATCAAAGTAAGGTGCACCGGCGCTGCGCTTGGCTTCGTTCTTGTACGGAAAGAAGTCATGCTGATTGAGTGCACGCATCAGGGGCACGATGCTGTTCATCAACGCGGATGATTTGGCATCGCCGAATTGCCAGGGTACTTCCCATGCGGGCAACGAACCTTGAAAGACATCGGCCAACTTCAAGTCTGACGGCGGATTGTTTAGATCAAACGTGCGCAGAGTCGACTGGGCAAGGTAAGGTTTGAGCGTGGCCGGCGGGAACATCTTGTCGCCGAAAATCTGCGTGACGCTGCCCTTCGGAGCGAACAACACACGCGCCAGCGCAGGGCCCGTGGGTCGCGTATCGAAGTCAGGCACGCCGCTACATTTCTTGAAAATGTCGTCGAACGTCGTGCGCAAGTTGTTGGCGCCCACAAGGTTAAGCAGGCCACCTATCCTGTCGTTGTTGATGTACGCCAATAGGTCGAGTCCGTAGCGCTCCTCGTCCGGCGTGCCGTTCATCATCGCGCCACCAAAGGCGCGCCCCATGTCCGGTACCTTGATGAAGCCGCACTCCTCGAGGTCGCCGATCAAAGCATTGCCGAACAGGCCCGCGAGCGGCACGCCTTCGAGTGGACTGCCCTTGCACTGCATGGCTTCGAGCAAATCCTTGCCCGACGTCTTCTTGTTACAGAGCGGCCGATCCATCAGCTCGCCGACCAATAGTAAGAAATTCTGCAGCTGCGAAGTATTGCCGGTCTGACCGGCCGCAATCTTAGAGGGAAGGTCCGGCATCGAACGATCGATGCGCGTGGTGTACTTACCCTGGACCGGGTTATTGATGTTCTGCTGATTGATGTCGATGCAGAAGCTAATGTCCTTGGCAGCCGGCCCCCGGCACACCGTGTTGTAGCGACCCATCATCGCGATCTGGCCACCCATGTGGCGAATCGCGGGATCCGCCAGGGCGCGGAACAACGATTCAAGCGCGGTCTCATCGACCGCTTCGCCGGGCGCTGCGGGCAGTAGACGACGCTGGGAAAGACGCTTGAGGAGCGTGACCACCTCATCCCAGAAATTGCTGGGATGTTCGATGTGAGCCTGAGTGTCTTGATCGGCGCGCGCCTTGGCGTCGAGCAGGGCCTTGGCGAAACGCGCCGCGACATCTTCGTGCTCGGTCACGAGACGATCGAACACCCCAAGCGTAGCGTCGAGCTCCGGCGCTTCGATGAACAACGATGCAAAGTCCATCACACCCAAGAGCGGCGCACTCTCCGTGTCGTGGCCTGCGTAGCTCAGCTTGCCGCTGCCAAAGGGCGCTTCGAGCGTCTTCGCATCGCCCATTATTTCGGGCAAACCTGCCATGAACCCGAAGATTGCGGAGCTACCCTGAGCATCCGGGGCAGACCACGCTTTGATCTCACTACTCAAACCAGACAGTAAGGTACGGTCTGCATCGAAGTAGCGGAATACGGGTAGGCCGTTGGGATCGAGCGCCTGTCCGGTTTCCATATTGCGGCTCACAGACGCCTGCGATTCAAGCTCCGCGAGCGCACGAAAAGGCGTGGGCAACGCAAGGGGCGCGCCCGAGCTGCTTACGAAGGCGCCCTTCTCGTTCACGTCCGAAAAGCCATCACCATCCATGTCGACGAAGCCCATGCTGCTCATGGCATTAGCCTGCGCAAAGCCGCGTCGGTCGCGCGTTACCATCCAGCTCGAAGCGGCGCTCCTGAAACCCTCGTGCTCCTTGAGCAAGAGCGCGCGCGCCACATCCAAAGCGCCTATTTCCGCAGCAGGCAAGGTCTGGTAAGTCGCAAGCTCCATCCCGACGGAGCGCGAAAGCTGTTGCCATGAATCATGCGCCACACCGCCGTCGGCCACGGCTTCGCTCAGCTCGCGCAACAAGTCCTTCAAACCGGGATACTTGAAGACAGCGGATAACGTACCGAGCGCGTGCTCTAGGGGACGGTAGCCCTGACGCCCACTGATGCGCTCAAGCGCCGCGAGCGCCTCTGGGTCTTTGGCAAAATCGTCGAGTAATGAGCCCATCGCGCGCGTGGCAAGCGGCATCGGCTGCGCCGGCAAGTCGAACAACGGTAAGAGCTCACTCACGAACGATTCCAGCTCACCGCGCACGGAACTGTCCTCGAGGACGGCATCGAGCGCACTGACCAAGCGCGCACGATTCTTGCGCAGCGCCTCCAGACGTTTGCCTTCGGGCGGCCCGGGCTCGTTCAGATGACAGACCGTATTGGCCGTAAAACCGCGCACATCGCTGGGAAACTCCGTGCCGGCAAGATGCTCGCACAGCACGATGTAGACCTCGAGGCCTAGCGTGCGCTGCACGATTTCCCGCTCCGGCTCAGCTTCGGTTGTGCACCCTGAGACAACGCTTGCGAGCACGCAGCTCAGAGCGATCCATGTCGCCAGCAAGCCATGCTGGGCGCGCAGTTGAACGTCCATCTGAAACCTCGATCACGCCGCAGCGAGGGACATGCGGCAAAGCCAGCCAAGGCAAGTCAACCCGTAACAAACCTGTCTCAATCGAACCGTCTACACGTATAGACAAGTCCGGACTGCTCTGACAAGAGACATTGGGCACAGCCCGGTGTGCACGGTTGTGATCGCCTGTCTTGTAGGGCTGAACAGGCGAAGTAAAGATTGAGATAACGCATCGCGTCAGATCCGATGGCACGCCAGAGCTGCGTGCGATTCCGTCATTGATGAACGGAGCTCAGCCCGGACGCGTCGGGCGCAAAGCCTCAGCCCTGATAGTAAGGGTTCTCGCCCGCGGCGTGATCGGTCACGTCTAACACGGTGTGCACCTCGGGTACCGCTTCGCGGATCATGGCTTCGATGCCCTGTTTGACGGTGTCATCCGCGTGTCCGCAACCCTGGCAACCGCCGCCCAGGCGCACGTACGCGGTCCCGTCGCGCACATCGAGCAACGTCACATTGCCGCCGTGGGAGGCCACGCCTGGATTGATGCGTTCTTTGATCACCTCGTGCACGCGCACGGCGATCGGGTTCTGCATCAGCTTGGGTTTGTTGGGGTTGTCGAACTTGAAGCCGGCACTGAACCCCGTATCCACGTAATCAAGCCCAGTGCCTCGCAAGTCGTCGATGCTTTCTGCATCGATAAGAAACGTAAGGTCGCCGTGCTGGAAGACCGTGTCTTGATCGGTTCGCTCGGCCTGATCGCAGAACTCAAGCTGGTAACTGAACCCCGTTGGCGCCCGGTCCGAAATGCCCACACGCACGGCCTGATCGGACAGCCCCTCCTGCTCCAAGATGCGCTTGATCTGGGTCACGGCATTCTCGGTGGGCGCAATGATCGGCGTATTTTCTTGGGTCGTCTCGGTCGTCATGGGACTAAAGCTCCGTTCCCACAGACTATACTGCGGCGTTCATGGTGCCAAAGCCCCACCTGACTTTCTTCGTCGAGCTCGAAAGTGATGCGCTGGCATCACTCTTCGCGCTGCCTGACGTAACGGATTTTCTGGTGCGCGGCGGACACGACGTGAGTATCGGCATTCTCGACCTCGACCGAAGGCGGGCACGCGTGGTCCGCGAGCTCGAGCGCCGTGGCGTCAAGGTCACTGCTTGGCTGCTACTCGACCCGGACGTGGGTTATTGGCTGACTGCTGACAATCCTGAGCTCGCACGTGCCCGCTATCGCGAAATCAAAACGTGGGCGGCAAGCGAGCACCTCCATTTGCATCGCATCGGGCTCGACATTGAAGCGCCCAAAGCGCACGTCGACCAACTGCGTGCAAACCCGTTGGTAGGCATTCTCGAACGCCTGCGCACGCGCCGCACACGCGAGCTCGTGGCCGACGCCGAGCACATCTACAGCGAGCTGGTCCGCGAGATTCGCGCGGATGGCCGCAGCGTCGAGAGCTATCAATTCCCGCTCATCGTCGATGAACGCAAAGCGCGCAGCTCACTGTTGCGGCGCTCCCTCGGCATCGTGAACGTAAACGACGATGCCGAAGTGCTGATGCTCTACCAAAGCTATTTCGGAAAAGCAGGCATCCGCGGCTATTTCCCCGAAACCAGCCACATCGCGCTCGGTGTGACGGGTGGCGGCGTCAATGCGGACAAGCCGGAAATCGAGCCCAAACTGAAATGGCCCGAGCTCGAAAGCGATTTGATCGCGGCCTCACATCACTGCCGCGAACTCTACGTCTTCTCGCTGGAAGGCTGCGTCGAGCAAGACATGCTGCCCAAGATCGAAGCGCTCGACTTCGGCCGCACGCCGCGCAGTCCGTCCGCCAGAAGCATCGAAAAAGCCCAGCGCTTGCGGCGTTTCATGCAGTGGGTCTGCGAGAACGAAGCCCTGCTCGATCGCGTGTTGCGCAAGCCCGAGGACAAGCCCGCGCGCAGTGTCACTTCGTCGCGGATGCCGCGGCTTTGGAAACGCGATCGAGAAGGTCGGGCGTAAACAGCTTGCCCGTGAGGCGCACGCGCAGATCCGCGTAAGCCTTGCTCCATTCAGCCGCGTAAGGAGCGAGGTCGATCTCTTTGATACCGCGCTTCTTCAGCTCGTTGTAAGCGAGCACTTCCTCGCTCTCGACGAGCTCGAGTGCCTTCTGATGGGCGAGCTTGCCAGTCTCGAGCAGTACCGCCTGAACGTCCGGCGGCATGCTCTTGAATTGCTGATTCGTAATCAGCGTGGCACCCACGAGAGCGATGTCGGCTTGCTTGGTCATGTACTTGACGTTGTTGAACCACTGCAGACCGAGCGCCGCGACAGGCGATGCGATCACGGTGTCGACCATCTTGGTCTGCAATGCCGGGAACACTTCGGGCAGGGCCAGAGGCACGCCGTTGGCGCCTACGATCTTCATCAGCTCAGGGAAAACGGCATCGTCACGCCACACCCAGGGGCGCGCCTTCTTCAGGTCGGAAGGGCGAGCAATAGGCTGCGCCGAGAAGATGCGACCGAAACCGATGTCGAACCAGCCGAGCAACTGAAAGCCGGCTTCGTCGAAGGACTTGCGCCATTCGGTGTCCATGGCCGCGCGCACAGCGCCAAGCTCCTTGTAGGACTTGAACATGCCGGGCATTTGCAACACGGAAGCGGAGCGCACGATCTGGCCGAGGCCGACCGTAGTGAGCGACGTGGCATCGAGCTGGCTGACTTTCATCTTGCGGATGACGTCGCGCTCGTCGCCCGCGATACCGCCCGCGTAAAACCGAAAGCTCGCACGGCCGCCGGTCTTTTCTTTCAAGGTGTTGTCCCAAGCACGCAGGATGCGCATGGGCTTGGACGACTTGGGGGCGATCGTCGCCATCCGGATTTCCCACGTGCCCGCGGCCAAGCTCGTGCTCGAAACCGGTAGGACAATCGCGCACATGGCCAGCAGGCCGAACCAGAACAGACGTGTTTTCATGGCTCTCGGGATGGTGAGTTTGGATGGGCTGCGAATCAAGCCCGGTCGGCAAAATCGACGCCCACTGCAGACGATTGTTCAGAGTGCGGCAGAAATGCGCGCAGCCAACGCTTGTGCGTGGGCAGAATCGAGTTGGGTCGGCTTCCAACCCACACCTAGCCCGCGGCCGTCTGCGAGCTTGGGGATGATGTGAAAGTGAACGTGGAAGACAGCCTGATGCGCGCCGGCGCCATTATTCTGCAAGATGTTGAACTCAGTGGCGCCCGTAGCCTTGAGAACGGCGCGGCTGATGCGCGGCAGGACCCGGCCGATCGCGGCGGCCGCGTCATCTGACAGTTGATCGACCGAGGCGACCTCTTCCTTGGGGATGACCAGCGTGTGGCCTTCGCAAAGTGGGTTGATGTCGAGAAATGCCAGCACCTGAGTATCTTCGTAGACGCGATGACAGGGAATCTCGCCACGGATGATTTTCGAAAAGATCGTCTCGGCCATGGTCGGGAGGCTAGCGCAGCCGAACGACTCCTCAACGGGGCCCCGCGCGAGATGCCGTGTCCGCGCTTGGTGAGCCACGGGGGATGTGCGAGAGTGCCGCCCCACATGCGGGCTTGCTTCGTGCGCAACGTTTGGCTCCGCCCCTATCCGGCGCCGCTGCTGATTGCGAGTCTGACCTGTCTTAGCGCGCTCATGACGTGGCCATCAGGTCAGGTACGTGCGGAAGACAAACGGGCCGCCGCGTTGAACTGGGTGCGCCTGACCGGTGCCGAGACCTGCATCGATGCACCGACCCTGGCGCGGCGCGTGGAAGAGCGCCTTGCGCACGCGGTCTTTCCGGCACCTGCTCAAGCGAGCTTGATCGTGGAAGGTCGCGCAGAAAAAACTGCGCAGGGCTTTGCAGCGACCTTACGCATCTTTGATCCAGAGGGCGTCGCGCTCGGCTCGCGCGATCTCAGCTCGACAAAACCAGACTGCGCGGAGCTCTCAGAAACCGTGGTGCTGGTACTGGCCGTGATGATCGATCCGGATGGTGCGCTCGCGATTCCGCGCGCGGCTCCCGAAAAACCTGCCAAGCCTGAGCCTCCCGCGCTTACGCCTCCAAAGGCTGCTGCACAACCTGTTCAGGCCAAGGGCCGGGACGTCAGCGCGTTCGCACGCTTGGAGCTCGGATCCTTGCCTGCGCCCGCGTTCGGGGCGGGCGCCGCGGTGTTGGTTTCGTATGCGCCACAGCTCACCTTCCGCACGGAGGGCGCAGCGTTCATGGAAGAAAAAGCTACGCAGGTGGGCGACCCCAGCCGCGGCGCGAACTTTGGCTTGTTGTACGCCACGTTTGAATACTGCCCGCTTTACTTCGCGCGCAAACAAGTGGGCGTCGTGGTGTGTGCCGGGGCTGCCGCGGGCGCCATGATTAGTCGTAGCTTTGGGCTTGATCCGCGCGAGAACGACCAAGTCGATCCTGTGCTCAATGGCATCGCGCGTTTGCGTTTCGATGTGCGGTTGCGGGGGCCATTTCGCGCCATCGTGGGAGCAGGCATCGGTACACCCTTCATTCGTACGCTTTACGAGATCACACGATTGGACGGTTCCACCGAGGCGCTGTTCGAGTCGGATTTCTTGAATGCAAACGTCGACCTGGGAGTGACCGCGCAGTTCTAGTTACTTCGTGCGCAAGGTGCGCGAGGCGCGAGGATTGAGCGTTGCTGCAGGTGCGATGCGCGCTGGCTCCACGCGTCGCTCGTCCGGTGCTTGCTTGAGTAAGTAGAGCGGACGGCCCTTGGACTCTTCGAATACACGGCCCACGTAGCCACCGACGAGACCCACGGCCGTGATCTGAAACCCAGCAAGCGCAGTGATGAGCGCAGCGAGGATGAGCCACGGCGAATAGGCGCGCGTGCTTGCAAAAGCGAGTGCGCACGCGAGCAGTGCGATTACGCCGAGACCCGACAAAGTAAGGCCAAGCCTAAGCGCAAGACGCAATGGTAAGGATGAGAAGGCGAAGACTGCGTCCGATGCGAACTCGAGCATGCGGGCGAACGTGTATTTGGAATGTCCGGCGGCGCGCGCGGGTGGAACGTATTCGACATACGCGCGATCGAAACCAATCCAAGCGACCATGCCGCGCAGAAAGCGTCTTTGTTCGGGCATGCGCGCCAAAGCCTCACGCGCGCGGCGCGACAGCAAGAAAAAATCAGGTGCTGCGGCCTTGATCGGCAGGTCCGAAAGCCGATTGAACAACCAATAAAAACTGCGCGAAGCCCAGCGATTCCATAACGGGACCGCGCGTTCTGCGGCGCGCGCGCCCATCACCACGTCGTAGCCATGATCCATGGACTCCAGCATCTTCGGGATGAGCGCGGGCGGATTCTCGAGATCGGCATCCATCACCAGCACGCAGTCTGCATGACGATCCGCGAGATCGAGCCCGGCGCTTATCGCAGCCTGATGACCGAAGTTTCGCGAAAGCGCGATCACGCGCACGTCGGGATCGCGACGGGCGAGCGCGTTGAGCTTGAACAACGTCGTGTCGGTGCTGCCATCATCGACGAAATAGAGGAGCGTGCGCATGTGCTCGAGATCGGACACGACATGGTGAATGGCGGCCCACGTTTGCTCGATCACCTCCTCTTCGTTGAAGCAAGGCACGATGATGCACAAAAGCCGCTGTTTATCTGCATCCATGTCGGCGCAGCTTATACGCTACTCGACGCGCGGCAGCACCGCTTCGAACGATAGCCCGCCATTGCGCAGCCAGAAGTGCAAGATGTCCCGCTTGCCTCCGCGCTCGATCCACATATCTTCGATGAGGGTCCGGTCCATGGCGACGTTGTGCAGCTCGCCCGCGAAGTGCCCATTCGAGAGTTGATCGGTCACGAAGTACAAGCCCGGCGCGGAGCACCTTGTTTTAGGTTTAGTGCAAAACGTGTAGACGGAGTCTGCTCCGAACACGAAGCCAGTGGGCTGCGTCAAAATCCCGGCGAGGGTGAGCTCTCCGAACCAGGATCCGATCAGATCCTTTTGGAAATCGCGAATGGCTTCCTGCTCGGGATCGAGCAGCGCATCCGAATCGTCCGCGCCGCCGTCTGTGCGCGAATCGGCGCCTGCCTCCTCGTTCAAGGCGAGCTCGGCACCGACAGTCGTGCGTGAGACGCACGCCGGGAGCAGCAGGAATAGAAGCGCGCATCTACTCATCATGGCGCACCGGCGTCGACGGGCGTGTCATTCGCAGCGGCCGCCGCATCGTCAGGTCGCATGCCAAAGGCCAACACCACCTTTGAAACAGGCTCAGAATGCAGAGCACTGTACAAACCGCCCACGTCGAACGTGAGCGCGGGCCCCCCTGCTTCATTGACCTGCATTTGATCGAACGGAACGACGACTTCGACAGGCCCTTCCGAGCCACGGCTTACGGTCCAGGCAAGCTCGCCCGTGGCCAGCCCATCAATACTCAGGTCGGCTATCGTGAACATGCCTCCCCCCGCACTTCCGAAGCCGAACGGATCGCATGTGCGATCGTCGAAACAACGGACCTCGAAAGTGCCCTGATTGGCACGGGGACCCTGAGCGAACGAGATTTCGAACTCCGCGATGGGATCATCGCTATCTACGATCCGATTGGTGCCTTCCGCAAAGCCCCACCACGTGCCCTCAACCGTCTCGATGAACACGGGGATTTGATCGGCGGGCACGCTTGGATACCGCGAGTCGGGGCGCTTCACACCGGCATCAGGGAGACCGGGACCGTCACCAGGCGCGTTGCAATCTCTCAAGCAGGTGGCTTGCGCTTGGCCGCCCAGGTCGCTGTGTTCGACGCAGGCGCTGCACGCAACCGCGAACCACACAACTGCGAGAGCGCGGCTGCACATGCCCGCACCCTATTCCGAGCTTCCCGATCCAAGCAAGACGCGCACGCGACGCAGGTGCGCCGATCCCGGGTGATTCGCCGCCAAACGCTCTGCGCGCGCCTCGGCCGCGGGGCGCTGCCCGGCTGCCAACAAAGCCTCGATCGCGAGCACTTCGCGCTCTTGCGCCAACATGCCGTCTGGATAGAGGCGCGCGTGCTCGTCTAGCTTGCGTAAGGCTTGGCTCGGTTGCTTACGCAAATACTCGGCCTCGCGAATCAGCTCCATTTCGGAGGGATTCTCCAAGGCAATCGCCGCTGCTTTGGGTTCCGACGATCGCGCGCGCAGCTTGCGCACAGGGGGCGTGAGGGGCTCGACCGTGGGGGGCGGTTCCACACGTTCGATTTCGGATGCTGCGGGCGCAACTCTTGGCGCTTCGTGCACCGCCGGGGCTGCGATCTTTGCGCTTGCAGGTTGTGGCTTGCGGACTTCTGGCGCAGGCATAGCCCACCAAACTACGCCCGCAGACACGATGCTCGCCGCGACGAGCGCCTTGCTCAAACCTGACAGTCCGACCTTCAGCGCAGCGCCCTTACCTGCTGCAATCCCAGGGCCGAAGCCCGGAGGATTGGCCGGCGGAGTACCGAGGTCGCCCATCGGCACGGATAGCTCGGCGACGGACACACCGACCAACGGCGACATGCGCTTGCTCAGTCGATCGAGATCGCCCTGACCTGGGCCTTGTGCACGGGCAAACGCCAGCAGCGAACGCACATCTTCCGAGGTGGATGCGTCTTGCAGCATGGGCACGGCTTTGGATTCGTCAGTCACGGTCATCTCCGCTGCGCTCTGATGCGCGCCGCCGCAGCGTCGATCTTACGACGGGCGGCATAGAGTCTCGAATATGCGGTCTGCAAAGGGCAGCCCACGATCTCGGCCACTTCTTCCATGGGAATTTGTTCGATTTCGAAGAGCACGAACACGGCGCGCTTGTCGTCGTCGAGGCTATCTAAGACTTGGGTGAGGCTCGCCTTGGCTTGTGCCAAGTCGATGCCTTCGTCCTGGTCTGCTTCAGAGCCCGCATCGGGCGGCTCTTCGGTGGCGATTTCATAGCGGGTATAAGCGCGCCGGCGGTAATCGACCGCACGCCGATGGCAGATTCCGTAGACCCAGGTGCGCAAGGAACAGCGCCCTTCAAAGCGCGGCAAGTTGCGATGGATGCCGAGGAAAACTTCCTGAGCGACATCTTCTACGTCGCCTTCCGACACGCCCATTCGCAGCAAAACACGCCATACGAATGACGAATAAGCGCGGAAGACTTCCGCGAACGAGGGGATGACCTCGAGCACGATCTCGCCGGCAGGCTCATGGGCTTCTGCATGCGCATCGCTCACGCTGTTCCCGGTCGCGCGCACATCGCTACCCTGACCGGCAATGCCAGCGGGCCCATCACCGCGAGCAGCGGCGGGTGGCGATCCTGCGAAATGCGAGTCGTGCTCCACGATGTGCAAGGGACTCTCAAACGACGGGTTCTGAGCAGCGAAGCCCGATTGCTTCGCTCGACTCCTGTTCAGTCGGGCAAGACTCGAGGATTTCTGACGGAATGACCGCGCTTAAGGAGAGGCGCAGCATAACGTGATTCGAGCCGCCGCGTTTCAGTTTGCTTGAAAGTGCCCCCCCGTACCTGCGACAAATGGGCGCGCGTGCGCCCAGGTGGGAGCTTGGGAGCACGCATCTACCGACACGAGGCAAGTCCTGGTGTC
>JBKJIA010000205.1:0-7668 GCA_046598735.1 Polyangiales bacterium
GTGGCCTTCGCAAACGTCGCGTCGTCACTAAGCCAGCGATAGGAGAGCTTAGCGTTGCGAGCGCACGCTTGTTTGTCCGCGTCGCTTTCGGGTGCCGCGCAGGCAGCACCTGGATACTCATACCCTTGTTGGCCGCCGAGCCAGAAGCGCTGGGTGCTGCCACCGTTGTCATCAATCAGCTTGCGTAGATCTGCGATCTCCCTATCGCTGCGCGCTTCGAACAGAACGCCGCCGCGCTGAGCGCATTCGGAGCGAGCGTTCGCTTGCGTCGCTGCTTCGCTCAGCAGCATGTAGCACTTGTCGGCCGTGCCACTGGCTGGGGCTTCTTCGACCATGCACGGGTAGTCTTTGTCTGGCGCAAAGCCAATCTCGAATGAGATCGCAAGCCCGACGCCTGCAGACACGCCCACGTTCACCTCGCCCGGAATCGGCCCGATGTTCACACGCGTCTTATACCCGTATGCGATGCCTAGACCGTCGCGACCGCCGTAGCGCCCGGTCTTGGCGTCGGCCTTCGTGCCGCTTATCGCTTCGTCGATCGCTTCTTCGATCGCGGCCCAGTCCACGCTGTACTCGAACTTGAGGGCCTTGGGCCCGACGTCGGCTTCGTCCGCCCACATGAAGCTTTCGTCTTCCGGCGAATCGAGCACTTGGAAGCCAAAGATCTCACTATTCCCAGAAAGGCTAACATCGCCTGACCCATCTTCGTTTTGCGTCTCGTCGCTCTCCGTAGAAGCGTCGAAGATGGTATTGCCGAACATACCACTCGCAGCCATATCGCCGTTCTGCGTGAGTGAGCAGCTATTGCCGCTGCAGCCTTGCTCGGTTGCGTTGCCTTGGCTGCCTTGGGTGTTGCTGTCGCCACTCGCTTCGTCGCGTGCGGCTTCTGAGTTGGGCGAGGCACTCGCGGGATCAGCGGGCGTGCGCGCATAGTCGCGGGTCAGCGCAATCACGGTGTCCGCTTCGATGCACGCGGAGCCATCGTCGTCGATGCCAGCGCCGTAGGTCACGCCGTTGTTGACGACGTTCGGCAGCTCCCTGACCTGCGGCAAGTCGGCCACCGTAGACAGACCTTTGGCGGACAAGCAGTAGAAGACACGGAAGCTAACTTTGTCGGCCCACTCATCGAAGAAGCGCCGCACTTTCGAGCGCGCGATGCTTACCTTCCCAGCGACCGACGCGCCTGTGACCGGGCCCTCTTTGAGCGGTACCGAGCCGATGAGCATGGCGCTCTGCGAGTTGAACCCCGTGACCCCGTCGGGACGCAGGTAGACGTCTGCTCGCAGCGTGCGCGCGGAGAGGCCTTCCGCACCGCCTCCCGATGCGCCGCCAAACGCGTACGGATTCGATTTGTTGTCGCCGCCCGCGAGGTAGTACCCAACGTCCACGTCGATCGAAGGCGTTGAGGTACCGAACTTGCGAACGGTAAGCTCGGGGTCGTTGACGCGAAAGGACTTCGCGCCCACCCGAATGCGCGTGGGCACCTCAGACGAGCGCGTGCCAAAAGAAGCGCCCGAGTGGAAGTTGTTGGCTTGCAGGATGAAGCAATTGCCACGGGCGCAGTTCAAGTGCCCGAAGTAGAAGTAACCACCGAGCGCATCGTCGAAAACGGAGGGCCCGCCGTCAATGTAAGGCTTCGTGGGAAACCCGTACCCTGCGGCTTCGCGCTGCGTGTAGTACCCAAACCAATCGATGTAAGAGCGCGCCGGGTCGGTCGGGTGGGGACGATAGAAGAGGCCCGGAGGGTTAGGCGCGCACGTGGCGTCGATATTACCCACCATATACGCCAGTTTGTCCGGCACGATCGTACGCCCTTCGAGATCGAACGACGTGTGCAGTCGCAAGCGCTCGAGCCTGTAGTCACGCTCGAAATCCGCGAGCGCGACACCTGCTCTTCGGGCCGCGTCTTGTTTGGCGCGCTCGACGAACTCCTGCTTGATGCACTCTGGAGAGATGGTCGAGCGGGCGGTCACGTAACCGGTGTCCTTGGGCGCGCCAAACCACAGCTTCGGATGACTACTGATGATGTTGCTTGGGGACACTTCCGCACTCGCTGCGGCGCAACGAAAGCCTTGGACTGGTGGACGGCTGCCGTTTTTGCGCACGTATTCATCGGCAAACCAGAACGTGAGCCGCCCCTGCGGGATTTGATATGGCACGCTCCGCACCAGGTCGAAGCGGCCGGTGTACAGGGTGGTTGCAAACAGGTACTCCGTACCGCCGACCAAGCGCTCAGCATTTTCATTGGCGGAGGTCTTTTGGAGTGGAACCGCGATGGGCGGACCAAATAGGTAGAATTCGGGTTTTTGTTTTGGACCGGGTACGCACTGCATGTTCGCGTCGCGGTACGAATCAGTAGGGCACGTCTTCGGTACGCACGCCTTACCCACGGGAGTTTCTGTGGAACCCACTACCCCAGCGTCGGCGTCGACGGCCACGTAACAGGACAGGTCGATGTAGTTACCTGTCAAGTTAGGGTCGCGCATGACCGTGCGCGAGAGCTCCACGTCGGACTCTCCGCATTTCCACGTCACGGTGGATTTTTCACAGGGCAAATAGGCATTACACGATTGAAAGCCCGTGCAGCTCGTCCTGAGGTCATCCTTATAGCGAGTTTCCTCCTCGGGCCTTAGGCCCCTGTACAAGCCCTCGCAGGAGATCGACAGCACGTCGATGAGTTCCGGCGCGAGCGGGTCGCTGCCACCGGTCGCGAAGTCCCAGCCGACGTATCCTGGCGGGCAGCTCTTCGACGAATCGGCCGCAGCAAACACGGGTGGTTGGCCACTCGCCTCTTTGCTCGACTCTTCGTCACCGCAGCCCGCCGCGAGCCCAGCTAACACACACGCGGCAAACAGCACGCGAGGCGTCGATAATGAATTGGTATCGTTGTGACCCATGGTCTGCGCATCCCCCATGCTGCAGGCTCAGTTTTCTTGGATGAGCACGGAGTTCGTGCCCATCGCCCAGCGTGTTGTGTCGAAGCCAAAAACCACGCCGAGATCGGCGCTCGTGCCGGCGGACTCAACACTCAGATTTTGGCCATCGGTGAAGAGCACCGTGCCTCCCGCACCCACTGCGAACACGTGTGTGGCATCCGCGGCCCACACGCTCGCAAGGTTGCGCGTCACCCCAGTGTCGACGAGCGACCAGCTCTGCCCATCGTAGTGGATGAGCACGCCGCCATCCCCGACGGCCCACACGTCATCGGAGGCGATGGCCCACACGTCGCGCAAGGCAGTGTTCGTCGGCGAAGTCGGGGTCTTCCAGAGGCCCGTGTCGAACGTCACGATGGTGCCCTTGGCGCCCACGGCGTACGCGTGGTTGTTATCGAGCACGTACACCGCGTGCAGATCTTCGAACGTAGGCGGCATCTGCGTCGGTCCGCCACCGCCGAACAGCGACGAGAATTCGCCCGTCAACCCATCGCGCTCAGCAATCTGACCTTCTGAGCCCACCACGAGCATCCACTCGCTCGTGCCGTGAATGTCGTTGAGCTTCGGAAACGGCAACGACGAGCCCACGAAGTTGATGACCTTGGCGAACCAGTCGACACCATTCCACTCGCTGATGACGTTGTCGTCGGCAAGCACCCAGACGTTCGTCGTGCCCATGCCGTCGTTGAGCGCGAACATGCCCGTGATCGGCGTGCCTGCGCCGAGTGGCCGCTGTTCAGACCACGTGCCGGTGTAGTGCGCGAGATAGTCACCACCGCTCACCCAGATGTCATCTGACGCCACCGCCGCAGCGTCCTCGACCTTTGTGGCGCTAAATGCGCTCGCGGTAACCTGGCTCCAGGTCTTCGCAGCCACACACATGTTGCTGCTGCAGTTTGTGCCCTGGTCGCAGTCGGCGCTGACGGAGCAACCTTTATTCGCCGCACATGGGAACTGCGCGCGACAATCGGATCCGCCGCAGTCCACGTCGGTTTCGCTGCCGTTCTTGGTGCCATCGGTACAGCTCACGCACTTGTTGGATGTGCCATCGCAGATGCCAGTCCCGCAGTCCGCATCGACCGCACACGCGGCGTTGAGCGCGCAAGTCTTACCTTGGCTCACGCAGCCGCCTCCGCAGTCGGTCGCGGTTTCGCTGCCGTTCTTCACACCGTCGCTGCAGCTCACGCACACTTTCAGCGTGCTGTCACAGCTGCCCGCGCTGCAGTCGGCGTGCACATTGCACGATGCGTCGACCGCACACGTCTTACCCGCGGCCACGCACGTCGTGCCGCCGCAGTCGGTGCCGGTTTCCGTGCCGTTCTTGATGCCGTCGCTGCAGCTCACACACTTGTTGGCCGTCGTGTCACAGATGCCGCTCGTACAGTCCGTGGCCGCACTGCAGCCTTTGGTAAGGTTGCACTTGTTACCGAGCGAGACGCAACCGCCGCCGCAGTCCACATCAGTCTCGCCCGTGTCTTTGATGCCGTTGTTGCAGGGGGGGAGCCCGCACTTACGATTGGTACAGATGTTCGACGTGCAGTCGTCGCTAGACAAACAGCCCTGGTCCGCGCCGCACTTCTTACCTTCTTTTCGGCAGTCGCTGCCGCCGCAGTCGACGTCGGTCTCGTAGGCCTCTTTGGCTCCATTTGCACATGACGTGCAGCGCAACTCCCAGCCTCTGATCCAGTCGCTTTGTACCGTCAGCGGCGAGGCCGGCAAGTTCCTGAACGTGCACGTGACGCCGTTCTGGGGCACGACACTCAGGCTGTATGCGTCGGTGACGCGCGTCTGTGCGAACTCAAGCTTCGTCTGACCGTAAGGTACGACCCTTTGCTGCGGCGCGTTGCTCGGACCTGAGTAGTCACCGCCAGGCGAAAGCTCGACGGTCACGGGCACGGTCGCAGACGCACCGCCCGAGAAGCCGTACGCGCGCTTGCAGGTATTATTGAGGCAGATCCGTGAGTAGGAGGGGTTGCCGCAGTCTGCGTCGGACACGCAGCTCTTATCGAACCCGCAGTACTTACCCCACGGCCTGCATTGATTGCCGCCGCAGTCGACGTCAGTTTCGTCGATGTCTTTCTTGCCGTTTGCGCAGGTGTCTTTGCCAAGCACGCAGGCGACGCGGATGTTGTCGACCCATGTCGCGGAGCCCAGCGTGCCGCTCGCACCCTGCGAAATCTGACAGATCGCACCTGGCGGCTGCGCGGCGATCGAGACCGTGTAGTCACCGACCACGTGCGCGTCGGGGAAGTAAAACTGACTGAGCTGGCCGTCGACCGTAAGGATTTGGTCTACGCCGTCCGAGCTCAGCTTGAGCTGCAATCCAGAGACGTACTGCGGGCTCACAGAGCCTTGGATACGCGGCGTGAGCGTGCAGACATCCTTGAAGCAATGGGCGGGCTCGTCGGCTTCATAGCCGGCTTTCCCAACACTCCAGTACCAAGTCTCTTGGTACACGCCCATCGTGCAGTCGTTGTTCTCGGTGCACACCTTACCGATCGCGCAACGGCTGCCCCGATGCTCAAGGGCGCACGAGCCACCACAGTCGAAGTCGGTCTCCGAGTCGTCTTTGCGCCCGTCCTCGCAGAAAGCGACGCAGGTGTTCGGCTTGGCGGTATTTTCGCTGGCGCACGTGCCCACCGCGCAGTCACGCTTTTCGAGGCACGCCTTTCCACGCCTACACGCGCCGCAGGTGGCTCCGCCGCAGTCGACGTCGGTTTCGTCTTTGTCCTTTTGGCCGGTGTTGCAGTGCGCGCCGGCAACGGGCTCTGTTTTGCCGTCGACCGTCACGCTGGCCTCGATCACGCCGCCGCTGTAGCCGCCTTTCGGCAGCGCGATCGAAAGCTCCGACGACTTGTCGCTGCCATCGATGCTGAAAGACGTGGTTGGCTTCTTGTCTGAGTATGGGCTGCTGTTGTCGGTCACCGTGACAGTAATGCGCGCGCCATCGGCCTTGTCTGACTTCACCGTCAGCTCGCCGGTGTTCGGGTCGCGCGTCACGGTCACGTTGCCTGCATCGCCCGACACATCGAGCTCCACGATCGTCTTGCCGACGCTGAAGCTCACCTTCGAGCTGCCGCCCGCAGGTTGTACCGAGACGCTGTCTGGGCTGACCTGAATCTGTCCAGATTTGCTGCCCGTACTCAGCTCGCCGGACACGTTCACCGTACCAAGCGCACCGCCCTGCACCGAGACGCTCTGGCGCGCGCCTTCGCCCTTGTTGACCGCGATCTCGAGCGGCATATCGCTCGTGGCTTTGGCCGTGAGCTGAATGGTCGCATTGGCGCCAGCGCAGATTCCAAAACCGGGCGAGACCTTGCTCCCCCCACCTTCTACGACCTTACCATCCTTGATGCCGACTTGGTTGCCGTCGCCAGTGGTGACGAGCGGCTGCGCACCGTGGACCGTGATCGTGCGCGTACCGGTGTCAGTGCAGAACGGGCATGGCAGCTCGCCGTCACGTGCGGCAGTCGGCGCGAAATAGAGCGGATTGCCGAGGTCTTCGCCACCCTTGAAGACGACTTCCCCTTCGCTCGTGACACCCTTGTACTCCCAGGTGTTGGCATCCACATCGAGGCGAATCTGCCGCTCGACGTCGGGGTAGTTGTTGTCGTAAACGCGCACGTAATAGATGTTCGCGCTCTCGCCTTGCGCAAAGCCGAGCGGCGTCAGCGAGTGGGCATCCCCGAAGCCAGCCGTGGTCTGCTGGACCATGCCGATCCGATAGAACTCTTTGGAGCCGGGCTTCATGAACTTGGCCATGAAGTGCACCGCTTCGCGCGGCATCAGCGCTTTGTTTTCGACGGCTTCAGGCACGAGCTGTGTCGCAAACCAGTAGGCAAGCTCGCGCTGCAGCGCGTAGTTCTCTTCGAGATCGAGCTCGCTCGCAGTCTCGGCGCCAAAGTCTGACGGGTCGAGGCGATCGAGGAAGAACAGTTGCGAGAGCACGGCAAAGCCTTCACAGCGCCCTGCTTCCATCGCCCTGTTCACCGTGTCAATCCACGCAAGCGCATCAGGGGTGGGCACGCAGCCGTCCATGCCTTCTTGACAGACGTTTTTCTCGCCAAACATGCGTGCAGCGAGCTCGGGCGTCATCACGGACGCGTCGTATCCGAACGCGAAGTTCTCGAACTTGAACGCGTGCTTTTCGAGCTCAAACCCGGAGTCCGCCTTCGTCGGCAGACGCTTCGGTCCATCGTCGGAGCACGAAAGCGCAAAGATCAGCAGAGAAAACCTGAGAAGTACCCAACCTTGGAATCGCATCGGCTCTGAGTGTCTCAGCGAGGCATTCATGCGCTCAACCATAAAATAGTAAGAAGACAAGATTTTTCGGCACCTTACTTGCGGTACCTGGCAAGCCAACGTGCGGGGCCTTGAGCTTTGTTCAAGGGTGTCCTTCTCGTCGACCCCGTTCATCGCGTCGCTCGTGGACGTATTGGGGTTACTCGTCTACTTCAACGTAGCGCGCATGATCTTCGTCGAGCTCTTGTGACCTTATGAATGAAGCCATGCAAACCAGGGCCGTGCAGGAGTACCGAGCGTGCCGTCAACGCGTTGAGTGGCGACGTGATGATGGCGGCGGAAGACCTCGCACGCGTGCGGGGGCTTTCGCGCGGCTGAGTGTTGGGTTGCCTTTCGCGAGCCTGTGCTGACTGGCGAAGTCGCGTGCGGGGGGCCTGGAGCGCGCTGGGAGGCGTACTCCGATTTCTCCGAGGAGACTTCGTTCCGCTGGCGC